>DATGIG010000821.1:0-4167 GCA_035295825.1 Chthonomonadaceae bacterium | reverse complement strand
GACGTCACCGGGCGCGAGCGCCGGGTCGAGCGCGCCTGCGGAACCGGTAAAAACCACATAGTGCGGGTGAAAGTGATCGAGGAGCAGGGTAACGGTCATGGCGGCGTTCACCTTGCCCACACCGCAGCGCGCAAGGACGATCCTCCGCCCGCCCAGCTTGCCGGTGATGAACGGTACGTTCGCAATTTTCGTCGTCTGCCGGTCGGTCATCTGCTGCATCAGCGCGTCGGTTTCGGACTGGATGCCGAGGACGGCCAGGGTCGGCGTATTTTCGCGCCCCTCCGCTATCACACGACTCAGACTGACCAGCAGCAACAGGAGGAACATTCGGCACGACAGGGATCGCGTTGGCATGGATAGTAACCTCCGGGTCACTCAAGAGCAAAAGTAAGCGCGAAGAGCAGGGAGACGACCACCAGCAGCGGGTTGATCTCGCGCCAGCGACGTTGCGCCAGCATCAGGAGCAGATAGGTGATGAAACCGTATCCGATGCCGCGCGCAATCGAGTAGGTGAACGGTATCGTGACCAGTGTGATGAATGCCGGAAGCGCCTCCTCGATGCGGTCGAACGGAATATCCCGCACGGCGGACAGCATCAGGAATCCGACCACGATCAGGGCGGACGCGGTCGCGACGGGCGGTACGACGCCTACCAGGGGCGAGAGGAACAGCGCCGCCAGAAACAACAGGCCGACCACAACCGTGGTCAGGCCGGTGCGTCCGCCCACGCCGACGCCGCTTGCGCTCTCGATATAGGTGGTGACGCTGGATGCGCCGCAAACGCCGCCCCAGAGCGCCGCCAGACCGTCCACGAACAGGATTTCGCGCAGACGCGGCAGGCGTCCCTTCTCATCCAGCAGGTCCGCCTGCTGCCCTACCCCGATCACGGTGCCCATCGTGTCGAAAAAGTCGCTCATCACGAACGCGAGCACCGTCGCCCAGAGCGCGGGATGCCCCAACACCGTCAGGAAATCGGCATGGCCGAAGGTGGTCAGGCCGGGCTGCGAGAAGAGATGCGCCCCCTCGGGCAGATGGGCCACCCCTGTCGCCAGCGCGATCAGCGTGCCGGCCAGGATGCCCAACAGCAGCGAGGCGCGCACACGCAAGGCGAACAGCGCCAGCGTGATCGCCAGCGCCGCGGTCGCCACGAGTACCCCCCGATCATGGAACGAACCGAAGGTAAGCGGCGCTTCCTTAATGTTCATCTTCACGAACCCGCCGTCGACCAGTCCCAGCAAGGTAATGAACAGCCCGATTCCCACGGAGATGGCCCGCTTCAGCGCCAGCGGAATGGCCGTCATAATCGCCTCGCGGGTTCGGGTCAGCACCAGCAACGCGATCACGGCACCCTCAACGACCACAATGCCCATCGCGGTTTGCCAGGGCACGCCGTGCCCCAGGCAGACGCCGTAGACCAGCACGCCATTCAGCCCCATGCCGGGAGCGAGCGCGAAGGGGGAGTTGGTCCAGAGGCCCATCAGCAAGCACGGTATGGCGGCCGCCAGACAGGTGGCGGCCGCCAGCGCCGGCTGGCTATTCTTCAGGCCGGGTACGTTGCTGAGAATAGAGGCGTTGACGAAAATGATATAGGCCATCGTCATAAAGGTCGTGAGCCCGGCCATCACCTCGGTTCGCGCCCCGGTTCCCCGTTCTCGCAGGGTGAAAAGTCTCTCCAGCAAGGCAATCTCCAGACCGCCAGATAAGCAGGGTTCCGGAGAAACAGCGCATTCCCATTTCTGCGGCTGGAACCCTGCGCAACGCCTTACTTATCGTACAGATTCTCCGAATAGTTCAGGTTGGTCAGCATATTGGAATAGCTGGCATTGGAGCCGGAGTAGGGATCGCTGGTGTCGTTGTCGGTAAATAGGGTTTGATCGGCGGTCCATAGGTTCGCGCCGTTGCCCGCTACCCCCAGTTGGCCCGGATCGGGGGCCTTCTGAATGAGTTGGGACGGCCGAAACGACTTCGCATGCCCGTCCATGAGCGCCACATTCACGCGTCCCGAATGCCCGGCGAACAGATTACCCGAGGAGATATAGCAGAGGGCGCCTCCCGGATCCCCGGTGGGAGGAGTCTCGAAATCCGGGAAGCAGGTCTCCTGGGTCGGGGCGTCGTAGATGCCGAACCCCTGCGTCACGTCGTATTCCGCAAAGCTCAGGGTATGTTCGACCACCCCGATCAACTGCGCGGGAGCGACCATGTCGGCCAGGGCGACAGACACCGTATCCCGCGGATCGCCCTGGAATCCGGGATCTCGACTGAAGGCTCCCTTCACGTGGGAGAAGTCGAAGGTATTGACGCCATAGCTGGCCTTGAGGCCCAGCCGGACATCGAGGATCGAACTGACCGGAAATTTATTATTGGGGTTGGAGGGGCAGGAGGTCACCTGATTGTTCTTGTTGTAGGGATAGATCATGGCCCACCACGACTCGTAGAAGTTGGTATCCGTGCCGTTTGCGTCGCCCGTGGCGGCATTGTGATAGGCAAGCGGCATCACTTCATCGTAGTCCTGAACATACATCAAGACCGCCAGACCGATCTGCTTCATATTGGAGAGACACATGGTCTGTCGCGCTTTCTCACGGGCCTGCGCGAAGACCGGGAACAGAATGGCGGCAAGGATAGCGATGATAGCGATGACCACGAGCAGTTCGATCAGGGTAAATCCGAAACGAACGGGGCGGTGCGAATCGCGCGTTGACGTTGTAGGATACATACTGACGAATCTCCTTCAGATAAAGTGTTGCTTGGGACACTCTGACCGCGCCTGCCACTGAGCGAACAGGGCGGTGCGTTGAATGAGACGGATCAGAACGTCCTGATCGTCAGGTCGGTAGCGGGGCTCTCACACATCGTTGTGGGGTCTATATCATACCCGAAAAAATCAGAAACGTTAATATCCGATTACGCGATCGCTACACACGGTATAATGGAGGAGCCGCTAGTGTAAGGAGAGAGATCGATGCCGCTCCCACGCGATAACGACACGAATGTGAAGGAAGCCCGAGAGCTTCTGCATGAGGTAAGCACGCTCCGGACACGGATTCTTGTGGAGGAGGCGGAGGCGGTCACACGATGGCTACGCCTGCACCCGACCTACCAGGCGAGCGCACGCAACCTGCTCCACTACATCAGCCTGCGACAGTACGACATCCGACCGCTTCAAGAGCGCCTGGCAGCGCTGGGACTCTCCTCGTTAGGGCGCTCAGAAGCGCACGTGCTCAGTACGCTGAATGCGATTCTATGTCTCTTACATCTGCTCAGTGGTAAGGCTGCGGAGACACCGGAGCTTCCTCCCGCGACGGAACGGACACTTGGCTATGCGGAAGGGCAGGAGTTGCTGGAAGCGCACACCCAGACGCTATTAGGCCCCACACCGCCGCATCGTCATGTGCGTATCATGGTCACGATGTCCACCGAAGCCGCGGAGAATTATGAACTGGTACGCTCATTGCTGGCGAGCGGGATGGACTGTATGCGCATTAACTGCGCTCATGATGATGCCCCTGCCTGGGCCAGAATGGTGGCGCACCTGCGCCGGGCGGAAGCGGAACTTGGCAGGGAATGCCGCATTCTGATGGACCTGGCCGGCCCTAAACTGCGGACGGGGCCGGTGGAATCGAAGCCGTCCCGACTCAAATGGAAACCACATCGGAAGCATTCCGGTCTTGAGAGCGTCCCTGCTCGGATCTGGCTCTCTCCTGCCGGATCAGACGACGCGTCGCAATCTGCGGATGCGGTTGTACCGGTGACCGGCCACGGCTTCGACCTGCTCCAACCCGGGGATATCCTGGCGTTCCGGAACGCTGCCGAAACCTGGTATGATCTCGTGATAATTGAGAAAGCCGAAGGCGGCTACTGGGCGACCTGTGCGGAGAAGGCCTCCGTGACCTCCGGTACCCCGTTTCAATTTCGGCGCACCGCCTCCGCCGATTCGGCGGTTGATTCTCCGGTTGACCTGCAGGTGGCCGAACTGCCCCCGGTAGAGCATTCCATTCGGCTGCGCCGGGGAGATACGCTGGTTCTTACCCGTGACGCCTCGCCTGGGAAACCCGCAGAATACAATGCAGAGGGTAGCCTGCTCCATCCCGCGCATATTCCCTGCCTGCCTGCCGACATTCTTTCCGACATACAGGCCGGAGAACGGATCTGGCTGGACGATGGGAA
>DATGIG010000820.1:0-5930 GCA_035295825.1 Chthonomonadaceae bacterium | reverse complement strand
CGCGGACTGGCCCCCACCCCAAACCCCTCCCCCATTCTGGGAGAGGGGCTTTTTGAGCCCACGCAGGTGGGCTTCGTAAGCGTAGACCGGCGTTTCAACGCCGTGTATCCCCGCCACCAGAAGTGAGGGGGTAGGCACCACCTCCAAACAGTCATTTCCGAGATCGAGTTGGACTTTGACGCGGGCAACCTCACCTGTATAGTTGTGGACATTGGCGCTGAGCACCATCACGTCCTTCTCGACGAAGTAGCGGGGCGCTTGCAGGCGGACGATAAGGTCCTTTTTCGTGGTGACCTGCGCTTCGCCGGTCCCGACCTGGGCCGAAGCCGTGTTGCCAACGGCATGGGCGTTCCATTGGGTGAGGTTATCGGGCCAGGTGACTTCCACGGTGGCATTGCCCTGCGTATCGGTCATGACGGCGGGCGTCCAGAAAGCCGTATCCACGAATTTGCTACGCAAGATCGGCGCTTCCAATCCTATGCCTTCGTCGAGAAGCCTTTGTGAGAGGGGTATCCAACGTCTATCAGCTCTACCACTGGATTCATAATGGTCTATGCCCCAACCTTCCCTAATGATGTTGGTAGTTGGGTCTGGTGGCAAGCCATTTATGTCAACAAGCCACTGTGCAGTATCACCAGATAAACTTCTTCCCCTCCGGCTATGAGCCGGAGAATACTCGATCATTCCTCCTCCCTCACCAGACCTCATGGACATTGACCTTGGTATACTTCCTATACTAGGTCTTGCTAAAGCGCTAACACTGTGTTCGCCTCTTCCAGAATTACGCAGAGGAGCATGCCACATTGGCTGGAAGGGGTACAAGGCGTCTACCTGGCTATAGTAGTTGCCATACAGATCCTTACGGGGCCAGTTTGGGATCTGCCCCATACCATCCGGTTGCAGCAGAGGGTGGTCCACGTATATCCGATAAGTTTGTGTGTCTTCGTCCCAGCCGTCGAAACTGATGTCTGTCGAGCCGTTTTCCTCTGTCCCGATAGAGCGGCGGTCGCCGTAGTAGTAGAGACGGATGTCGGGGGCATAGTTTTTCTGGATGTAGGAGAGGGCGGCATCGGAAACGGAGACGGCGAGTTCCGTCCGTAAGGGGCGGCCCTGCCAATCGTGCGCCTGGAGGCGGAACGTGGCTTTCTCGCCGGGATGGTACTGCGCTTTATCGGCCTTGACCTCGACCGTAGCCAGTTGGCGGACCGGCGGGACAAAGAGCTCCTGGGTCGCCTGAAGCAGTTCGCCATGGCGTACCAGGATGGCGGAGAGGAAGACATTGGGTACATCCCGATGCGTGAGCGGAATGGAGAGAGTCAGGCTGCGGCCCGGAATGTGGACGAGGCGCTTTTCGAGGATCTCATTGCCCGCCTCTCGGGTGAGCAGCACCGTGCAGTCCGGCTCCTGGGTCACCAGGAGGACCTTTGCGGTCTGTCCCTCCTCGTAGTAGAGGTTCTCCACCCCGAGATAAATGCCGCGATAGTGGAAGCGCCCCCGTGTGAGAGCCTGCCCATCCACCCAGAGATCGGTCTCGCCCCGCACCTCCTCGCCTGCGGTATCGCGCGTGACGAACGCCACCTGGTAGTATCCGGCCTGCAGCGCGTTCCAGTGGAGGATGGCGCGCCCATGGGTATCGGTCAGGAGCGGCTGCGAGAAGACTTCTACCGGCTTGCCCTTCTCAGTATCTGGCTGACGATAGACCTTCGCCACGCCCTCCACGGAGATCGGCTGGTCGGACGGGTTGAGGGTCATGATCTCGACGTCCACGCGGTCGCCCTTCGTGGCATAGCCGTGCGGGAAGTCGAGGAAGACGGCCACATCGTGCTTGGTGGCTTTGACCGTCCCTGTCCCGGTGATGGTACGGCGGCTGGCGTCCTGTACATCGGCTTCGACTGTATACGTAAGGTCGATATCCTTCCAGCGTATGTTATCCGCCTGGGTCGGGAAGGTGACCTTTGCCTCTCCGACGGCATCGGTGCGGGCCGTGCCCTGCGCAACCACCTCACCGTTGTGGAACGCCGCGAAGTCGTCGCTCGCGTTGGGATTATAGAGGAAGTCGTAGGCGCGCGGGAAGCGATAGGATTGCGAGTAGCCGTTGCGGTAGACCCGATACGTGACCTTAGCATTTGGGACCGGGCCGCCGAAGTAGTATTTTGCGCTCACCTTGACGCCGGTCGGCTGCCCCAGGCGGACGCGCTCGGCCTCCGGCGTCACCGTAACCACGTACTCCGGCTTTTTATACTCCTCGACGCGGAACGCATTGCCCCCCGTATCGCCGGAGGCATCTGCTGCCTGCCAGACCGCGCACTGGAGGTTATACTCGCCGAGCGGAGCATCGGACGGCAGATTGAACTGCCCATTGACGCTGCCGAAAGCGTTGGAGCGGGTCAGGGCCGCGTAGATGCGTTTGCCATTGGGATCGAAGACCTCGACATGGAACTGGCGTCCGGCGGCTGGCTGAAACGCGCCGCCCTTGCGCTCCAGTACCGCCTCGCGATAGTGAACGGTCTGCAGGGGGCGATAGACGGCGCGATCCGTGGTGGCATAGACTTTGAAGTGGCCTACACTGTTGTCGTAATCATTCCAATAACTTCTGTCTGTGAGGGCGCAACGCTCGGCTTTCCAGGCCAGAGCCGCGATCTGGAAATTGGAGCGTCCGGTCTGGTACGGCCAGGGAACCGTCGCCAGTCCCTCCGCATTCGTCATCGCCCGCACAATAGCGACATGGGATTTGTCCTTTTCGCTATAGATCTGCTTCACCAGCAGTTGTGCCCCGGCGACAGGCGCTCCAGAGTGGGCATCCGTGGCGAAGAAGAGCGCCCCCTCGCGGTCCATCTTCTCCACAAGGATAAGGTCCGTGTAGGTGACGAGGGCTGCGGTCCGCACGCCCGGCGCGGAGGCGACCACGACATAGGCGCCCGGCTTCGTCACAGGCAGAGTGAGGGTGGCGTTCGTCGGCTGATAATCCCCCTTATCCCCCATTGTCCGGTCCCACTCCGCGAGGGGCGCGCCGAACTGCCGCCGCAAATCGGTGAGCTTTGCAAACGGAAAGGCCGTCAGTTCCCGGTCGGGGTCATGCAGCGCCTTCCCTTGCCCAATCGCCTCCGCCAGATGAACGGGATACACCGCAAAGTGAACCCGCTTCACATTGCGCGCGGTGATCCCGAACTGCGCGGGCTTCCCAACGATCTGCGTCCCGGCTACTTGCAGCGCCAGGCAATGCGCGCCGAGGCCCTGGAGATACGCGTGGGCATCCGAAACCCACCGGCTTTTGGGGCGCTCGGCGATCAGGCGGCGCAACTCCTTCTCTGCCAGGGTGTACTTGCCATCCTGCTCCAGAAAGACAGCCAGCGTGAACTGCGCCTGATCCCGGATAGGGTCGTTCGGGAAGTCACGGACCAACCGCCGCAGAGCCTCCACGGGATCCTCACCCTGATAGGGGAAGGGAATAGGAACATACTTCTTCTCCTCCCAGCGTATGGCATAATTGCGCATCTCATGCTGGTACCGATTGAGCATCAAGGCGCTGCCGAAGCGTGCCAACGCCGCCGAGTGCGCTCCGGGAGCCAGTGCGACGCTCTGGGCATAGAGATGGAAGATCCGCTTGATGATCGGCCAATCGGGGGAATAAGTAGCGGAGGCATCCAGCTTCCACATCGGATCCGCAGGAGGCTGCCAGACCTTCTCCGCCATCCACTTGCTGAGGCGACCATCCTCCGCCAAAACATGGGCCAGGTCGAAATTGAGTTGGATCTCTTCGGATCGGGTGTCCGCCGCGTGCGGAAGCTTATCGAAGAGCACACGGGCGGCCTCCAGGGCGTCGATGCAGTTCCGGGCGTCCTGAACCTGCAGATAGAGCTGTTCAGGCTTCTCATCGGTCGCGGACTGGGGCACATTGGCGCCCCGCGTGATGGTCTTTCCGACGCGCCAGCCCTCATGCGGCACGGCGAGATAGAGCCGCCCCATCCAATACAATCCCCGTGCCTCCCAGACCGTCCCGCGATGTGCCTGCACAAACGCCAGGCTCGCCTCCAGCGCCCGGTCCCACTGTTCGCTCTTGCCCAGCGAGACCGCAATCCTGTAGGCGACCTCGTCCTTGCGTGCGTCGGGAACCTGCCCGGCCTTCTGCGCCGCCTGATACTCTTTCAGAGCAGCGGCGTAGCTCTTCTGCGCAAAGTGCTTATCCGCATCAGAAAGCGTAGAACCACCCGCTACGCTAGAGGCACAGAGACACAGAGAAATACAAGAGAGGAGAGAGAGGCTCACGCAAAGAACACGAAGAACGCAAAGGCGCAAAGACGCAAAGAAACGAAGCCACGAAGGAACACGATGGAAACACATAACGCCCTCCCGACCGAAGACTATCTGTTTAGTACACCGCAAAGGGCAATATGTTCACCACCCGCTACGCTAGAGGACACAGAGGAAAGCAAAGAGAAGAGATTTATTCACAGATTCAAAGCCATACAGAGAACAAAAGAACGATTATCTCCTTGAATGGGAAAGAAGGTTTGTAATCTGTGTTAATCTGCGTCAATCTGTGGATCGTTCTCCTGTTTTTCTCTGTGAACCTCTGTGCTCTCTGTGTCCTCTAGCGTAGCGGGTGGTGAGATTATCCCTTAGTGTTTCAGCGGGAGGGTGAGCGTCTGATCTACGCCGGTGAGGGTGATCTTCACGCTGTCGCCGGTGAGTTCGACGCTCTTCACGCCGGTCGTTCCGGCGGGGATCGGGGCGAGGAAGGCGGCGTAGGAGATGGTCTGCTTCTCGCGGGCGGAGATCCAGCGATAGACAGGGGTATCGTGGAGCTTGCCCATCATCACGCTCTCCTTGCGGGAGTAGGCGAAGGGCGTGGTGCCGAACTCGATGCCCCGTGTCACGCCCTGGCTGTTCCAGGGTTTGCCGTCGCGGAACTTGTTCTCCTCCCAGTTGGCGGCCCAGGGCCAGTCCTTACGGGGCCAGATGTAGCCGATGAGCAGGTTCTTGTGGGTGTTGATGGCCGTGAACCAGCCCCAATCGCTGGCCGGATCGATGAGGGAGGCCGTGAAATCGCTGGACTTGTTGCCCTTCGGCCAATCGCGCAGGCTGACCGTGCCGCCATCGCTGGTGGGCGCATCCGGCCAGGTGAACTCCCCGCCCTGCTTCAGCCGCTGGCCCTTGCTGAACTCTTTGGCGTCCACCATGCTCCACCCGCCGTTCATATCGTAGAGCGATTCGCCCTCCTTCAGAAAGGGCGGGCCGAGCGTGACATGCTGGTTCCAGCCGAACGGGCGATCCAGGTTGGAGAGGTTCTCCACAGTCTCGGAGATCCAGACGGCGGAGGAGGCGGGGGTGAGGGTGAGGGTGCGCGTCACCTTCATTTGGGCATTGGGCAGCGTGGTGGTATAGGAGAGCATATTCGCGCTGGAGGCCGTCGCCTTCCAGTTGAGGGTGGGGGCTTCGCCGTGGACAGGGATGCCTGCGGCGGTCTCCGCATCCGAGGGCGCGCCGAAAAAGTCCAGGCAGATGTTGTGGCCCAGAATGGACGAGAGCAGTTGCGCGCCGGGCTTATCGCCGTAAGCGCCGCCCGCTTTCGCCCAGCCGCCCGGCTCGATGGAGGGCCAGGGCGGCAGCCAGAGCGGATTGAGGTTCGCTGCCGGGCCGGAGCGGAGGGTCAGGCTGGCGATATGCCCCCCACCCGGTATGATGATGACCTGTATCTGGTCGTTCTGGAGCGTCCATGCCTTCCGGCCATGGTACGTTCCTGCTTGTTGCGCCCCGGCTGGAGCGCATAGCGCAACTGCGACTGTTGCTGCTCCCAGCACGGTATTCCACCTTGAAATCACCGCATCGTCCTCCTGTGGATGTGTCCTTACAGGCCAGACTTCGACGCGGGCGGGGCAAATCCCTCCTCATGAAGCAGGTTCCAGGGCTGGGACCAGAGAGGCGTCAAC
>DATGIG010000819.1:0-2939 GCA_035295825.1 Chthonomonadaceae bacterium | reverse complement strand
CACCGGGCGCAGCCGGCGCGAACCCTCCTTAGCCGGCGGACCGCCTTGCGGCGCAACGCTGCCCGACAGTAACCAACCGGCGGCCTGCCGCCTATCCTCGCAGGCCGCTCCCGAAACCGACCCATCAGCGGCATGTCTACGTGCGCTTCCTACCGACGCCGTCCTGCTTCACGCCGATCCGGCAAAGAGGCAGGGCGGCGTTTCACCTGCGCCTTCCGGTATTCTATAGGCAGCCGCAAGAGCAGAAAGCGCCGGCATCCGCTGCCGGCGAACCGAGGATAAGGGAGGCAGGCAGTGGCTTTGCATCTGGAAAACGTGGTCCCCTGGGGCCGCTCGGCAAGCGAGTACAGCGCCATGTTCGCCCTCACGCCCGAGGGATTGAACGGGCGCATTCTGGACTGCGCGGCAGGGCCAAGCAGTTTCACCGCCGAAATGACCGAGCAGGGCAAGTCGGTGATGGCCTGCGATCCACTCTACCAGTTCTCCACCGAGGAAATCCAACAGCGAATAGACGAGAGCTATCCCCGGATGCTGGCTCTTAATGAGGCCCACAAAGATAAATTCCTCTGGCACCTATACGGCTCCCCAGCGCAGTTAGGGGAAATCCGGATGCGAGTCATGCGCCATTTTCTCCAGGACTACCCGCAAGGCAAGCAGGATGGCCGCTATGTCGTCGGAGAACTGCCCACCCTGCCCTTTCCCTCCGGCCATTTCGACCTGGCTCTCTGTTCCCACTTCCTGTTCACCTACAGCGACCAGTTCTCTGCCGAGTTCCATGTGAACTCCCTTGTAGAGATGGCGCGGGTAGCCAGAGAGGTGCGCGTCTTCCCCCTGCTCACTGCTTTCTCCAATAAGATCTCTCCTCCCCTGCCCGTTGCTATGGAAGCCTTACAACGGCGGGGTTATGCGGTCGAAGTTCGGCAGGTCGATTATGAGTTCCTGAAAGGCGGGAACAAGATGCTGCGGGTAGCAGCCAATGAGCGTCCTCAGACTGTATTGACAGGGCAAATACCATAGAGGAGTCAGGCAATAGTCTCATATCGGGTCGGCCTCGAAGCGTCTTATCACCAGTTCATCTGTGGTGATATTAGGAGGGGTCGAGAGCAGATAGAGGATCGCTTCGGCCACGTCCTCGGGCTGTATCCAACCGGTCTTGTCGCGGGTGGGATGCGCTTCTGCAGCGAGGCGGGTATCCACTCCGCCCAGACAAACTACGCTCACTCTCACCTTGTGGGGCCGCAGCTCCACGGCCATCACTTTCGAGAGCGCGATGACGCCTGCCTTTGCCGCGCAATAGGCGGCCTGGGTGGCATAAGGCTTCTTGCCGGAGTTGGAAGCCACGTTGATGATGTGCCCGCTCTGACGTGGAATCATCGCCCGGACCGCGGCCCGCGCGCAGAAGAAGGTGCCGCGCAGGTTGACGTTGAGGTTCAGATCGAAGTCCTCAGCGGTGAGTTCCCACATCGGCTTGAAGCGGGCGGCGCCAGCGTTGTTGATGAGGATGTCTATCTTGCCGTGGAGAGCCAGGGCACGCTCGATCAGGTTTTCGCAGGCAGCCTCCTCGGCGACGTCGGTGGGGACAACGGCGCAGGAACGCCCCAGCGCCCGCGCCTCTGCCGCCGTCTCTTCTAATTCCGACAGGGTGCGGGCGGCGATCACGAGGTCAGCGCCCGCTTGAGCCAGCAGACGCGCGGTGGCGCTCCCGATGCCCCGGCCTGCGCCCGTGATGACAGCCACCTGTCCCTCTAAAAATTGCTCCTGCATCCTCATGCTCCTAAATAGGCATCACCACTCTTGATGGCCTGATGAACGGCTTCCGCCAGATTGTCAGGATGATTCATCTTCTCTGTCACCATTGCACAGGATAATGTTAAATCGCTCTCGCAATCATTATACGACATGCCCGCTCTCCCCGACGTTATATCAAGGCGCCGTCAGGGGTTGAAAACCCCAGTCTGGACAAAACAAGCGTCCTGGGGGACGCACCCTGCTTTCAATGGAGGCCCCCCTCTCCCAAACTTGGGGGAGGGGTTGGGGGTGGGGGCCTTTCCTGCAGGGTGTTTTCAACATCCGGTAAGGAAGCCAATGAAGATGTCATCCAGGTATTCTAATAGAAGCCATAACACGAGCGAGAGAGTAGGAGATGTCTCTCTTAACCATTCGAGACGCCACGGAAGCAGACTTGCCGCTGCTGGCCCGGATGAACAAGCGGCTGATCGAAGATGAAGGCAGCCGTAACCCGATGAGGCAGGATGCCTTGCAGGAGCGCATACACGGCTGGATGCTGCTCGGATGGCAGATCGTCTTGTTTCTTCGGGAGCAGGAGGTTGTCGGCTATGCGGTGTATCAGCCGCGTCAGGAACCGTATGAACCGGACAGGCCGCTCGTCTTCATCCGCCATTTTTATATCGAGCGGAAGCATCGCCATCAAGGTCTGGGCAGGCAAGCCTTCTCTTTGCTGGTGGAGGAGCAGTTCCCGGCAGGCTGCCGGGTGGCGCTGGAGGTGCTGGCCTCCAATCCGCTAGGGCAGCGGTTCTGGGAGCGGCTGGGGTTCCGGCTCTACGCCACCACAATGCATTGGGGACAGGCTGGAGAGTAGCTAAAATGGGAGGGGAGCTGTGGGGATAGGCTGGGTCGTGGCGGGGATGGCGGCGCTGGCGTTGGCGGCGCTGAATACGCCGGGCCGGTTCGAAGACCTGGGCGTGTTCATCGGGCGGGGCGGCGCGATGAGCTCGCTGGTCGGGCCGGGGCCGAACGGTACCGAGCGGCTCTACGTCTGCTATACCTATCTCTCCAGCCTGGACCTGGTCGCCTACGCGCCGGGCACGGGCAAGCCGACGGTCTGGCAAAACCCGGAAGGCGGCGCCTGGGCCATGGAGACCGGACCGGACGGCCGCCTCTATCTGGGCACCTATTTCCAGGGCCATATTCTGCGCCTG
>DATGIG010000818.1:0-8722 GCA_035295825.1 Chthonomonadaceae bacterium | reverse complement strand
CACCAGAATGCCGGGGATATAGAGCAGGCCGACATAGAGCAGGGCCATCCGATAGTCGCCGACCTTGGTAAAGAGGCCGAAGACGATGGTTCCTACAGCGGCTACCACGCGCCCGATATTATAGCAGAAGCCGGCGCCCGTGGTGCGCAGCAGCGTGGGAAAGAGCGGCGGGACATACATCGGAAACAGGCCGAAGACGCCCTGCACAAAGAAGTGCGCGATGGGCAGCCAGTAGTACATCTCCACGTGGTTATGGGGAACGGCATAGGCGCCGGCCATGCCCAGCAGGCCGCCCAGAAACATCAGGACGGCTGCCACACGATAGCCGAAACGGCGGGCGAAGAACGCGGCCACAAAGTTCCCCCCCATTGCCGCCACTGTCGCGATCCCAACGGCACGGGTGACATAATCCGTCTTCTGCGCCGGGGTCCAGGACTTGATGTCCGGTAAGTTCTGCAGGTGCTGGGTGCTCCAGAAGATCAAGGCCCAGACGGTGGTCAGGGCGACCGAGCAGAGCAGGATCGTCAGGACGGTGGTACGCAGCGTCGGCCCTTGAAACAGCTCGAACACATTGGACTTCTGCGCGCCGGCGTGCTTGGCGCGATCCCACTCCTCCGGCTCCGGAATGTGCCGTCGCAGCAGGAAAGTGAGAAAGGCGGGAACCGCCCCGATCAGGAAGATCCAGCGAATGTTGTTCGGGTTCGGAAGGTAGGAGTTGAAAATCAACAGGCTGACGGTCGCCAGGAAGTAGCCGCCCTGATACGCCGTCTGGAGGGTGGCGCTCACCCAGGGGCGCCAGCGCTTGGGCCAGGTCTCGGTAATCAGCGACGACCCTGCCGCCCACTCGCCGCCGATCCCCAGCGCCGCCAGAAACCGAAAAACCAGCAACTGCTGCCAGGTCTGGGCAAAGGCGGAGAGGCCGGTGAACAGGGCGAAGGTCACGATGGTCAGGGTGATGGTGCGGCTGCGACCGATCCGATCCCCCAGCCGACCGAAGGCCGCGCCGCCGATGGCCCAGCCGACGAGAAACGCCGCCTGGATCCAGGAGCTATATTGGCCGATAAGCTGCTTTTCCGCCGGCCCGATTTTACCGGTAATGTGCAGTAACTGGGGGACAAAGGTAGCCGCGACCAGGGTGTAGAGGGTGCCGTCCAATCCGTCGAAGAGCCAGCCGAGCCAGGCGGCGATGCCGGATTTGATCTGGTGGGGCGTCAGATCCTGCAAACGCGCGGCTTCATGCTGGGTCGCGATTTGCCCCGTGGTACTCGGCGTAGGGGTCGTCTCCATAAATTGCCAGTCAGTCCAGGCCGGAAGGGGATCCGAACGTCTGCCTGGTCTGCGCTTCCTCCTTTAATTGGTTTCCATCCTTGCCCATCGGACGGCTTCCCGCTCCAGCAGATCCGTCTTCCGAATAGATTCGCCTTTCCCTAGGGAGATTCCTCGGGAAAGGCGCTGTTTCGCTGTTTTCGGCGATCCTTGTCTCTACCGGGTAAGGAATAGGCTACTACCAGAAGCCGCAGGATCAAGCATAGAATGCTGCATGGAAGCGCACCAGGATTATGCGAACCATTCGAGCGCCACGTGTTCCGCAATGCGCGCTCCCGTCCGTTGCAGGAAGACCTCCTCCAGGGCCGCGCCCTGCTGGACGGCCTCCGCCTTCAATTCGGCCACGGTCCCCTGGCGCTGTATCTCACCCTCGTGCAGAATGGCGATCCGGTCGCACAGGCGCTCCGCCATCTCCAGCACATGGGAGGTGAAGAAGACGGTGACGCCTCGCTCGCCGGTGAGGTGCTTCAGCAGGGCGCAGAGAGTTCGCGTAGAGGCCGCGTCCACGCCATTGAACGGCTCGTCCAGAAAGAGGACGCGCGGAGCGTGGATCAGGGCAGCGGCAAACGCCGTCTTCTTCTGCATGCCCAGGGAGTACGAGCCGATGGCTCGGCCCGCTGCATCCGTCAGATCCAGCCGCTCCAGCAGGTCGGACGCCCGCTTGCGCGCCTCGGCTGCGGAGAGGCCGTGCATCTGGCCCGCAAACTCCAGAAACTCCGCGCCGGTCAGGCGGTCGTAGAGGGCCACATCTTCCGACACGACGCCGATATGCTGCCGCGCCGCCATGGGATCTCGGACCATATCTACGCCCGCCACCCGGATCTCGCCCTTCATCGGCGGGGTGAACCCGCAGAGCAGGCGGATCAGCGTGGACTTTCCGGCTCCGTTCTGACCTAAAAAGCCGAAGAACGCGCCGGGCAGCAGGCGCAATTCGATCCGTTTCAGCACGGTGCGCTCGCCGTAGCGGTGGCTGAGCCGATGGACATAGATGCTGTAGTCATCGATGCTATAGTCATCCGGTTGCATGCGTCTTCCTCTCGTCCGGGTACACAACGTACCCGCCTAAATAGCCTTCGGCTGAGCGTCCATACGGACGCAAAATGCAAACTGATTTGAGAGATCTATTCCATTCTGCCGTCCAGGCGTCCGATCAGCTTCAACTCGTTCCGGGCCAGCAGCGCCCCGGCCAGCCAGAGCGAGGCTCCGTAGAGCGCGAGCAGGTAACCTGCCACAGCCGGCACTCCGATGCTTCCCAGCGCAAGCAACCTCGGCACGGGCGCCAATAGCAGAGCCGTGCCGCAGCCGACCGCGATATAAGCGCCGGACAGCGCATCGGGCGGCTCGAACCCGGTCTTTTTATGGCGTGCAATGGCAAAGGGCTGCAGCGCCGACACGATATTGCCCAGCGCCGTCAGCACCAATAGGATCATCGGCAGCCAGCAGAGCAGGAGGGGGATGTTCTGCACGGCAGAGGAGACGGCGCACATCCCGGTCACTGCGCCGCTGTCCAGCACGAGCAGCAGCGCGAACAGGGCCAGGTTCTTACCCAGCAGCAGGCGACGGCGCGGCAGAGAGAAGCCGAACAGCAGCGCGCCGGTCCCGGCCTCTGTCCCAAAACGGTTGCAGAGGAGTTGCATCTGCCATAAAAGACCGTAGAGTACTGCCCCCAGGCCCAGATACACCTTCAGGTTGTATGTGGGATCCTTGCTCATATCCGGCGCGAGGAAGGCGAAAGCGCCCAGCAGAAACATGCCGGCGGGCTTATGGAGGGGCAGGTAGCTCTCCGGGCGACGCAGGAGCAGGAGAAACTCCGTCTTCACCAGCGCCCACAACTGCGGCAGCGGCCCGGAGCGGGTCTCCCAGACGCGGGGCGCTCCCCGCGTTCGGGGCCGCGCGGCGGGCCTGCCTTCACGGGCGGCAGGAGGATTGTCGCCGCGCCGCAGCACCAGCAGCCCCGCACCTGTCGTCAGGCCCAGGCATACGGCCAATCCGCCCAGGGCACCGAACAGGTCCGGATAGTCCCCACAGCGCATTGCGGACACGGAGCGGGCCGCCAGGCTGGAGGGCAGCAGGAGGGAGAAGCGGGACGATGCGGTCTCCGTCAGCGGAGCGAAGCGCGCCTGCATCCTCTGCCCGGACGATGTGGTCAGGGAGGCGAACGCCGGCGGGGCGGCGATGCAGAGGCCGACCAACAGGAGCACAGCCAGCGCGGGCGTCTCCACCCACCGCTGCACGCGCCGCGCATACAGGGCGCCCAGGGCGGATAACAGGCGGGCCAGCGCGCCCGTCTGCAACGCCAGGAGGAGGAAGGCGATGAGGGCGATCAGCGCCTGCCCTATCTGTCTGCCCAGCAACAGATTTCCTATCAGGGGCAGGGTCAGCACCAGCGCCAGAAGCGCAGGCACATCCAACAGGCAGGCCAGCACCCCGGCGACCAGGATCTGAGCCGGGCGCAGGGCAAAGGGCCGGATTGCCGCCCCGGAAGGCGGCGGGCCGAGCAGCGCGATGCCGCCGGGAACCAGCAGCGCCAACAGCCAGCAGCCTTGCATCAGCAGCCAGAGGCGCTGCAGGTTCGCTTCCGCGACCCGATCCGACATTGCATGCCACGAAACGCCCAGTGCGTTGCCCATGCCGAATGCTGCCAGCGCCAGTACGGCGACAAGCAGGAGGGTGCCCAGGAAGGCCGTCGGATTGCGCGCCATCTTATGACGTAAGACTTGAGCGCGGACCCGGAGCAGGACCAGAACAGGTTGCCAGAATGCCATTTATGGGCTTCCGTTCCAAAGTGGGATACCTTCTCTACGGGTTGTTCTCCCTTCCCGTTTCGCAACCGCCCAACACATGGCGTCGGAAAATCCGAGCGGCGCCATGTACTGGGCGGTTCGCTTGTATCCCGGTTATGCCTTCGACAGGCCCCAGAGCCGAAAACGCCCCTCCAGACAGGCATGTCCGACCTGAACCATCTGATCCGCAAGCGGGAGGTCGGTGCGGACGCATACATAGACCGTTTCCGCGTTCTGAGTATCAGCCACAGTAGGGCTCCCGCTTCAGCGGATCGGCGCTCCATTCCAACGGCGGGACCAGTTCCCGAACGGTCTGGAGCGCATTCGGATGCAGGAAGGGTGCGAACGGTTCCAACAGGCGTTCCGCCAATCCATCGGCGTGGAGCGCCAGCAATGCCTTCCGCGCTCCCCACTGGTAGAAACCGCCGTTTTCGAGCTTGGACCGGGTTGGTCACGGGCGCAAACGCCCTCTGCCAGTTCTTGCCGCGCAGGATCAGATAGAGGAGATGGTGCGCTGTCCTCAACGACTTGCGGTGCGTCTTATCCTGCATCAGCCGGCTCCAATGCTCCTGGAGCCCCACATACCCCTCCGGGTCTTTGTAGAAGCTGGCAGTAATTTGCTTGTTCAGTTTTTTCATGGTGTTGTTCTCCTGATAGGTTCATAAATGCGATGCAATGTGGATATCGAACTGCCAGGAGAACGGCGGAGATCGGGCCTAAAGCATGGTTTTCTAGCTCCTTGTTATTGAGATGAAAAATGCCCATACAGGGGATCGAACCCTGACTCGCAACACTTTAGAGGCGTCGGCTCTGCCGTTGAGCTATATGGGCAGGGAAATTGCGCCTGTGATCTACCCTCCTTGCGGAGAGAGGCATCCAGGCATTCCAGCGTGCATTGGCGAAGTTGCCGCCAGGGAACTCAGTCTTCGATCCGGATGACTTTACCGAAGATGTGGTTCAAGGTAATCCAACCGTTGACGTGACCGTGGTTGTTGCTGATCTGGTACTGATCGCCGCGTATCGCCGTGATGAGGTGGGTGAAGTAGTTCCCACCGACTTTACAGAAGACGGCATCGCCCACTTTCACATCATCCGGGGATCGTACCGGGCTGTATGTACACTTCTGTCGCGACTTAATGCGCGGCGTCATGCTGTTGCCGCCTTCCCGAAAACTCACGGTTTCGCCGGCTTGCAGGCGCGCAATATACGCCGCCTTGCCTGTCAGCACCGGGCAGCCCGTCGCTCTCTTTTTGCTCATGCTTCCTCCTTTTTGCTGTTGAGAGAGTATCCGAAACGCAAAAAGGCGGGACCTCTTGCACCCAAGTGCAAAAAGCCGCCGCCTGATTAGGATATATTGAGATGAGAAAAGACCTAACGCATCTTACTTGCTCGATTCTCGGTGAAATGATCTATACTCTCAGTATGTCATAATTTTCGTGTTTTGGCAAGGAGAGAATCCGCCTGATCCTACCGGATTTGTGCGGATAAGACCAGGATGTCAGGCGTAAATAGCCAGGAGATGCGTCTCCACAGATTTTGATTTAGAAAGAGCAAACATGCGGATCCTGGCGATTTCCGGAAGCCTGAGACAGGCTTCTTCCAACACCACGCTTCTGCGCGCCGCCGTGGCCCTGGCCCCGGAGGGAGTGGAGATGGCTCTGTATGAGGGGCTTGGCGATCTGCCGCACTTCAATCCGGATTTAGAGCCGGAAGAGCCGGCTGCCGTGCAGGACCTGCGCGCATGGGTGAAGTGGGCGGATGGCCTGCTGATCTCCAGCCCGGAGTACGCCCATGGCGTGCCGGGCGTATTGAAGAACGCCCTCGACTGGCTGGTCAGCGGCGAGGAGTTCATCGGAAAGCCTGTCGCCCTCTTCCAGGCGTCTCCAGGGGGCGAATACATGCTGGCTTCACTGACCGAGACCATCACCGTAATGTCCGGGCGTATCTTCCCCGAGGTATCCCTCACTGTATCGCTCCGGGGCAAGCGGGTTGAGGCGGCAGATGTCGTCGCGGACCCCGAAAAGGCGAGCGCCCTGCGCGCCGCGCTCACGGCATATGCTCAGGCTATCGAAAGCACGGCAGCCTGATGGGAACACTCCTTCTCCAGTTTTGCCATTGCGATGCCAATACTGGGAATGTCTGACCTCTTTTTGATGTATAATAGGACCATCATGAAAACAACAGCCACCCTTTTTACGGCGATCGGCCTTGCGCTGATCGCGCCCGCCCTGTACGCACAGACGCCCGACACCGAGGTTCAGCCTCTGCTGGATAAGGTCGCTGCTGCCTACCGGAACATCAACGCCCTCTCCTTAACCATGGAGACCACACAAACCGGATCGACCTCCAAGACCAAAATCGTGCTCAAGAAGCCCAACAAGCTGACCGCCACGATAGAGCGAGGTCAGGTCGTCAGCCATGTGGTGTCGGATGGCACATCGCTGTATAGTGACAGTTCGCGCGACAAGACCACCTACATCAAACAGCCCTTCACCAAGTTCGAGGATATGGTCAATACCGTCGCCATGAACGGTGGAGGCGGGGTCGGCCTACTGCCGATCCTGCTTACCAGCCCCAGCGCCGAAAAGCAGATCATCCCCGGCAAACCCGCGTCATTGAAAAAGCTGGCTGATGCGAATGTCGGCAGCGATGCCTGCGAGGTTGTCGAGGCGGTCATTCCGCGCGGCCAACAGTCCTCGCGCTTCGTGTTCTCCTTCGGCAAACAGGACCATCTCCTGCGCAAGCTTTCTTTCGGAGGTGCGACGGATGAGAAGCCTGCGGTCGTCGAAACCTTCAGCGACATCAATCTGAAGCCTTCGGAGACGGACGATGTCTTCAAGTATACGCCCGCTCCAGGCGCAAAGGCCATGGATCCGCCGAAAGAGCCGGCGATGTTCGATCCCCGCCTGAAGGTGGGCGCGGCTCCTTTGACCATTACCGGCAAGGACCTCGACGGCAAAGCGGTATCGCTGGATCAGTACAAGGGGAAAGTCCTGCTGATCGACTTCTGGGCGACCTGGTGCGGCCCCTGTGTCGCGGAGCTTCCCAACGTGATCGCGGCCTATGAGAAGTACCACTCCAAGGGCTTCGAGATCCTGGGGGTCTCCCTGGATCAGGCGAATGCCAAGGACAAGCTGGTCAGCTTCACGAAAGAGAAGAAAATGACCTGGCGGCAGGTCTACGACGGCAAATACTGGGAAGCCGAGAATGCCGTCGCCTTTGGGGTACAGTCCATCCCCTTCACCCTTCTCATTGGCAAAGACGGCAAGATTGCGGCAGTCGGCGCGCGGGGTGAGGCACTGGCGCCCGCCATCGAGGCCGCACTGAAAAAATAAATTCGCTGCTTGCTCCGCCCTGGACGCTTGGCCCCCACCCCCGTCGAGGGTGAGGGCCTTTGTGTTAATGGTCGAACTGGAACTCTTTGCTGTTGAGCAGGGCCCAGAGGGCGTCCTGGAAGCCCTCGTCGCGGTTGGGGGCTTGCTTGATAAGAGCGAGCAGGGCGGAGGTCTCCGCCGAGGAGGGATGGCGCGCAAAGGCGCTGAGATAGAGCGTATCCAGGATCTCCGCGTCGGGCTTACCAGACTTGAGCAGCGGGTTCAGGATGCACTCCGGCGCTTTGATCTTCTGCTGGATCGCCTCGCTGTTGAGGAGGGCCAGCGCCTGAGAGATGGCGGGAGTGCAGGAGCGCTCCGCATCGCTGGGCTGCACGCGGGGCGGGCGACCGAAGGTGTCCAGCAGGATGGAGGGGATCTCCGTATCGGCCAGTTCGCAGGCCCGTGCGCCCAATCCCATGCCGTTGAACCGGTCCGGCACGCCCGTCACCTGCGCCACGGCATCCAGCAGCTCCTCCGCGTTGATACGCCGCGCCGGATAGTGCGAGAAGAGGCGTGTGTCTATCTTGTTCGTCTTATTTGGAACGGCAGTGAGCTGGTAAGTCCGCGACTTCATCATCGTTCCCAGCAGGTACTTCAGGTCGAAGTGGTGATTGCGGAGGTCATCGCAGAGGGCGTGCATCAGCGGCTCGTTCTTGGCGGGGTTGGTGCTACGGATGTCGTCCACCGGCTCGACGATGCCCATGCCGAAGCACCGCGCCCAGTAGCGATTGACGATATTGCGGGCGAAGTCGTCCTGCCGGATCATCCAGGCGACGGTCTTGACGCGCCGGTCCTCGTCTTTACCGAAGCCCAGGTCGGAGCGGTCGAGCGGGCGGGGTGTCATCAGTTCGTCGGTCCGGGGCTGGCGCACGTCGCCGCTCTCGCTCGCCGTCAACTGCTCCGGCACGCCGTCGTCGTTGCCGCCCTTGCCGCCGATCTGCTGCCAGAGCGCGGTGAAGTGGTAGTAGTCGTCCTGGGTGTAACGCTCCGTGGGGTGGTTATGGCATTTGGCGCACTGGATGCGCGTGCCCAGAAAGACCTGCGCGATCATCTCCGCCGTCGGCTCGGCAGCCCGCACCCAGTAGCCCTGTCCGGGCTTGGCGGGGGTGCGGCTGACGAAGAAGTAGCCGCCCCGGTTCGTCTCCAGATCGCCCCTGGCCGTCAGGATGTCGGTGACGATCTGGTCCCAGGGGCGGTTGGCGTTGAACTGTTCGGCCAGCCACTGCTGCATCACCATGG
>DATGIG010000817.1:0-2355 GCA_035295825.1 Chthonomonadaceae bacterium | reverse complement strand
GTCCGGAGCGGTTTTCCCAGAGGGTGATCTCGAAGGTTCCGGACAGGAACACAAAGCCATCCGACTGTTCACGATGCTCATGTGGCCCGCGCGCGATGCCCGGATGCGTCAGCGAGAGGTAGCCCATCGTCGGCTCGAAGCCCTCCGGCAGTTCGTCGTCGCGAAACAGTTCGACCAGCCAACCCCGTGGGTCGGTGTATTTGCGCAGAGATTTCGTTATGACGCCGGGGATCGGATCGGTTTCTATCGTGCTCATACGGTTGCTTCTCTTCCTTGGATTGGGAGTTTAGCCCAGTTCAAATGTCGTGACCCCATAGATCTCCGAGAGCGGCAGATCCGGAGCGGGGCCAGTATACATGCGGGCGGTCTCAAAGACGGGTTGCATTCCATAGCGCTGCGCCAGGGCCAGCGCCTCTGGGTTCACTTCCGGCACATCCAGAAAGACGGATTGGCCCGCAGGCTGCGCCCTGAGCGCCCGGAAGAGGAGATCCGCGGTCGCGGGATCTTCGGCAAAGAGAGGGCCGATCAGATAGCCATGGACCGCAGGGCGCACCAGACCGTAGCCCACCAGGTTGCCATCCTGTATCACGCCGAGCGCGGTTGCGCCGCGCTGCCTTATCCAGCCCTGCAGAAACGTCGGACGCGGAGCGAAGAAATGACGACGGTCATAAGCTTCCAATTTCTCGAAGGGCACGGCGGACAGAGGCGTCAGGCCGGAAGGCATCTCTCCCCCGCCAGCGACGCCGAAGCGGATGTTGCGATACGCCAGCCGAAAACCGGAGCGCTTGTAGTTCTCCTGCTGGGCGATCACGCCGTCGAGGCCCACATTGCGGGCGCCGAGATAGTCCATCGCTGCCCGAAAGAGTTGAATGCCGTAACCGTGACCGCGCAACTCCGGCTTTACGATGTAGATGCCGATAAAGCCGAAAGTATCGCCATAGGCCACGCCGCTTATGCTGCCGACCGGCTCCCCGTCCCGTTCGCCGAGGAAGAACCCCTGTGGGTCGGTGGCAAAGAAGACCGCATGGTCGTGCAGGCCGATGTTCCAGCCCTCCTGAACCGACCAGGTGAAGGAGTGGTTCAGATCGTGCCGAACCATGCGACGCACGCGGAAATCTCTCGATGTTTGTAGCGCTGACAAACGCTTCCTCCTCGCGCGCTCTGCAGGGCCGGGCACAGAACGTGCCCGTCTGGAGGGCCTTCGGCCAAGCGTCCTCACGGACGCGAAAAGTTGTTTTGCGGCGGGATCACTTCTCAGGGCGGTCTGCTGGGCGCTCCGCGACCAGGCGACGCAGATACTGGGCGTACTCCGATTTGCCCATCCGGTCCGCCTGCGCCAGGACCTGCGCGGCATCAATGTAGTCCAGGTCGTAGGCGATCTCCTCCAGGCAGGCCACCTTCAGTCCCGTGCGATGCTCCAGGACCGCCATAAAGTTGCTGGCATCGAGCAGCGAGTCGTGCGTGCCGGTATCCAGCCAGGCGAAACCGCGCCCCAACAACTCCACATTGAGCTGATTGCGTTCGAGGTAGACCTTATTGACGTCGGTGATCTCCAGCTCCCCGCGCCACGAGGGCTTGATGCTCTCGGCGATCTCGGTGATCTGATTATCATAAAAGTAGAGGCCGACGACGGCGTAGTCCGACCGGGGCTGTTTCGGCTTCTCCTCCAGAGAGATCGCGCGCCCTTCGGAATCGAACTCCACCACGCCGTACCGCTCCGGATCTTTAACACGATAGCCGAAGATCGTCGCCCCCTCGGAACGCTGCGCCGCCTCTTCCAACTTCTGGGGCAGACCATGCCCGTAGAAGACATTATCCCCCAGCACCAGGCAAGCGGGTCCGCCCTCCAGGAAGGCCTTGCCGATAAGGAATGCCTGCGCAAGCCCCTCCGGATTGGGCTGTTCCGCATACCGAAACTGGACCCCAAACTGACTGCCATCGCCGAGCAGGCGCTGGAAGAGGGGCAGATCGTGGGGGGTGGAGATGATCAGGATCTCCCGCAGTCCCGCCAGCATCAGCGTAGAGAGGGGATAGTAGATCATGGGTTTGTCGTAGATGGGCTGCAGTTGCTTGGAGGCCGCCATGGTCATCGGGTAGAGACGCGTACCGCTCCCACCAGCCAGAACGATTCCCTTCATGGTGATCTTCCTTTCAGAAGCGCCGGTGCTGCTCCCACTTCCAGGCAGTCGAAATGATTGCATCGAGATCCTGGAATTGCGGTTCCCAGCCCAGTTCCGCCTTTGCAAGGGCCGCGCTGGCAACCAGGCGAGGCGGGTCCCCGTCGCGTCGCGGTCCCTCTACCTTCTTGATCGGTTTGCCGGTGATCTTTTCGCAGGCTGAAATGACTTCGTTGAC
>DATGIG010000816.1:0-5742 GCA_035295825.1 Chthonomonadaceae bacterium | reverse complement strand
CATGAAGGGTTCCATCGATGTTGGATTGCTGTTGCAATGTGTGCGCTACCGACGCGGGCTGTAGGCAGCTTTTAAGTAGGCGTCCCAAACCGCGAGCGCGGGCTTAGGCTGCTTGTCGCTGGTCTGCATCCCGGTGTACGCCCAGATGCGGGCGAGGTCATTGGAGGGTGCGGGCAGCTTGTCGCACAGCTTCTCGAAGTCCGTGGTGGCGAAGGTGATAACAAAAGAGTAGTGATCGCGGGCAGCCGTTTTGAGCAGCAGTTCGGTAAACTGCTTCTGCGCGGCCTCCGAGCCGTGAAGGGTGAGCTTGAACGCCTTCAACTCCACATCGCGCGAGGTCATGCCGGATTCGGAGACCGCGATGGGCTTCTTGAAGGTCGTGGCGAAGTTGAGAAAATCGCCCGGCACGGGAGATGGCACATCATAACTCATGTGGGGATAGATGCTCATGGCGAACAGGTCGCTGTAGTGCATCAGGTCGGCGACCTCGCCCGGCTGATCTTTATCCTTCGCCTCCGTCGCCAGCTTCTTGTAGTGCAGCACCTCCGTGGTGAAAAAGACGGGCAGCGTGGGGTAAGTTTTTTTCACCGCCAGGTAGGTCTCCCGATGCAGCTCCTTCAACTGCTTCCACAGCGTTGGGCTATGGGATAGCAGCACATTGGATTCGACCCCGATGGCCAGATAGTCCGGCTTCATTGCCTTGATGGCGCGCAGGGTAAATTGCAGAAAGGCCTTTTTGACATCCGGACTGTTGAGCGCCCGCCCGTTCCAGGGGGGCGGCAGCGGCAGATTGTCCTTCTCGCCCCAGTAGGGTCCCATACCCGTCCGGTCCGCATTGAGCGGCGAAATGGAGAGGAAGAGCTTCTTGCCTGCCGGGGCACGGTAGTTCAAATGCTCCTCCACGTCCTTGGAGAAGGGCTTGTTGTCGAGCGCCTCCTGCCAGGGGATGCCGCCGATAAACATCACGGAGATAATGTCGCCATGGGCATTGGCGAAATCCTGCGCGGTACGCGCGCCCTCGGGGGTCAGGTCGCTCGGCCAGCCGGTGAACCCCATATGAAACGGGCGGGAGGAGATGGGGTCGGCAAGCGCCGGAAACGCCATCAGCAGCGCCAGGGCGGCGAGCGCGAGTATCACTTTATTTGGTAGCATCATGACGATCGCTCCTTTCATCAGGAAAGAGCAGCAAATTCAGGCCGTCAATGGGCCATAGAAGGCGCAGGTTTCGTAGCGAAAAATGATACGCTCGTTCTCCTGGTTGGCGTCGAAGTGACGGCGCAACAAGGCGACGGCGGGGTCGTGGCGAGGATCGTCCGGTAGCGGCGCATAGGACTCCGACAGGAAGCGCCCGTAAACCCCCTCCCAATCGAACTCCTGCTGGTTGGGAAACGACCGGGACTGGTAGCCGGAGGGCCAGAGAATATCCCGTGCATGCACCCGTGGACGGCTATCTTTCTGTTCCGTTGCCGGCTTTGGCGGGGTGAAGCTGTTTACCAGCCGCCAGACCGCTTCATAGCCCATCATAAAGGCTGAGGTGTCGGTCGTAATGCGGTTCCAAACCAGCACCACAGAGCCGCCGAGCCGTAAGATCCGGACGAATTCGCGCCGGGTGGGCACAACATCGAACCAGTGGAACGCCTGCCCCACCGTGATAAAATCGGCGCAGGCATCCGGCAGCGTCGTCGCTTCCGCCGCGCCATTCACGCTCCGAAAGCGGGGATAGGCTGCCATCGCCTCCTCCCCTGCCCGGCGCATCTCGAGGTTCGGTTCGACCCCATAGACCGCATTGCCGTGCTTGAGAAACATCTCCGCCAGCAGGCCCGTGCCGGAACCGATGTCTGCAATAGCGGACTGCGGCGTCAGGCCCATCTCCTCCTCCATCAGGGCGAGCAGTTCGGGCGGGTAGCCGGGGCGATACTTCACGTAGTAGGGCACGCGGACGGTGAACCGCTCCGTCGGCTCCAGTTGGGAGGGATCTGCGCGGTTCGACCTCTGCTCCTGCATTTGGAAACTCCTCTCCTGGCATCACAGCCAGTTTTCCAGGATCTGCTCCGGTTTGTAGTCGTTCCAGGCGATGGCTTCCGGAGGGAGCATGCCCAGCGCGGCGCGGGGAATGACTCCGATAATCTCGCTCTCCAATACCCCCTCGCCCATTTTATGCGCCTCGGCCCGCACGAAATCGAAGATCTTGGAGAGCGGTGTAAGTTCCGGGCGCGTGAGGTTCATAGAGACCTGCGCCAGGTCGCGGGAGGCGAGGTAGAGGCCCAGGGCGCGTACGCCGGTCAGTTCCCGCCGCACATCGCGCTCGGCGCGGATACGGCGGGCGAGGGCACGGGCGACTTCGACATCGCTGGTATCGAGATCGATATTGTAGGCAACCAGCGGGCCGCGCGCCCCCACCACGACTATCCCCGCCGTCGGGTGCACATGGTCCGGGCCGAGGTCGGGAGCGAGGTCGCCGACCAGAGGCAGGGCTGCAAATGCCTCGAAGCCTCGGCCTCGGAGCTTGGGCAGCGCCTCATGCCTTCCCGGCAGCGCGGCCCACTCATAGAAGTAGATGGGCAGGGCGAGTTCGGTTGCCAGGTCGGTGCCGATGGCATGGGCCAGCGCGACCGCCTCTTCCCGCCCTGCGTTGCGGATCGGCACCACCGGCAGGACATCTACTGCCCCGGCGCGGGGATGGACGCCATGGTGCGTGCGCAGGTCAATGCGCGCGACAGCGACGCGGGCGGCGGCCAGCGCCGCCTGCCGGATCGGCCCGGCGTCCCCCAGCAGCGTCATTACGCAGCGGTTATGGTCCCCGTCCGCCGAGTGGTCAATCAGCCGCACTTCCGGCGTGCTGCGCAACGCTGCGGCGATCTCCGCCACGACCTCGAGGCGTCGCCCCTCGCTGAAGTTCGGAACGCACTGGAACACCGACGTCATGATCTTTCCTCTGTATGCATATCCAGACACGACAAGCCTGCGCGAAGCAGGAGAACGCCCTCCACAGGGCGAACAGTCCCACGCTTATTATAGCCCGAACATTCTGGCCTGTAAAGCCGAACCCATTCCCCTATGGGACGAAAAGCGAGGAGCGTGTATGAAGGAAGCAATCAATCGGCGCGAGTTTCTGGGGCAGGCGACCGGCGCAGCCCTGACTGTCGGCTTGGCGACCGGCACGGCAGCGTCGCCCGTGCCGCAGGAGCCGAACGGCAATCGACCGAAGAAGTCCGTGATGTTTATGATGCTGCCCGGCAATCTGACCCTGGAGGCGCGGTTTCAACTGGCGAAGGATGTCGGGTTCGAGGGGGTGGAAGTTCCGCCTATCGGGGAAAAGGAGCGGGCGCTGGAGATGCGGTCGGCGGCGGAGAAGGCGGGGATTCCTATCCACTCCGTCATCTATGGGGGCTGGGAAGCGCCCCTCTCCGACCCGAACCCAGCCGTCGTGGCGCGCGGTATGGCCGCGACGAAGGCGGCGCTGCAGAGCGCGCAGTGGATGGGCGCGGACAATATTCTGCTCGTTCCCGCCATCGTCACCCCCAAAACGCGCTATAAAGACGCGTATGAGCGCTCCCAGAAGCAGATCCGCGCGCTGATCCCCACGGCGGAAAAGCTGAACGTCATGATCCTGGTCGAGGAGGTCTGGAACAAATTCCTGCTCAGTCCGCTGGAGTTCGCCCACTACATCGACGAGTTCCGCCATCCGCTGGTGCAGGCTTATTTCGACGTCGGCAATGTCGTTATCTCCGGCTATCCGGAGGACTGGATCCGCACCCTGGGCAAGCGCATCCGCAAAGTGCATCTCAAAGATTTCAAGCGGAACGGCTACCAGTTCGTCAACCTGCGTGAGGGCGATATCGACTGGCCGGAGGTGCGCCGCGCCTTCGCCGAGGTCGGCTTCCACAGCTTTATGAATACGGAACTGGGCGGCGGCGACGAAGCCTATCTACGGGACGTGAGCGCCCGCGTGGACAAGATCCTGGCCGGAGTGTAACAAAATAAGCCCCTCTCCCGTGAGGGGAGAGGGGTTGGGGTGAGGGGAAACATCAGTTGTCGTTGGTGCGGAAGGTGAACGGCTTGCCGAGCCAACTGTTCCAGGTCTCTTTCTGCTCCGGTGTCAGGGTCTCCAACACCTTCTTCTCCGCCGCTTTGCGCGCCTTCTTCACAGCGTCGGACTGCATGGCATCCTGCATTTTCTTCTGCATCTCCGCGGGATTGAACCCGCCGCCGAACTGGAAGCCCGCTCCGGGCGGATTGGCGCCAGGCTGTGCGTTCTCCTGAACGCCCTTGCCGACATCCTGAAAAGCCTTCATCATGGCTTCGCCCTGTGCCTGCATATAATCCCCCAGCGTCTCCGAAGCCTTTGTGCGCTGATCGGGCGTCAACTTCAACTCCTCCGCCAGCTTCTTCTCCGAAAGCGCCAGCGGACCACGCCACTGCAGGTCGAGCTGGCGTAGGCGCTCTACCTGCGTTACGCCGCCCGTCGCCTTCAGGTTCAAAAGCTTTGCGATCTCCTTATCCTGATCGTTCTGATAGGTCTGGAGGGTGTCCTGTAGCTTCGACAGGCCCTGCTTCGCCTGCTCCAATTGCTGATCCTGCGGCGCATCCTGGATCCCTTGAAAGTCCGAGACACTGCCGATGATCCGGCCGATCAGATCCATCTGGGCGTTGGTTTTCAGGTCGTCCAGCTTCTCGCGCTGTTGTGCGGACAGCAGCAGTTCGCTGCGGACATCGTTGCGCTGCAGCAGGTTCATGGCGTTGCTGTGGGTGGGGTCCACCGTACCGCCGAAGATACTGCCGAAGCCCATCATCAGCGGAGCGAATTGCCCTAATGGAGAGCCGGAACCGAAGGGATTGAGGGGCTGTACCCCTTGCGCCTTCTGCTTTGCATCCGGCGGCTGGGGGTTCTGCTGCGCCCGCACTCCCGGCAAGAGCGCCAGAGTGAGGGCTGCGGCGAAGGCAAACGTGGATCGAGCTCGCATAGGTGGGGTCTCCTTGATAAGTGCGCCTATCTAAAAGCAGGCATCGCGTCGGCAACAGAGGCTTCTGTTTGGAAGCCTCCGGTTTACCGACGCGAAAATCCGGCGGAGGGTTTCAGAGAGCCGGGGTATCGTTCGTGCGGAACGTAAATTTACGGCCCTGCATATCTTTCCACTTCTGCTGCTGCTCCGGCGTGAGCAACGCGACCACCTTGTCCCCATGCTCCTTCTTGATCTTGTCCATCTCCGGTCGGATGGCCGCCATGCGCTTCTGCATCTCCTGTCGGAAGGTCTGCGGGTTCGGCGGAGCGTCGCCATTGGCGTTCTGGTTCTGCAAGTCAGCCATGACTTTCTGCATGGCATCCATGTTCGCCTTTTGATAATCCTGGAAGATCGCCTGGATCTTGGCATCCTGATCGGGCGTCACCGCAAGGGGTGTCGCCACGGTCTTGTCCATGAGGGCCAGCGGGCCGCGCCACTGCAGATCGAGTTGGTGCAGGCGATCCATCTGCGCCACGCCGCCCGTCGCCTTGCCGTTCAGGATCTTCTCGATACGTTTGTCCAGTCCCTCATTGAATTTCTGCGTGATCTCCTGGGTTTTCGCCTGGATCTCCTGCCCCTTGGCCTGGCGCTCCTCCGGGGTCAAGTTCTGAAAGTCCTGCGGATTAAAGTTCTGGCTGAAATAGGTCTGCATCTGCTGGCCCAGGTCTTTTTGCGCGTCCGCGTCCAGCGCCGTCAGTTGCTCCCGCTGCTTGGCCGAAATCAGAAGTTCGCTGCGCAC
>DATGIG010000815.1:0-5434 GCA_035295825.1 Chthonomonadaceae bacterium | reverse complement strand
TTCATCGCCGCCGTGGATCAGGATGCCGGACGGCGCGCCGCCGACGCGATCCTGAACATGGTCGCGGAGGTCGAGGTCGGCCAGATCTACACCGGGCGCGTGACCCGTCTCATCGGGATGGGCGCGTTTGTGGAGATCCTGCCAGGCAAGGAGGGATTGGTCCATGTCAGCCACCTGCGCGTACCGCCCGTGCGCCGGCCGGAAGAGGCCGTGAAGGTGGGCGATGCGTTGCCGGTGCGCGTCATCGAAATAGACCCGCAGGGCCGGGTGAACCTGTCGGCCATCAACCTGGATCAGCCCTTCGATCCCAGCATGGCCCGCCGCGCGGAGGACGGTCGGGGCGGTGGCGGCGGTCGCTTCGGCGACCGTGACCGGGGCGGCCGGCCCGGCATGGGCGGCGGCGACCGGGATCGTGACCGCGACCGCCGTGGCCCGCGTCCCGGCGGCAGCCCACCGCCCCCACAGCCGGAAGAGGAGGAAGAGGGCCAGCTCCCGCGCGCCCGCTTCCGACCTCGACGGTAATCCCTTCCTCGCCAGTACAAACAACCGCGCGGGCTGCTTCTGCAGCCCGCGTCTCCTTTTGCCTGAAGCTTATTCCTCAAACAGGACTTCTTGCAGCTCGCGTTCCATACGCTCTTGCTCCTCCGGGTCCAGCCAGGGAAAGCCGTCGGGATTGGTCTGCATGCGCTCTGTCAAGACTGCATTATCATGCCCGCGAATGGCGGCGAGAAACGGGAAGTCTTCCGGCTGCACCCTGAGCTTTGCCAGTGGCTTGACCGGCTCCAGGCTGGCCCAGTGCTCGACGCGCATTTCGTACCCGGCATAGCTCACCTGGGGGTCCAGCGCAAAGCCGGCGCGCGGCAGCACATAGATCACGCCCGACCGCCAGGGTTCACGCTCCAACACGCTTTGGGTGATCGAGAAGAAATAGTAGGGAATACTGTAGCGCCCGGAGCTGTCTTTGAAACGTACGCACCCATTGTGCAGGCCCATGGGATAGCGCTCCCGATTCAGGATGGCATAGGAGAGCGGCCAGATGCCATCCCCGGCCGCGTAGACGGCGCATTGCGCGCCAAAAGGATTCGTGTCATCGGAGGGACGCGGCTCGAATTCAGATATTTCGGGATCGCCCGTGCCATGCAGGAGAATGTCTTTGGTGTCGGTCAGATAGCATAGAAATTGCCATTTCGGCACGGGGAGGAAATAGTCCAGGAAGGGGCATTCCTTCCCCTCACCGACTGGAGCCAACAGCGCTTCAAAGGCTTGACGCAGCTCGGGCGAAAGATCCATACGTGGTCTGGGAAGCAGATAGGAGGGCACTTGCATACTGTTTCTCCTCACCGGCCAAACCATTCATGCCGGCGTAGATTGGTTACATGAGGGACGGTAGGAAGTCCAGTCCCGTTTCATGACGATCCTGAGAATTTACCCTCCTGCTTCAAGAAAGCAGAGAGAAAATAGAGACTTGACAAATCCTATCGACTCGTCTTATAATGGCCCATATTCGGGAAATTGATCGGTCTTTCTCGCTTCTGAGCGGATAAGATGACGAAAGAAAAGACAATTTCAACGAGTCCAGCCGTTCCGCAGCGCACCCTGCGCTATGAACAGGCTAAGAACACGGTCGAGCGCTACATCCACCGGAATCGGTTGAAGCCGGGCGACCGGCTTCCCACCGAAGCGCAGTTACAGGCTCAGTACGGGTGGAGTCGCGTAACCATCAATCGCGCCCTCAACGAGCTGGTCTGGGCCGGTGTCCTGACGCGCGTCCAGGGCAGCGGGACCTACGTGGCCCATCCCCGGCATTCCAACCGGACGTTTCGCGTTATGGTCAGCGCCCGGCCTTACGAGGCGCAGGACGACTACTGCAACCCGCTCTTCGCCGGCATTCGCGAAGAGGCGGCCACCCAGCAGACCGTGCATATCGTCTACTATTCCGAGCAGCCCGTCCCCGACCCGGAAACGGTGTATCGGCTGGGCGCCGATGGGGTGCTGGCGCTCAGTTGGGAACTGGACGATCTGTTCGCCGTGCAGCGATTGCATCAGGCGGGCATCCCGGTCGTCGGGCTGGCGCTGCGCAGCCGCCTGGCGCCGCTGCCTCTGGTCTATGCCGATAACCATTCCGGCATGGAGGTGGCGACCCGGCATCTGCTCGATCATGGGCACCGGCGTATCGGGTTCGTGAGCATGGGCATCGAGAACAGCGACGGCTTCGAGCGGCTACTGGGCTTCCATGCCGCCCTGGCGCAGGCCGGGGTAACCGTAGATCCCTCTCTCTTACTGGTCGGCAATACTGCCCTGGAAGACGCCTTGCTGGAGACCTGGTGGCGCCACCTCCGCCCGAAACCGACCGCCCTTCTGCTCCACGGCATCCTCGCCGCCGCCATGCTCTCCGTCGTTGAACGCGCGGGCATTGCCATTCCCGGCGATCTCTCCATCATCGTCATCGACGAGATGCAGGTGACCCAACGCTTCACTCCCCCGCTGACGGTGCTCCGCCAATCTCCTTACGAGCTGGGCCGCCGCGGCCTAAACAAGCTGGTCCGGATGTGCTGCGGCGAGGATGACGGCCTGCCCGAGATGCTGCCCACCGAGCTGATCCCGCGCCAATCGGTCGCGATGCCGAAGGAGGTGACCGCCCCCTGAACCGCGTTCCACGATATCATTCTTCCCTTACCCGCTTCTCATCCCGGTATCAGACACCCTGGCCGAAGTCGCCAAGGAGGTAACGATGTCGTCACGAAGTCCACGTTTCGCATTCACGCTGATCGAGTTGCTCGTAGTGATCGCGATTATCGCGATTCTGGCAGCCATCCTCTTCCCGGTCTTTGCGCAGGCCCGAGAGAAGGCCCGTCAGGCTTCCTGCCTTTCGAACATGAAGCAGATCGGCCTTGCCAGCAACATGTACCTGCAAGACTACGACGAAGCCTTTCCCCTCATCGACTGGAACTTCTATCCCCAGATTCACACCCTCCCAGACGGGAGGCAGTTCAACGGTTACGTCTGGTGGCCGCTCGTCTTCTACCCGTACATCAAGAATGAGGGCGTCTACGTCTGTCCCAGCGACCCCAATTCCAAATTGAACTGGTTCGATGACGGCAGCAACCCCCTCTGGGACGATTGGGGCAAGCCGATCCCGATGAGCTACATCGCCAATGCAGAGACCTATGATGGCAATGGCCTGCTGACATTGGCCGGCGTCTCCTTCCCCTCGGACACCTATTGGATCGCCGATGGGGATGGCAACATTCCGTTCGGCTTTTACGGCAGCCCGGAGCCGGACCCCGGCGTCTATCAGCTCGGCTGGTTCAACCGGATGCGCCTCTCCAACGACTGCCCGGCCATCCAGTATAACAACGGCGAGTCCATGCTGGCTCCCACAGGCACGCCGGTGGATCCCTGCCTGCGTCATCTGGGCGGCAATGAGATGGTCTTCATGGATGGCCACGCCAGGTGGATCCGATGGCAGAACCTGAGCACCAATAAATGCCATCCCACGCGGGACACGCCGTAAAAGCTAATGGAGGTGGTCGCCGCGCTTGCGTGTGCCGAGCGAAGAGCGGCGATCACCTCCATCCGATTTTAGAGGGAGCTGCGCCCATGCGACAGAAGATTCATCCGGGTGTGTTCGCGGCCATTATCGGGATCGTCGTCCTGGCTGTCGGGGTCCTGGCCTGGCGCCTGCTCGTTCATCCGGCGGCGAGCTATGCGGGACCTGCCGAAAACCCAAATATGCGAAAAGCTACCGTCCTGCGCGGTCCGGACGGGCGGCTCCAGTTCAGCCCGGAAGCGCAGGCGCAGCGCGGCCCGCGCCGCTTCCCTGGCGCTGTCACGAGATCTCCCGATAGCCACTGAGGAACACGCTATGAGTCTAACCTTTTTACCTCCTGCCCTCTTACTGCTGGCTTCGTTTGTCACGGCGTTTGCCGTTTCCCAGAACGGTCCTGGATCAGCCCGATCGGGTCAGCCGATGGCTGCCGCGATACATAAGCCCGGTTGGGAGCTGACTTTCCACGACGAGTTCGATGGATCGAAGCTGGATACCGGCAAATGGATCGATTCCTATCCGAACAATCAACGCACGCACAGTAACAACGAGCAACAGTACTATGCCCCGGACGGTTATGCGGTATCGGGCGGACAGCTTCGGCTAAAGGCTGAGAGGCGGCCGATGGGCGGCATGCCCTACACGTCCGGTATGATCTGCTCCTACGGCAAGTTCGCGCAGCAGTATGGATGGTTCGAGATGAGAGCAAAATTTCCGAAGGGCAAAGGCTACTGGCCCGCCTTCTGGCTGCTGCCGGTCACGCGGGAGTGGCCGCCGGAGATTGACATTCTGGAGATTCTGGGGCACGAGCCGGACAAAGTGTATATGACCGATCACTGGCGGGGCGAGAACGTGCGAGACGAGCACCAAGGCGACTCCTTCACCGGACCGGACTTCTCCGCCGGTTACCATGTCTTCGCCCTCGACTGGGAGCCGAACGCGCTCATCTGGTACGTAGACGGCAAGGAGCGGTTCCGCATGACGGAGCATATTCCCCACGAGCCCATGTATCTGCTGGCGAACCTGGCCGTGGGCGGAGACTGGCCCGGCTACCCGGATGCCACCACGCGCTTCCCGGGCTCTATGGTCATTGACTACATTCGCGTCTATAAGCGACGATAGGAAGGTTCAGGGAGCGGGAGTGTCTATCAGCCGCACCTCATAACCGAGCAAGGTGTGGCTGCGCCCGTTTACCAGCATGGTCAGTGTCTCTGCGGATTTGTTGATGAGCAGTGTCTTGCGGACGGAGGCCAGCGATTCGACATCCGGCGACGAGGAAATCGTCTTACAGAGCCGCGTGCCCGGCCCAAAGTTCTGGTGCAGCGCCTTCAGGACATAATAGAGAGGGTAAGGCTGCCCACCTCCTGGATGGCGCGTGTCTGTGAAGAGCGCATGGGTCCAATCGGGCGGCGTGTCATCCTGTGGCTGCCACACGAGCGCGGTAGTGGCCCCATGCCGGATCAGATGCGCGAACAGGGACGCCATGCAGGCGGCCAGCAACTGCCGGTCCTCCGCCTTATCGGTCCATCCATAGCACTCGGCAAACCAGATCGGCAGGTGCGTTTTCGCCCGGACCTGATCGCAGATGGAGCCTATGTCGGCGGTATGCGCCATAACTTCTCTGGCGGTCCGTTCTTTGCGCCCAAGCTCGTCGTCCACTACCGAGCGGTCCAGCACGATAAAATCCGCGCCATGCGCGTGCTGCAGCCAGTAGTCGAGGACGCGGTTGTTGCGCGCCGTGATCGGCTGCGCGCCCCACCACTGCGCGCTATCGGTCCCGTCGCCCTCCACGACCAGGTACGGTCCGCCGACCTGAATGCGCGGGTTGACCGCCTTCAAGGCATCGTAGACCTGATTGTAAAGAGCCGTATATCCAGCATAGTCCCA
>DATGIG010000814.1:0-3320 GCA_035295825.1 Chthonomonadaceae bacterium | reverse complement strand
TGATAATGATGGTGGTCCGCTTCCGCCTTCTCTTCCAGAAGGGTAAAGGATTTGAGCGGTCCGAGCGTCTTCAGGAAACCGGCGGCCTGCTTCGCTCTGTCCGGAAAGAGCGCCTTCTGCGCCTCCGGCGTAAACGCGGCGGGATCGGCTTTGTCCTCGGCCAGAGCTTCCAGGGTCTGGCGAAGATGCGCGGTCGTTTGCGCGTCTTTATCCGCAATGGGTTTCGGCGCGATCGGGGTCAACGCCGGAACATAAACCCCGGCCACTTCCTTCGCAATCGTGTCCGGGTTGGCGACATCGGAGTTCGTCAGGACGATCACGGTGAGTTTGTCGTCCACAAAGCGGTCAATGGTGGTGACAAAACCGGGAATGCCGCCGTTGTGGCTGATGAACTTATGGCCCTGATAGTCCGAGATCGCCCACCCGAATCCATACTCGGCCTTCTTGCCGTCTTTGAGCGTCACCGGCGTCCACATCTGCCGGTAGCTGGCGGGCTTGAGCAACCGGCCTGTGGTGAGCGCGGCGTCCCATTTCGCCATGTCGCGCACCGTGGAGACCAGGACGCCAGCGGCAAAGGGCCAGGTCATGCTCGCATAATCAGCGTTGCGCAAGGAGTTGTCTGCCAGCGTATAGCCGCACGCGCGGTTCGGGATGATCGCCCCCAGATCGTTGACTTGCGTGGAGGTCATGCCCAGCGGCTTGAAGATGCGCTCTTCCAGAAACGCTCCGTACGGCTTGCCGCTCACTTTCTCCAGGATCATGCCCAGCAGGAAATACCCGGTGTTGCTGTACGCCCACTTCTCGCCGGGCGCGAACTCCAGCGGGTCGCCGGAGACCAGCTTGATGATCTCTTCGTGCGTGTAATCGTTCCTCCACCGCTTCGTAATGTCGGGAATGTCCGTATAGTTCTTGATGCCCGACGTGTGCGTCAGCAGGTTGCGCACCGTGACCTCACTCCAGGCGGCGGGCAGATCCGAAAGAAAAGCGCGAATCTTGTCGTCCAGGCCGAGCTTGCCCTCCTCGACCAGCATCAGGATCGCCATCGCGGTGAACTGCTTGGTGATCGAGCCGAGCTCGTAGACCGTGTCCGGCGAGGCGCGGACATTCCGCTCCACATCGGCCAGACCGTAGCCGCGCATCAGGACCGGCTTGCCATCGCGGACGACAGCCACGGATAGGCCGGGGATATGGCGCTTCTGCATCTGCGCTTTGACAACGTCGTCCACGCGATCGGCATGCGCCGCCAGCGTCCAGCAGAGCAGGATCAAACTCATTGCCAGGAAAAGCGGGGTAGGTTTCATTGTCTCCTCTGTCATGCGGGTTTCTTTCCTGGCATGACGGTCCGCCAACGGGGCGGTTTCATTAAAGTTCCCCCTCTTCGTACCTTCGGGCAGCGTGGGAGCGAGGGTCAGGGGGTCAGGGCCAATGTGTCCAGGCGCTGCAGGGTGGGCAGCCGTTCGTGTGTGAGGTAGAGAATGCGGCTCAGGTCCAGGTCCGGCCGGTGGATCGGCCAGCCTTTCATGCCGCGCAGGTCGGCTTCGATCTGCGGCCAGATGGCTTCCTGCGCCGCGGGTTCCAGGGGCATGGCTGGCGTATCGGCGAGCAGAGTATTCATCTCGCGGACCGTCCGCAGCGCGATGTTGGGGAAGACACGCAGAAAGCGCGCCGCTTCCCGGAAGTTGACGAGCGCGCGGTCCAGATCGGCCTGTGACTTGCGCCGGGCAGGGACCCAGGCTTCGTGGGGCGGATCAGCGCCGGCCGCGAAGTTGGGCGCGTCCCAGAACTCCTCGTGCAGGATGCGGGTCGGATGGCCGAGAAATACGCCCTGCCAGAAGACACCCGATTCCACGTCTCCCTGCAATTCGCGCCTCAGCCGCTCCCGATGCCTGCGCGCTAGCGTATCATCCTGCAACATGTCTTCGTGCAGATAGCGCCCGTTCGGATAGGCCAGCAGGCCGGCGAAGCGGTGGACGCTGCCGCCGGGCACGCCGGAGTAAGCATAGACAAACGCGGGAACACCGAGTTGGCGCAGCGCCTCGCAGATTTGCGGTCCCCAGGTGTTGCCCGGCCCGCCCCAGCAGGAAGGCATCACGTGGAACACGTCTCGGATCGCCTCGACACCGGGTCTCTCCCGGCGAAGCGCCTCTTCCACACCGTCCTCCCACCCTTTATCCGCCAGATACTCGGCAATCGTAGGATGAATGGAATGGAGGTCCGTATGTACGCCGATGTCGTGCCGGCTCAGCGCCGCGATAACATCCTCTCTTCCACGCTGCGCCAGCAGCCGCGCCTTTTCTCCGACCACGCACAGCGTCGCCTGCACGCCCTCCTCACTGAGGATGTCGGCGCACGTCCCGGCGATATCATCCGCCTCCGGCGCGACGAGGTCTTCGACATCCATGAAGAGCGTAACATACATACGTTGTCATCTCCATGTTCGAAATGCTAACAGGGATTCTGCCAACCAAGGCGTACTTCTGCCTGAGAAGAGGAAGTCCATATCACCAGCCCACTTTGCGAGGCTCGGATTACCTTGCCCATACGCTTGGCCTCTGTATCTAGCGCCTCCAGCCGTAGTAATCTCCTTGCGAACGAAGCTGCCTCATATTCCTCTACGGCCAGGTAAGCAATACAATAGCGCCGATGGCATAAGCGAGAATTAAAGAATCCTAAATCAAGAGTGAAAAAAGTCGGGCGACGAAGTTGCATCAACAGTGGAATAATCTCATCATCTTTCATCCCCTTGCGTCCTACCTCAACGCCGATCCGGCGGCAGGAAATGCGCCAACTCCTGAGGAGTTGGCGCTGGGTTCCCGGAACGTTCTCATCTAACACGATCATGCGGATTTGCTCTCAACAGTATACTCCTCTGCATGGTCCGCGAACGCCTTACCTGCCAGACGGATCGCTTCGGCTATGGCATCCTTTGTAATACTGCCATCCCATTCCTCCACTATCGACTCCCAAGCCATTCCGGAAGCCACCTGTCTCAGCACCTGATCCACCATGATCCGAGTGCCACGAAACGTCGGCTTGCCATGGCATATCTCAGGATCAGCGACTATGTAACGTCCGATGAAAGTGTTAGCCATTGTTAAAGTACCGTATATATTCATTCCCTCAAGCCCAGAGGACGCGGTTTTTGCCGGCGCGCTTGGCGCGGTAGAGGGCTTCGTCGGCGCGCTGGACCAGCTCGTCGGGGTTGAGGGCGTCCTCCGGATAGGCGGCGACGCCGACGCTGACCGTGCGGCGGATCGCTTCGCCATCCATAATGACACACGCCTGCTCCTCCACGGCGCAGCGGATGCGCTCGGCCAGGC
>DATGIG010000813.1:0-9470 GCA_035295825.1 Chthonomonadaceae bacterium | reverse complement strand
CGTCACCAACGCATTCTGCACAGACATTGCCGAACTTGCCAGCAACAATATAAGCGTGCTCATTATGAGCGCAATATGGCGCAGTACAAAGCAAAGTCGGCAAAATCGAAGCTCGTTGCAATTGAACGAAATCAGCGCTTTCTCATGTGCTATTTGCAAACTCATCCATGCGTTGATTGTGGGGTGAGTGATCCATTCGTCCTCGAATTCGACCACATCCGTTCTAAATCCAACAATGTCTCTCAAATGGCTTTGAACGCCTGTTCGCTTGAAAACATTCAACGGGAAATAGCAAAATGTGTGGTCCGATGTGCGAATTGCCATCGTAAGAAGACACGGATCGAACAGAATTGGTTGAAATGGATAGACTTCTCGGCCCTGGCGGAGAAGTAATACGCCCCCGTAGCTCAGAGGATAGAGCAACCGCCTTCTAAGCGGTTGGCCGTTGGTTCGATTCCAACCGGGGGTATTTTAGTTAAGGGCGATACCATCGAAGTTGAAAACGGCGTTCCGAAGATTATGCCTTCGGAACGCCGTTCTTCTGATGACCTATCCCTACGGGAGGTCGTGGGTGCTGGGGCGGAGAAGCTCTTCGGCGGCTTCGCCCTGATTGGGAGAGGCTGGGCGAAGCAGGATCTCCGGCGACATCTCCGTCGCCGAGGAGGCGCGCAGGAGCATCTTGCTGCTCTCGTTGGTCTCCGCCTGACGCAGCAGGTAGGGATAACACTGCTCCGCCTTCTGACGAATGCTGATATCTCGGGGATTGTTGGACCGGTTCTGCATCAGGCGCTCCACATAGGGAATGGCCTCTTTATCGCCCACTTGCTCCAGAGCCTTAAGGATCGTTTCGATCAACGCCAGGTCTTTGGCGGCGTCGCCGGGTATCCAGTGCTTATAATTATTCATCTTCAGCGATTTGTAGAGGATATGGCGCTGTTTTGGGTTGAGGAGGTTGGCGTCGGTGGCTCGGAGTTGCGGCAGAAGCCGGGTCAAGCCGCTGCGGGCCGCTTTTTGAATATCGGAGTCGGGCCACTCCAGGGCGTCCGCGAGAGTCCCAACGGCGCGAATGTCGTCGCTATTGGCCAATTTTCGTGCCGCCTCGGACATCCCAGGGGAGAGGGTTAATCGATACAGTTGTGTGGAGACCACACAGAGAACGGCCCAGATCAGGCTGGTCCCATACGCGTGGGCCGTTAGATGGGTGAGTGCCTGGTAGACCAGATAGGGAGCGATGATAAACAAGTTCGCGATCAGAAAGCCGATGCGCATGGCGGGTGGACGGCGGTTTTTAGACGCCTCCTCCATCTTCTTCAGCAGCTCTTCCGCATCTTGGCTACGGACCTGCGGCTCTGCCTGTACGATCTCTTCTGTCTCCGCCGGTACGGTTTTGATCTCCTCTTCGCCTTCCGGGGAGAGCGCTTTCCGCTGTTGGGCAAGGCGCTCCTCAAGCAGGGTCAGCGCCTCGCGGGCAGCCGTACGGACCCGCGCCTGGCGCGGCGTCCAGGCGATGGAGCCGGTCAGGCGCTCCATGTGCGGTATCGAGTGTTCGTCCCCCACAACGGCGAGGGCTTTGAGAATAGCGATCTGAAAATCAGGCTTGCTTCGCGTAGTATAGAGGCGAGTGTAGAGAATTTCACGCTGTTGGAAGGTCAATTGAGAGGCGTCTTCTCGGGTCAGGCGCGGCAACAGGTGCGTCAGAACCGTCGTGGCGATGTTCTGGATGCGGGTATTGGGCCAGAAGAGCGCTTCGATAAATCCGCCGGTCCACTCCTTCCCGAATTCGGAGAGCGATAACGCCGCGCGCGACTGGCTCAGGGAGTCGATCAGGCGATTGTAGTGGAAGAGGAAGGCCAGCAACAGACCGCTTCCCACCACGCTGATGCCGCTTCCTGGGTAGGGGTTGAAGAGTGAGACGAGAAACCAGATGCTCAACAGCGGCACCAGGCAGGCCCACATGCCGATCAGTCCGGCCTCCCGCAGGGGTGTTTCGCGCCCCATCTGGGCCAGTTGCAGGTTCAGTTCCGTCGGAGCATAGTAGACCGGGGGAGCGATCATATGGGAGGGAAGCATCGCGGCATCCGTCGTCTCCTCTTTCTCAACAGGCGTCGCCGTCGCTTCCATCAGGGGAGCCGCTGTGTCGCCGTCTTTCAGGTTCAGCCAGGGCAGCCACAGCCCCGGCTTCGGGTTGAGCTGCTCTTCAGCAGGTTCGTGTTTCTGTTCCATAAGCCTGACCTACTTGGAGGAGAGACGGTCTCCCAGCACGACCTCGATAGGCGGATGGCCGTCAACGGTGATCTGCGGGTTGCCTTCGGCGATTTTAGGGCGCACCGGACGGCGGTGGATCCAGATATTCAGCCCAAGCCAGCCGATGACCAGCAGGGTAAAGCCCCACTGATACACGTTCAAGGAGAACGGCTGGCAGAGCGAGATGATGCCCAGCACGATGAGCGTGATCGAAAGCGTCTCCATGATCTGGGCGAAGCGACCGGAAAGCATACGGGAATCTCCTGGATTTTCTCTCTACTACTCCGTAAGGGACAGGGTAGTTTCAGCGTCGAACAGATGAGAGCGGCTCTGATCGATGCGCATATACAGCGTGTCGCCGCTCTTCGCCAGGAAGGTGGGCAGAGTGCGCACCTTGAAGGGGTCGCCTTTCAGATTGACCGTGAAGATATTCTCCGCCCCCAGCGGCTCAACGACATAGACCTCCACAGGGTCGAACTCCGGCTGAGGGTCGCGGCGCAGGGCCAGGTCTTCCGGGCGGACCCCTAAAATCAGCTCTTTGTTGGCCGGAGCAGGCTCAAAACGGGCCTTGGCATCGGCGTGGAGGGCGATCTGCGCACCTCCGGCCAGCAGCAGTTTGCTCCGATCTTCCGAGATGCGGCATGGCGCGAAGTTCATGGCCGGAGAGCCGATAAAGCCCGCGACGAATAGGTTCGAGGGGTGATCGTATACCTCGGCGGGCGTCCCTAACTGCTGCACGATGCCGCCGTACATGATAGCGATCCGATCCGCCATGCTCATCGCTTCCAGTTGGTCGTGGGTGACATAGATGGTGGTGGCGTTCAGGTCGCTCTGCAGGTGCTTGATCTCCGCCCGCATCTCCGTCCGGAGCTTGGCGTCCAGGTTGGAGAGCGGCTCATCCATCAAAAAGACCTTCGGGCGGCGTACGATGGCGCGGCCTATCGCCACGCGCTGCATCTCGCCTCCGGAGAGCTTGCCGGGCTTACGGCCCAGCAGGCGCTCGATCCGCAGGGTCTTCGCTGCCTCCTGGACCCGCTTCTCGATCTCATCACGGGGGGTATTGACCGCCTTGAGCGGGAACGCCAGGTTCTCCGCCACGGTCATGTGCGGGTAGATGGCGTACTGCTGGAAGACCATGGCGATGTCGCGGGCGGAGGGGGGGAGCTTGGTCACATCCTCGCCGTCAATGAGGATCTGGCCCTCTTCGGGGATCTCCAGTCCGGCGATACAGCGGAGGGTCGTCGTTTTGCCGCAGCCGGAGGGGCCGAGAAAGACCATGAACATGCCGTCCTCAATGGTGAGCGAGGTATTGTTGATGGCGATATTGTGATCGAATCGCTTGGTCAGGTTTTTGACTTGTACGGTGGCCATAGATTTGTGTAGGAAGTTCCGTTTCTCGTTTTCTCACCCATAGTGACGGGCCGGCTGTAAGCCGATGTTCAGAGAACTATTTTTTAATCGCGCCAAAAGTGACGCCGCGCAGCAGATGCTTCCGCATGGCGAAGGTGAAGATAGCCGCCGGGATCAGGAAGATGACGGCGCCCGCCGCAATCTGGCCCCACTCCACGCCACCCGATCCATAACGATAGACGATGGCGGGCGGGGCGGTGATGGGCTGCTTGATGGAGAGCATCTGCGAAAAGGCGAATTCGTTCCAGGCCGTGATAAAGCAGAAGACGGCGGTGGCGGCGATGCCGGTTAAAGCCTGCGGCAGCGAGATCTTTAAGAAGGTCTGGATGCGCGAATAGCCGTCCAATAGGGCGGCATCGTCGTATTCGTGCGGGATGTCGTCGAAAAACCCCTTCAGCAGGTAGGTGGAGAAGGAGAGGTTGAAGACGGTATACAGGATAATCAGCCCCAGCGCCGTATCGAGCAGGCCCAGAGTACGGTACATCAGGAAGATGGGAATGATCGCGACCATAGCAGGCATCATACGGGTGCTGAGAATGAAGAAGAGCAGGTCCCCCTTGCCCTTGATTCGGAATCGGGCGAATGCATAGGCCGCCATCGTGCCCAGTGCAACGGCCAGGAACGTGCTCAGGCCGCCGATGAAGAGGCTGTTGCCGAACTGATGCGGAAAGTCGCCTGCGCCTTCGATCTTGCCGTCCCAGGTGTTGCCTTCCCGCTTGAAGAGGATCGCATCGTAGTTCTCCAGGGTGAGCCCGGCGGCGAAACCGGGCTGTGCGTCCTCGCCATGGGGGGCCATGTGGGTAAAGACGAACTTGGGTGGTATCGCGAAGATCTGCTTGGAGGGCTTGAAGCTGGTGACGACGATCCAGTAGATCGGGAAGAGATAGGCAACGGCAGCCAGGCCGATGGCGACGTAGGCGAACAGGTTTCGAGCGGTCTGCGGCAGGCGGCTGATGCCGAAGAGCGCCGCCCCGAGCACGACCAGGCCGATGAGTAAAACGTAGTGCCCTCCCAGGAACATCAGGAAGTCCCGGATCTGCCGCCAGAAGGCGATCAGCGCCAGCAGGCCGACCAGACGGCCCGGCGTCTCCATAAACCAGCCCAGTACCGGCACGCCCTGGAGTTTCTCCGTCAGGTTGCCCAGCAGCGGCACGGCGTCCGGAACGCTCTCGCCTCGCACTTTCGCCAGGTACTTGATATAGAGGTTTGCCAGGCCGATGATGATCAGCAGAATGACGTAGGCGAGGGCGCAGGCATAGCCCGTGTTGTGGGCGTCGAACGCCTGCTTATAGAGGCTATAGGAGACGGTTTTGGTGGCGTCTCCCGGCGCGCCGCCTGTCAGCACATAGACCGTATCGAAGATCTTGAAGCAGTCCATGGTGCGGAACAGGAGCGCGATCATCACCAGCGGTGATACCATCGGCAGGGTGATGTGGCGGAACTTGAACCAGGCGGAGGCGCGGTCCACCTCGGCGGCCTCATACAGGTGCGGGGGCACGGCATTCAAGCCTGCCAGCGAGATGAGCATGACGAAGGGCGACCACATCCAGGTATCCACGATCACCAGCGACCACATGGCCGTGTCCGGTTGATTCAGCCAGTTGACGTGGGGGATGTGAAACACGCTGGTGAGGATCCAGTTCACGATGCCCAGGTCGGTATGAAACATGTACTTCCAGAACAGGCCGACCACGACCGGCGAGAGCATCATGGGGAGCAGAATGAGCGTGGTGACGATGCCCTTGGCGCGAAACGTCCGGTTGAGCAGCACCGCCATGCCGAAGCCGATGAGGAGTTGCGCCACCACGGCCATCAGCGTAAACTGGGCGGTGACCTGAAAGTTTTTCCAGATGTCGGGCGCAAAGTCGGGGTCCATGAAGAGGCGGGAGTAGTTAGCGCCTCCGATCCATTCGGGCGCCTTGTTCGAGGTGCCCACATATTTGCAGAACGAGAGATACAGGGACCAGAAGAGCGGGAAGACATTCATCGCGATCAACAGAAAGATAGCGGGGAGCAGGAAGAAATTCGCTACGCCGCGATCGCTTAAGAAGCGGCGTCGAGGGACAAACTGAGTTTTGGGACGTTCGATTGGTGCATCCACGCGATGGGGTCCTCCGGAGGGGGGCGCAAGGCAAGCGTTCGCAGGAGCACGCTATGTGCTCCTGCGAACGCGGACGTGCAAGAGTGGGCATTACTGCTTCATGTCTTTGAGTATCTGCGTATGCTTCTGGGCAATGTCATCCATGGCGGCCTGTGCGGTCTTGGAACCGGTGACGGCGCCATTCCAGTCGCTGAGGGTGACATCCAGCAGTTCGGCATACTTCGGATTGTTATAGAAGTCCTTCAAGTAGGGAGCGCTCTCCGCGAAGGTCTCGTTGTAGGGTGTGGCCTTCTTGAAGTCGTCGGTTTTGAGCACCTCCTGGTTGGAGGTGAGGCCGCCCAACTTGGCCCACTTGGCCTGGTTCTCCTGCTTGGAGAACCACGCGAGGAACTGCTTGGCTTCGTCCTGGTGCTTGGAGTAGGCGGAGATGGAGGCGCCCTGTCCGCCCAGGCTGACGAACTCGCCCGCCGGGCCCTTAGGCACGACGAAGAACCCAGTCTTATCGGCGTAGGTGTTCTTGGCCTTATCCACCAGAGCCGGGAAGAAGGTGAACCAGTCCATCGTCATGGCGACTTTGCCGTTGCGGAAGGCTTCCAGGCACTCGTTGAAGTAGTAGTTCTCCGAACCGGGCGGCACGTAGGCTTTCAAGGTCTTGGTGTAGAAATCCAGCGCCTTGACCGAGGCCGGGGAGTTGATGACGCCCTGAACTTTGCCGCTGGCGTCGTGCAGGTCGCCGCCAAAGGCCCAGAGGACCTGCATAAAGCCCATGGTGATGCCGTCGTAGGAGCCGGGACCCGCGTAGAAGATCGCGCAGCCATAGAGGGGCTTGTCGCCGGAGGGGCGGGTGAAGAATTCGGCGACATCCTTGAACTCATCCCAGGTCTTGGGCGGAGCCAGATCGCGCTTATACTTGGCCTTGAACGCAGCCATCTCCTTGGGATCTTCAAACAGGTCTTTGCGGTAGGCGAACCCGATGGCGTCCGCTTCGCAGGGGACGGCCCAGGTCTTGCCCTCATATTCGCAGTAGAACTGCTTGGCGGAGGGCGAAATCTGATCCCAGGGCACATTGGTCTTGGCCCAGTCGGTCAGGTCCACATAGTGGCCTTCGGTCGCGCCGCGTCCCAGCCACTGGCTGTCGCCTACGATGATGTCGTAGGCGTCGCTATGTCCGGTCCAGACCCCGGTCTGGATCTTGTTTTGATAGTCCGGCCAGGGGATCTGCTGGACGTCCACGGCGATACCTGTCTCCTTGGTGAAGTCCTTGCTCAATGTCTGCAGGTAGTTCGAGGGGTCCCACTGCGCCCAGGCGATGGTGATCTTGCCTTTATCGGCAGCCGGGGCGGGCGTTCCGCCTGCGGTGTTCGCCGCGGAGCCGCCGGATGTGGGCGCACTCTTATCGTCGCTTCCGCCGTTACAGCCGGTCAACGCGATTGCGCAGAGCGCCAGTACGGCCACGATGCCTATGAATTTACGCACGTCCCTTCCTCCTTAAAAGAAGTCCATGTATCTAAACCGGTGGGAATATTGCATTTGCGAAGTGTTTCGATGCGGAGCGCGAGTATTATATCACGTTGGTTCCCCCGCTGTCTACACTCCTATGAGGCGTGCGGCGCTTATAAGCGGCGTCCGAGCGCGACGGCGATACGCTCCAGCTCCGCCATCGTGGCGGCGAACTGCTCCGGCGTGAGCGATTGCGCTCCGTCCGAGAGCGCAACCTTGGGGTTGGGGTGGACCTCGATAATAAGGCCGTCGGCTCCGGCAGCCAGGCCTGCGCGGGACATGGCCGTTACATAGCGTGCCACACCGGTTCCATGGGAGGGGTCCACGATGACCGGCAGGTGGGAGACCTGCTTGAGTACGGGGACGGCATTGAGATCGAGCGTATTGCGGGTGTAGGCTTTGTCCAGGGGGTGAACGCCCCGCTCACAGAGCAGGACATCGGATGTGCCGTAGTGGAGCAGATACTCCGCCGCCAGCAGGAACTCATCGATGGAGGCGCTGGGGCCGCGCTTGAGCATGGTGGGGTGGCCGGACTTGCCTGCTGCGATGAGCAGGGGATAGTTCTGCATGTTGCGCGCGCCGATCTGCAGAATATCGGCATGCGCCGCGACTGTCGGCACGTCCTCCGGGGCCATTACCTCCGTGATGGTGAGGATGCCCAGTGCGTCACCGACCTCCTTGAGCAGTTGCAGCCCCTCCAGGCCCAGTCCCTGGAACGCATAGGGGGATGTGCGCGGTTTGTAAGCGCCTCCGCGCAGCACCTTTGCGCCCGCCGCCTGAACTGCGCGCGCCGCCGCGAAGATCTGCTCCCGGCTCTCGATAGAGCAGGGGCCAGCCATGATCACGCAGGTGTTTCCACCGACCTCCACACCCTTGATATTTACGACCGTGTCCACCCGATGGAACTCGCGCGACGCCAGTTTGTACGGGCGGCTGATATGGACCACATGATCCACGCCGGGCAGTGACGATAACTTCTGGTAGAGCGGTTCGCGCACATCGGGGGGGATCGCGCTGGCGACCCCGATGGCGATATGCTCATCGCCCGGCAGCCGCAGCGCCTGCATGGAGTGCGCCTTGATCTGCGTCATCACGTCTTCGACCTGCTCCGCCGTCGCTGCGGCGTCCATCAATACCATCATCGGTTCTTCTCTCGCCTCTCTATTCTTCCTGTCCAGCATTGGACATCTTCCCTACATTATACAACGAACCGGCCTGAATCGTAGCGTTGGTGGGGTAGAGCAGCAGCGGCGCAGGAAGGAGTTGACGCGGATCGGAAACGTGGCTATAATGAGTTTGAGATCATAACATGAGAAAGTGAGCCTTCCTATCATGAAGTTTGATGCAGATGTGGTACGTCGGCAGTTTCCCCAAATGTCGCCGCCGGACGGCTCTCCGCCGCCCATCTTTTTCGACAACCCCGGCGGTACGCAGGTCCCGCTGGAGGTCATTGAAGCTGTCTCGAACTACTATCGCTATGCCAATGCCAATACGGGCGGTGACTTTGCGACCAGCCGCCGCACGGATCGGGTGCTTACCGAGGCCCGGCAGGCGATGGCGGCGTTTCTGAATGCCCCCGATCCGCGCACCATCGTCTTCGGCGCGAACATGACCACGCTCACCTTCCATCTGGCGCGCTCGGTCGCCGATACCATCCGTCCGGGGGATGAGATCATCCTCACCTACCTGGACCACGACGCCAATATTACGCCGTGGGTGGACCTGCAGGCGGTAGGGGCGGTCATCAAATTTGTGGACATCAACCGTGCGGACTGCACGCTGAACATGGATGCCTATCGCGCGGCCCTCTCCGAACGGACGAAGCTGGTCGCCATCACCCACGCCTCGAACGCTCTGGGGACGATCCCCGATGTGGCGACCATCACCCGTATGGCGCATGCGGTCGGGGCTCAGGTCTTTGTGGACGCCGTTCAGTACGCCCCGCACGGCCCTATTGACGTGCAGGCGCTCGACTGCGACTTCCTGGCCTGCTCCGCCTACAAGTTCTATGGACCGCATGTCGGCGTCCTCTACGGCAAAGTGGAGCATCTGGAGCGACTCGTTCCCCACAAAGTCCGCCCTGCCAGGGATGTCATTCCCTATCGCTGGGAGACGGGCACGCTGAACCATGAGGGCCTCGCCGGGGTCCTGGCCGCAGTGAACTATCTTCAAAACATCGGGGAGCGTTTTGGAGAGACCTGGCAAGAAGAGTACA
>DATGIG010000812.1:0-14427 GCA_035295825.1 Chthonomonadaceae bacterium | reverse complement strand
GCCCGAAGCCCTCCCAGCCGGATGTGTCCTGGAACTGGAGCACATGGCTGCCCAGCCCCTCGTGAAGGCCCTCCGCAGGCGCCCACTTCCCCGACTTGCCGCCGACAGAGAAGCCGTCCGGGCCTGTCCCGTTCGCGTTCGGCTGCTCCAGGCCGCCATTGGGCATCAGGTTACCCAGCATGTCGCTGGAGATCACCGAGAGCATCGCAGGCTTCTCGACGCGCGGCAGCCGCCTCCCTGCGAACGTGACGACCACCTTCACCGGGTAGTCGCGGGTCTCAGCGCTCTCCGGAATCCGTTCGGTCACCTCGTCCACCTGCTGCTGCCCCGGAGCCAGAGCAAAGGAGAGCGCCGAGGGGGCGGGCCAGCCCTGGGGGACCTGGAGCGTAAGCGTGCCGGACAGCTTCTGCCCGTAAGGATTGTGCAGCCGGACCGCCAGGCGACCGGCAGCGCCGCGCACCACCGCGACGCTGGGCAGGGTCGCGTCGGCCCGGATGTTCCCGGCCCCTGCCCCACTGCCGGTGTTGGCGACCGCGATCTCCGGTACCACGGAGGCTTTGAGCGTGTCCGGATCGGCGCCCTCGACGAAGTACGGCAGGGCGGCACGGGGCAGGTCCACCACTCCATCGTGAGCGCGAAGGGGGGTCTCGTTGCCCTGATAGTCCGTCAGGGTCACCTGCGCGCTGCCGACCCGGAGAGCGACCGGTGCAGAGCCCGTTTTGGGATCGATCGTCGCGACCATCACGGTCCTGCCATTACGCTCAAAGAGGTGGAACTGGCCGCCCTGCCCCTCCTGGAAGACGCCCAGGGGCGCAGCTCCGGCCAGCTTGCCGGTGAGCACCGCCAGGGTGGCGGCGACCGGACGGGGGCTGAGATCGTCCAGCAGATAGTCCCAGGACCCGGCGGCATCGCCGCGTCCACCGAAGTAGATGAGCTTTCGGCAGCCCGCCGCCAACTCATCCGGCCACTGCCGCAGCACCCAATCGCACTGCTCGGTATTCTGCAGCTCCTCGACCGGCGGCACAGCCCAGGCGTTTCGCCCACGTGCGGTCTCATCGTCCCACACGGCGACGCCGGTCCTCCCAACCGCGTCGAGATCCTCCCGCGCCTCCCGGACCCCGCCGCCATTCTGGTAGTGGACCGGCAGCACATCCACGGTCTTCCCGATGCCTGCCGCCAGCACGGCGTTGCGGAAAGCCCTGGGCCAGAGCCCCCCGGCCATGATCGAGATCAGGGAGGGATCGACCGCCTTCGCCGTCTCCGCGCCGATGCGGCACATCCGCGTATACGTGCCCACAGGGTCCTCGCTGCGACCCGGCGTGATCTCATTGAGCCACTCCCACCCGAGGAACTTGCCTTTCAGCCGCGTGGACGCCGTCCGCACGAAGTCCCGCCAGACATCCTCCCGGAAATCGAAGGCGTTGTAGCTGACGCTATAGGCGTTGCCCGCAAAGGCAAAGGGGGGCGGATCGCCGATGCACAACCACTCCCGGACGCCTTGCCGCCGGGCCGCGTCGAGCTCCTGCTCCAGCGCATCCAGCTTGTAGACGCCCGGCCCCGGCTCCAACTGATACCACGAGACGAACCGGCGGCAGGTACTCAGTCCCAGCCGCCGGGCCACGGCCCAGGTCGCTTCCGGCGGGGATTCCGATTCGCAGGTCATGCCGAATTGCGTCGGCTTGCCCTGCGTGATCGCAGCCAGATCCGGGATGCGGGCGAAAGTCGTGCGGCGCGTCTCCCATCCCGGCACATCCACATCGATCAGAAAGACGCCCCGCCGCGAGAGGTTGAGATCCAGGTTCACCCGCTGGCCCTCGCTCGCGACGGTAAAGGTCTCCTGGCCCTCCGCCACCGTCGCGCCGGTGGTATCGTGGACCACATAGTGCGCTGTCTTGGTCTCGCCCGGCTTCTCCACATTTTTGAGCCGGAGCCCCAGCCGCACCGGCTCGGAGTAGGTGAAGAGATGCCCCGGCACGTCGCTCTCCAGTTCGAACCATCCCCGTTTCCGACGGAAGCTCGTATTGACGCGATGCTCCCAGGGCCACTGCTTCCCGGCTGCGTCGTGGAAGGTCGCGATGAGGAGGATGCGGTTGTTCTCGCGGACCAGATCCAGGTCCGGAGGCACGGTGAACCGGAACACATGGCGGCCCTTGCCGGGCTGGGTGATGTCGAGGCCGGCAAAGAGGCCGGGATAGGAGATGTGCCCCCGCTCTTTGACGTACTTACCGTCCGGCGTATCGATCCAGGGGCCTGCGCCCCAGAGGGTGAGCGCGGTCTTGCCATCGTGGTCCGCCGGGTCGAGGTAGTACTCTACCGGCACGTCCCAGGTATCGCCGGAGACGAGCGGCTTGCCTCCGTTCGAGGCATCCACCCAGACCCAACTCTTGCTATAGGTGCGATCCGGCTCTTTCGCCCACAGCGCGAACGGCAGCAAGAGGGCAATCGCGGCGGCCAGGAGAACGCTCCGATGCATTCTGGATTTCATGCGCAGGCTCCTTCATTTATGGAAACGCGCGCGCTGTAGGATCAGCGTGGTAGGCGCATCGCTGGGAAAAAAGCGGTGCGCCGCGTCATCTGCGAGATTGCGCACCGTCAAGGTGACCAGGTCGTCCGGGCGCAGGCCCTGGATAGAGAGCGTCACGCAGTTTCCATCCAGGCGCGCGGCGGTAATGCGGCCCTGGCTCAGTTCATAGTGAGCCGGATCGGCAGCATTCGCGGCCAGCCGCCGGGTAAAGCGGAGTTCGATCCCCTCCGGCTGCCTCCGGATTGCGACCAGACGGGGAGGATCGGTGTTCATATACGCGCCCAGGCAGTATTCGTAGCAGGTCGTGCTGGTCACGCCCAGCGTAGCGCAGGTATGCTCGAACGCGGCGATCCAGTCCCAACTGCGACGGTTCGGCGGTTGCGAGCCGGTGTCCGCCTGCACCATCAGGGGCATGTCGGGCGCGACGCGGCGCACCTGCTCCTGGAAGGGCCGATAACGCTCCGCATAGTCCGGTTTGAGGTCGGCGCGCATCCAGTCCGACCAGTGGGTCTGGAAGCAGTAGAGGTCGGGCCGTACCATGCGCGCGATCTCGGCGGCATCCTCGCCGCATTCCTCCCGCATCTGCTGTACCCCCTCCTGCGCGGTCAACGCCAGGGTCCAGACGCAGACCCGTGCGTCCGGCGCGGTGCGACGAATGCCATCCGCCCCATTGACGAGATCGTTCAAGAAATCGGTCAGGCTGGCCTGCCGAAACTGGAGCCATTTGCGCCAGAGGATCGGGTTGCGCTGCGGCGAGCGGGGCGAATCGGCATGCAGCACATCCGGCAGCGCCATCTCTTCCGGAAACTGCTTGCGGAACGCCGCCAGACAGGAGGGGCAGAAGCAGCCGTAGGCCGGGCTGGCGACGCCGGGGTACTCCGGCCAGTGCGGTTCGATCAGATCTACGCCCTGAAACGGATGCATCCGCATCATCTGTCCGACCTGCCGCTTCTTCCAGGCGCGGTAGTCCGGGTTGTTCAGGCAGAGGCGGGTAAAGCCATCGCTCTCTAATTTTTTCCCCTCCAGGTCGGACCGTGTCACCATGCGCCACTTCTCCCAACCGGCAGGCAGATCTTTCGTGCTATAGGTTCCGTTGCAGAACGTCGTGTACCAGACGCCGATATGTTCGCGCTGCAGGGCCGCGATCAGGGCGGGATCCACGTTGCTATCGGCGGTCAGCACATAGCGAACGAGGCTGTAGCCGTTGGCGCGCACCTCGGCGGCAAGGCTCTCGGCGGTCCGCCCCTGATAGTAGTTAAAGGCGGGATCTACCTGGATGCTGCGGCCGAAGACCGGCAAGAAGGCGTGCGTCACAAAATCGCGCACGTAGTCGGCGTACAGTTGCTTCTGTGCTGCGCCGCGATAGGGGCTCAGGTAGTGGAAGAAATCGAAGGTGACAAACTTTGCCACATAGGGCGCTTCGGCGACGATCTGCTGCTTCAGGCGTTCGACACGGGTCGGCTCGAATTGGGTGGGCAGGTTGTCTAACGGAAGGCCGTGTGCCAACTGGAAGCTCTCCAGATCGGCCCAGAGCTCCACGCCATCGGCGAGGCAGGCATCGCGAAACGCCCCAAAGTAGGGGGCGACCTTACCGGCCACATCCCCCTCCCAGGCCCTCGCGCCGACGCCGTCCTGCGGCATCAGGAGGTCTATCCCGGCTCCGTCCAGCAGTTGCGTGTAGACCTTTGCCACGACATCCGGCGGCACACTGCCGCTGAAGAAGGGCGCGAAAGCCACGAGTTTCCCACCGGAGAGCGCCTTACAACGGTCGCTGATGCGGCGCAGAAAGGCGCGAAGATGCCCGATCTGATCGCCGGTATAGGCGGCATCCCAGGTCTCCTGCGGGATGTACCACCCCGCGAACGACCGATGCCTGCCATACTTCTGCCACGCCTCCTCCGCGATGGCGATGCAGTCTCCGGCAGCGTGCTCCAGATAGGCGGCGTCCGTCGCCTTCTGCCACCAGGCATCCTCCATCGCCAGGCCGATATAGACCCGCATGCCATGCGTATCCGCATCGTCCAGAAGGATCTGGGTGGGGTCGAGATCGGTGTCCTTCGCAGGGAGGAAGCGGCTCTCATTCACCTTCAGCCACTGAATAATGACGGTGTCCATCCCGGCGTTGCGCATCGCGCTCAGCTCGTTCCGCCATGCCGAGGCATCCAGTCGTCGCATCCAATCCTGGTACTGAATGAAGCCGCCGGAGAGCGCCAGGCGAGGCTGGTTGGGAGGCATCTCCGCAGCGCACACCGCGCTACATAGCAGCAGGAACCAGAGAACGCACAGGCATTGTCGTATCAATTCCATTCCTCCCAGGGCGTTCGGAGCGAGGCAGACGGGTTGAGGGCTTATGCCAGGATTCAACAGAACTCAAGAGAAGTCCTGCGGATGCAATCCTGTGAGATTGGGAACCGCTCCGGAGGATGCAGGACATTCCGAAGGCGTGGTGAATGGTATAGGCAATTGTATGCGCTATCCGAGCAGGAGAGGAGACGCTTTATGTCGCCATACACACAAAGGCTGGTCTGCTTGGTCCTTGGGATCGGCTTATTCTATGGTACGCTCCGCGCGGCTATACCGGATACGCGAAGCGAGGTTCCGTTCCACTCTGCCCCTACCAGGCCGCAACGTGACTGGGACTACGATGGCAGCCGAATCCTGGGACACATCGGCAATGACGTATGCCTGTGGGACGCGCAAACTGGGCGTCTCCTCCATCGGCTCGTGGGCCATGGTGAAAGTATCATTTCGGTTCAGTTCAGCCCGGATGGCAAGCAGGCGCTGAGCAGCTCCTGGCGCATCCCCAGCGAGATCTATGTGGATCCCAAAGACACGAGCACACGGCTATGGGATCTGGTGAGCGGCACGGAGGTGCGGCGCTTTGACGGCCAGGTCGCCGCAACGTTCAGCCCGGACGGAGAGCGCATCCTCACCTTTTCCGCCCGCGACGCAAGCGCGACCCAATTTGATGCCGCCATCTGGGATACCGCTGCGGGCCGCCGGCTCGTCAGCGCAAAACTGGGCCAATACGCGAAGCCAGATTTCGAGGTGTTGCGGTTTAGCGCCACCGGGAAGGAGTTCTTTGATGTCAACCAGGGCGCGCTGGTTCTCTATGACGCAGCAAACGGCGACGAATTGGGGCGAAACGACTTTGCAAAACCTCCCGCGCTAAGATTGCATCTCTATGCGCCCCTGAGCGTCGCCCTGATGGGTATGGAGGAGAGCGATGTTTTCGATCTGAAGGCCGGTCGCACGGTGCGCAGCTTTCCGATCCGGTACGAGGACTATTCTGTCACCGGCTTTTCGCCGGATGGACACAGAGCGGTGAATGCCAAGGAGGGCCAGTTCCGCATATGCAATCTGGAGACGGGTGCAGTCATCCTCGGGACAAAGGGCGGCCCCTATCCGCAGCATGTCGTCGTCAGCCCAGACGCGAAACGGTTTGTGGTGGTATGGGGAGGCGTGAACGGCATCCCACAGGAAGTGGGGCTGTATGATCTGAACACCGGCAAAGAGATCGCCCGGATTAAGAGAGTGGAGGCAGGCCTTATGCTCGGCTTTGCGCCGGACAGCCAGACTTTCCTGTTCGGCGGATCTACGTTCGTCGTGTACAGTGCGAAGACCGGCAAGGCTCTCCGCCGTCTCAACTTATCCGGTTCTGCGCTGACCGGAAATAGTGTGGAATTTACCGGAAATATTTCGGAATTTCCTTAATAATCGTCTGGGTTCTTAACATCTCCTTAATCTGGCTTTGGGTATACTGAGTGTGTTCTCACACACCTATCCCCATATTGCTATGAACGACCCAAGCAAAGGAGATTGTCATGATGCCATCCTTCCGTCGCTTGCGTGCGCAGAATGCGTTCACGCTCATCGAACTGCTTGTCGTCATCGCCATCATCGCTATTCTCGCCGCCATTCTCTTCCCTGTTTTCGCCCAGGCCCGTGAGAAAGCCCGCCAGGCCACCTGCCAGAGCAATCTGAAACAACTGGGCCTCGCCTTTCTGATGTATGCCGAGGACTATGACGAGACGCTGCCTCCCACCCCCCTCTTCCACTTCATCCTTCGGGACAGCAACGGGAAATATACCGGCCAGTCGGCGCTCGAACCCTACATCAAGAACCATCCGGCGCAGAGCCGGGGCAGCGTGTGGGTCTGTCCGGATCTGGCCAAGTACTACAGCGGCGGCAACAGTTTCGGCCAGTACCTCTGCACCTACACGATGAACGTCTTCCTCAATCCGTCGAACCAGTACGATCCGGATTCGGATGCCTGCTATACGCCGCCCTCGCAGCAGAACGCGCCCGGTATGCCACCCTCCGTCGGATGGAACAGCAACTACTCCAACGAGTCCAACTTGAGCTACAATAACTACCCCCCGACCGGCTTCACCCTGGCCGCCATCGTGGCGCCTGCGAACACGGACCTGCTGTTCGAGGGCTTTGTCGAGGATGGCAATACCGGCAACGATCCCTATGTCGGCCTGTCGCCGCGTGACGGAGACTTTCTCAGCCAGCGTGGGTTCTGGTATCCGGCAGCCTCACCGGGCGGGCCGGATCCGGCAACCGTCTACTGGGGCTATCCCCTGCAGACACCGACGATCCCGTGGCATAGCTCGGTCAATAACTATCTGTTCAATGATGGACACGTCAAGTCCCGAACGCCGGAACGGCAGGGCTACGATCTGCAGCAGCATCCCAACGATAATATCTGGATGACCCACGATGGGCGCGACGGTGGCGCGATCCCCCCGCCCGGCAACTGCTGATCTCCTCCGGGGAGCGACAGCGTCTGCGCGTCTCTCGCTCCCCGCTTCTCTCTTTCCCATTTCTCTGTTGAAGGAGTAGTTCGATGTCGCGACGACCGCGCGTCTTTCCCTTCCTGCCTCTTATCCTGCTCGCGGCGAGCCTTGCAGCGGGCCTGCTGGCAGGCTGTGCCCAGAAACAGGAGGCGACGGCTGTGCCTCCCCCTGCGGCGCCTGCGGCGGATGCCAAACAGTATCCGCCCGACTATGTGCAACAACGCACGGCACGTGAGCGGCCCATGCCAATGAATACCGATACGGGCAAGTAGCCAATTTGCATGGGGTATGGCGGTACAATAGAGGCGGGAGGGCAGCATGAATTCCAAGGCTTCCATTCGCATCCTGATCGCCGACAGCAACGCCATCTTTCGCCAGGGCCTCAACGCCATTCTGGCAGGCGAGGCCGACATGCAGGTCGTCGCGCAAGCCGCCACCGCGCAGGAGACCCTGGCGGCCTATCAGCAGTATCGCCCGGACATCACGATCCTGGATCTGCGGCTGCCCGAGATGGAGTGCCTGAACGCCATCCGGGCCATTCGCGCCGAGAACCCCCAGGCGCGGATCGTCATTCTCACTGCGTATGATGGCACAGAGGACATCGTGCGCGGCCTGCGCGCCGGGGCCAGCGGCTATCTGCTGAAGGAAGCCTCCCCCACCGAAGTGATCGAGACCCTCCGGGCCGTTTATGCGGGCAAACGACGCGTGGACCCCGACATCGCCGCCAAGCTTGCGGACCACACGCTCTCCGACGATCTTTCGGAAGCCGAGCGCCGGGTGCTGGAGTACATGGCGGAGGGCAAGAGCAACCCTCAGATTGCCGATGCGCTCACCCTTTCGGAGAGCACCGTCAAGTTCCATGTCAACAACATCCTGCTGAAGCTCGACGCCGCCAATCGTACCGAGGCGGTAGTGACGGGCTTGAAGCGCGGCCTCGTTCGGCTGCATTGATCGCAAAACCCCCTCAAAAGTACAGTTCTCCGCGCATCCAAAGATCGGCCCGATGGCCGATCTTTTTGCGTTTCCAGGTCCGATCTTTCCGGCAGGCAGCAGGATTTTGTCGCCAGCGTATATAGGAGTAAATCTCAGTGTACGGAGGGCTTTCCACCATGAACCAGACTTTACCTGGGCTACACCATATCACCGCGATTGCCGGCGACCCGCAGCGGAACGTGGATTTCTATACCGGCGTTTTAGGGCTGCGGCTGGTCAAGATCACGGTCAATTACGACGATCCCGGCTCATACCACCTCTACTATGGGGATGAAGTCGGCAGCCCCGGCTCCATTCTCACCTTTTTCGCCTGGCCCGGCGGCTACCGGGGAGCCCTCGGCACGGCCCAGGCGACCGTGACGGCGTTCTCGGTTCCGGAAGGCAGCCTGGGCTACTGGCAGAGGCGGTTTGTGGAGCATCACGTCCGCTTCGAGCCGCCGGTGCGCCGTTGGGATGAGGAGGCGCTGGTCTTCTACGATCCCGATGGGCTGCAACTGGAGTTGGTCGCGCACCCGGGCGCGGAAGAGCGGGCGGGCTGGAGCCACGGTCCCCTTCCCCTGGAGGTTGCGACGCGCGGCTTCTACAGCGTGACGCTCGCTCTGAGGGAGAGCACGCGCACGGCGCAGTTGTTGACCGATACGATGGAGTTCCAAAAGCTGCGCGAGGAGGGAAATCGGGCGCGCTACGCTGCGGGTGAGCAGGGCGCTGCGCGCACGGTGGACATTCTCACTCTGCCCCAGGCGCCACGAGGGGCAGTGGGCGTGGGCAGCGTGCATCACATCGCCTGGCGGACGCCCACGGACGCCCAACAGCAGGCGTGGAAGGAGTTCCTGGAGCAGCAGCGCCACCATGTGTCGCCCATCATGGACCGGCAGTACTTCCACTCCATCTACTTCCGGGAGCCGGGCGGGGTGTTATTCGAGATCGCGACCGACCTGCCCGGCTTTACCGCCGACGAACCGCTGGAGCGGCTCGGCACCAGCCTGCGCCTGCCGGAGTGGCTGGAGCCTCAGCGCGATAAGATCCAGCAGAGCCTATCGCCGCTGACCCTGCCGAAGACGGAGCAGGAGGGAGAATAGAGATGGAGGGAGCTGTGAAAACCATGGACTTTGTGCATCGCTTTCTCCCCGCGCCGCAGCCGGAAGGGGCTCCAACGCTACTCCTTCTGCACGGCACGGGCGGCAGTGAGAACGACCTGCTGTCGCTGGGGCAGGCGCTGCTCCCTGGCGCCAATCTGCTCAGCCCGCACGGCAAGGTGCTGGAGCACGGGATGCCCCGCTTCTTCCGTCGCCTGGCGGAGGGTGTGTTCGATCAGGAAGACCTGCGGTTTCGCACGGGGGAGTTGGCGGACTTCGTTGCCGAAGCGGCGGAGCGCTATGGCTTCTCTGCAGAGCGGGTGATCGCGGTCGGCTACTCCAATGGGGCCAATATCGCAGCCAGTCTGCTGCTGCGCCAGCCGGAGCGCCTGGCAGGGGCCGTGCTGTTTCACCCCATGGTCCCGTTCGTGCCCGAGACGCTGCCGGATTTGAGGGGTAGAGGGATCTTTATCGGTGCAGGGCAGAACGATCCTATTGTCCCTGTCGCCAATACCGAGGAGTTGGCAGCGCTGTTTCGACAGGCTGGCGCGGAGGTCACGCTGCAGTGGCAGCGGGGCGGGCACGCACTCACTCAGGCGGAAGTGCAGGCGGCGCAGACCTGGCTAAAACAGGGAAGGCGCGCCTAAACTTCGGTTCGGGCAGGTGTGTCGCAGAACACACCTGCCTGTGTCGTAGGACACAGGCGCAGTGCGGGACAGCGGTTATACTGGGCCATCACCAACAGAGAGCGCTCTTTAAAGGGCGCAGAGAGGATATTCCAGATGGCACTCCAGACACCCAGCCCGTTCTCCGATAGCGAACGGATCCCGATGCGGCTTCACACCGCGACCACCGACCGGCCCGAGCAGAAACCGACCAGGCGCTCCTTCTCCACGGTCCTGGCCGAATGTTATGGCAAGATCCGTGAGATTGACATCCGCCTGGTGAATCTGATCGGCGGAGCCGCGCTCTTCATCGGCGACGTGCCCCGTTTCTCCTACCCCGCCTGAAATCGCACTCCCGGAGCTTGTGAAGGATCGCGACCTGTCGGGCCTTCACGTCCGCCCGTTGTGCAGGGCTTGCTCGCATCTCTATTTATGGGGAGGGCAGCCTCAGGCAGTCCTCTAATGAAGATAGTCGGCAATCTGTGTGAGGAGGCCTAATCGGATCGTGCGCCCATCGGGACAGCAGAGGACAAAGGTCGGCGTGCTGCTGAGGTTAAAGCGGTCCGCCAGTTTCATATCGTCTTCCACCCTCTTCTTAGCGCTCGTCTGGCATGCCTGGTCATAGCGTGAACGATCCAGGTGGAGACGACTCACCAAGCCGGTAATGGCACTGGCATCCAGGTCTCCCTGCATCAGGGCATCGTGCATGGGCCAGAACTGATGCTGTTCCCGTGCGGCTTCGGCGGCGATTGCCGCCGACATCGCCAGGAGGTGCAGGTTGGTCAACGGATAGTTGCGGAAGCTAAAGCGCAATTTACCCCGATAACGCGTGAGTAGCTCCGGCAGTTCCTGACTGGCCGCACGGCATGGTGGACATTGATAGTCTGCGAACTCGACAAGCGTATAGGGGCTGTTCCGTTCCCCGAGATAGTCTGTATTACCGGCGAACAGCTCTTGGGACGATAGCGTGAGCACCACAGGTTTTTGCGCTTCCTTCTGCGCTTGGACCGTTCGCTGCATGGCGACGTTGCGGCTAACCGCCAGGCAGGCGACCCCAATGGTGAGTAAGATCGCGATCCCGAGTATCCACCGTTCCGATCGCTCCATAAACTTCTCCTATAAGGAAAATACCTTTTGCATATGCCGACCTGCTGCGTGGCGTGTCGGGCCATATCCCTGTTAAAGATCACAGTCAAAACCCAGCGTTTCGTTCTGCTGCAGGATGGATTTGACATGGCTGTCATAGTAGAGAGCGCTCACGCGCTGGTCCCAGAAGGAAGCCCCGCGCCAGGAGTGCCATTCGCCGTCGAAGTCGTGTCCGGCGACCAGTTCGGCGGGGCGCGAAAAACAGCCGACGGTCTCATTGTTCAGCCAGGGCACAAAGAAGTAGCTGCTTCCGAACACGGAGTAGATGCTGGGAAGGACAGCCGGCTGGTCCAGAGGAAACGCGCCGTAATCGGAGGGGCAGTGAAATAGCTCATGCGAGTGGCTATAGGGTTGCAGCACCTCCTGGATCAGCGGAAGGGCGGGAACTTGGGGTGCGATCTCCGGCATTCCGGGAAGCGAGTCCGGATGCAGCCGAAACCAGGCATGAATGGCATGGGGATAGACTTCATCATAGTCCTGGGTATAGAGTGTGATCGCCTGCCCGATCTGGCGGAGGTTGGACAGGCAGACTGTTTCCCGTGCGTGAGCGCGTGCAGCGCCAAAAACCGGAAACAACAGCGCCGCCAGGATGGCGATGATCGCTATGACAATGAGAAGTTCGATCAGTGTAAATGCCCGTCTCATCGGTATCTCCTCTATTTGCCGCCGGACTGCGTCTGGCTCGCGAGATGGGTTGTCTGCGGACGGGCGGGGATGTTCTTCAGGACGACTTTGGCAAACGTACTGGCATCCGGGTCCGGATCCTGCACCATCTCTTCAACGGCCGGCCGGCCATCTCCTCGCGCATAGGTCTGAAGGACAGTGTAGATGATCGCGTCTACGCCTTTTTCCCGGACATGCGGCTTCATCAGTTGGATGGCGTGTCGCTGCTGTTCCAGAGTGCGCAGGGAACTCAGAGCCGCGATGGCATTAATTCGCGGTTTTGGACCATCGTTTTTGAGGACGTCTTCCACAAGAGCAAACTGGTCGTCTGTGAAATCATGCAAGTGGTTGGCTCCATGGTTCAAGGCGATAATCTGCTTATAGCGTTCCATGGAGGAGAATCCCATCTGTCGGGCATAAGCCTCGGAGGGTCCCGAGCCGGACTTGCGCGTCATCCAAACCCAGACCAGACAGGCGGTCACTATTCCCAGCAGCGCTCCCAGCCAGGCAATCAAGCGTTTGCGGCTATTAGACATGTTTTTCCTCGAAGTTTGCACAGAACGGAAGCGCTTACCGTACGGGGCCTCCGTTCTGTGCGGGAGAGATATTACACGAGAGCGAAGAATAGAACCGATGGATTACGGGCCATACGGGTTGACGGAGGCCGGCGGCGCGGGAATCGGCCCATGCCCCTGACAATGCGTGTTGCCATTGGGGTTGCCATAGTTGTAGGAGTTACAGCACGCGACGCAGGCTGCCAGATCGTATGGACCTGTTGAACGACCGCACCCGGTTGTGGGGTTGTTGCAGCAGTTTTCACACGAGTCCGGATTGGAGTTGGGCCCGTCCGGGCCATATTGCCAACAACCCCAACCACAGTCCGGCCAGGTTCCAGGCCAGGTAGTCGCAAGCGCCGCCATCGAGAGACAGAACGTAGAAACGAAGAGCAACCCTCCAACCAAAAACGGATTTGACAGGAACCGCACTTTTCTCATTCACTTCCTCCTCTTAGCGATGTGTTTCGTACCTCGAACGCTATGCAGAGAGGCTCCGGACCAGAAACGGTCACGTAGAATTGGAAGGCCTGATGGCTCCCCTTACCGCTCATCCCGGAGCGATCAGGGCATCGCTAGAAGCTCTTGCCCTCTCCTTGTCCAGTTCCCCTACGAGGGAAAACCGCGACACAAAAGGAAACAAGTCGATGCCGTGACTTCTCTGTCACACAGCCATTATACACATTTCTTCTAAGAATCACAATCCTTTTAATACCCTTTTTCATAAAATTTTTTCACTATTTTCTTGGTCTCATTCAGGCGGTCATTTCGAAGTCATTCCAAAGATGCTGCCATTGTCCGCTTCGTTCGGCCCCTTGCGCAGGGCCGGAGCACAACTATCTCATTTGTTCCAAGAGGATTCCTCCCCGAATTTCGCGAATGGTAGCACGCATCGTGTGCAGAGCCCATTCGTGTTGAGACCTTCGGCTCCTATTTGCGGCTCTTCGCCTCTGGGGAGAAACCATGAGAGTAACCCACCTGGAAGTCACCACCCACCTGCGAACTCCGTCCTCCAACCCCATCCGAGACGCGCTCCAGAGCCTGCCCGGCGCGGGGTCGGTTCAGGTGACCATCCATACGGATGAGGAGGTTTCCGGAGTTGGGGAAGTGGGATTTGGACGCATTGCGGGCGCGCCCGAGGCCCTCGCCGCGCTGATCGAGCACGAACTCAAACCCCTCGTGCTCGGCTCCGACCCCGCATTTGTGCGCCAGACCTACGAAGCGATGCTCCGGGAGACCGAATACCACGGCACGTTCGGCCTGGCGATGTTCGGGGTCGCGGCCATCGATACCGCCCTCTGGGATTGCCTGGGCAAGGCGCGGGGTGTGCCCTGTTGGCAGCTCTGGGGCGCGTTTCACGACCGCATTCCCGCCTACGCCATGGTGGGTTGGCTCAACTACAACGACGAGGAAGTACAAAGAATCTGCGCGCAGGCCGTGGAGCAGGGGTTTCGCGCGGTCAAGATCAAAGTCGGCTACCCTACTCTGCGCGAAGACATACGGCGGGTTCAGGTGGTGCGGCAGGCTATCGGCGACGACGTCCGCCTGATGGTGGATGCAAACCAATCGCTGACGGTCAAGGAGGCTTTACTACGCGGCAAAGCGTTTGAGGATCTGGGCTGCTACTGGTGGGAGGAGCCGATCCCCGCCGCCGATGTGGAGGGTTACGCCCGGCTGGCCCATTCGCTCTCCATCCCGATTGCGACCGGCGAGAACCTCTACACCCGCCCGGACTTTGCCCGCTTCCTCCGGCAGGATGCCGTAGACATCGTTCAGCCGGACCTGCGCCGTGCCGGCGGCCCGACCGCCCTCCTGCAGATCGGCACGATGGCCCATGCGTTCGGTCGCCCCTACGCCTCCCACGGCGGCGGACCAGTGCAACTCAACATCATGGCGTGCCTGCCAAACGCGCTCTACCTGGAGACCGGCCTCCTCACCCCTGGCTCCCCTCTGACCCTGATAGACGGCTGCGCCCTCCTCCCCCAAGGCCCCGGCTTCCAGTGG
>DATGIG010000811.1:0-5649 GCA_035295825.1 Chthonomonadaceae bacterium | reverse complement strand
ACGACTCCAAGAAGTCCGGCTCGATAACGATCTCCCACCTCCGCTTCGGCCCACGCCCTATCCACAGCGCCTACCTGATCCAGAAGGCGAGTTTTGTGGCGATCCATCAGTTCGATTTTCTGGAGCGGTACCCGGTGCTGGATGCCGCCGAACCGGGCGCTACGGTACTGCTCAACAGCCCGTATGGCCCGGAGGAGGTCTGGGAGCGCCTGCCGGTCGCCTTCCGCAAGCAGGTCCTGGCCAAGCAACTGCAACTCTATGTTCTGGACGGCCATGCCGTGGCAAAAGAGACGGGCATGGGAGGGCGGGTCAACACCATCATGCAGACGGCGTTTTTCGCCCTGAGCGACGTGCTGCCGCAGGCAGAGGCCATTGCACAGATCAAGGCCGCTATCCGAAAGACGTATAGCAAGCGAGGCGAGGCCGTCGTGCGGCAGAACCATGCGGCGGTGGATGCGGCCCTGGCCCATCTCCACAGCGTCCGCATTCCGGATACCCTGAACGCGCTTCCTGCCGAAGCGGCAGCCCCCTCCGTCGTGCCGGAGGACGCGCCGGAATTTGTCCGGCGTGTAACGGCGGAGATCATGGCCGGGCGCGGCGACCTGCTGCCGGTGAGCGCCCTGCCTGCCGATGGGACCTACCCCAGTGGAACCGCACAGTGGGAGAAGCGCAATATCGCTTTGGAATCGCCGGTCTGGGAGCCGGACCTGTGTATCCAGTGCGGCAAATGTATGCTGGTCTGCCCTCACGGGGTGATCCGCGCCAAGGTGTGCGAGGAGACGGCGCTGGCCGGCGCGCCGGAGACCTTCAAAACGATGCCAGCCAAGTTCAAGGAGTTTCCTGGGCAGTTGTACACGATCCAGGTGTCGGTGGCGGATTGCACCGGCTGCACGCTCTGCGTGGAAGTCTGCCCGGCAAAAGACAAGTCCAAAGCCTCCCGCAAGGCGCTCAATATGGCCCCGCAGCGCCCGCTTCGCGAGCCGGAGGGCCGGAACTGGGAGTTCTTCCTGGGCCTGCCCGATGCGCCCCGGAATGGAGCGGTCCACTTCAACTCCATCAAGAACGTGCAGTTGCTGCAGCCGCTCTTCGAGTTCTCCGGTGCCTGCGCCGGATGCGGCGAGACACCCTATCTGAAGCTGCTCAGCCAGCTCTTTGGCGACCGCGCCCTGGTCGCCAATGCCACCGGCTGCTCCAGTATCTACGGCGGCAACCTGCCGACGACGCCCTGGACCAAAAACCGCGAGGGGCGCGGCCCGGCCTGGAGCAATTCGCTCTTCGAGGACAACGCCGAGTTCGGGCTGGGGATGCGACTGACGCTGGAGCATCAGACCCGCTATGCACTGCAACTGCTGAACCAACTGAGTGCAGAGGTCGGCCCGGAGCGGGTGGAGGCCCTCCTGACGGCGGACCAGGCCACGGATGCGGGGATCGCCGCGCAGCGGGAGTGGGTGGCCGCACTCAAGCAGAGCCTGGAAGGCAACCAGGACCCGCGCGCCCGCGACCTGCTCGCCATCGCCGACGTGCTGGTGCAGAAGAGCGTCTGGATCGTAGGCGGCGACGGTTGGGCGTACGACATCGGCTACGGCGGCCTGGACCACGTACTGGCGAGCGGCTACAACGTCAACCTGCTGGTGCTCGATACCGAGGTCTACTCCAATACGGGCGGCCAGGCGTCCAAGGCGACGGCGCGGGGCGCGGTGGCGAAGTTCGCATCGAGCGGCAAATCCCGTCCGAAGAAGGATCTGGGTCGGATGGCCATGGCCTACGGCAATGTCTATGTGGCTCAGGTCGCCCTGGGCGCGAAAGACCAGCATGTGGTTCGGGCCTTCCTGGAGGCGGAAGCCTACGAGGGGCCGTCTCTCATCATCGCCTACAGTCCCTGCATCGCCCACGGAATCGATATGGCGCGCAGCCTGGATCAGCAGAAGCTGGCGGTGGAGTCCGGCTACTGGCCCCTCTACCGGTATAACCCCGACCTGGCGGTGGAAGGCAAAACCCCGTTCCAACTCGATAGCGCCGAGCCGAGTATTGCGCTCGAAGACTATATCTATACCGAGGGGCGTTATCGGATCCTCCAACAGAGCGATCCGGCGCGCGCCCGACGCCTGCTGCAAGCCGCGCAGGAGGACGTCCGTGAGACCTGGAGGGCCTACAAGCAGATGGCGGCCTCAAGCCAGGGCGCAGAAATTCAGAAATAGGAGCAAACAGAGCATGGATTTGACGACTACCTATCTGGGCTTGAACCTCAAAAATCCGATCGTTCCTTCGGCCTCGCCGCTGTCCAACAGCCTGGATGGCATCCGCCGCATGGAGGATGCGGGCGCCGCTGCGGTCGTGATGTACTCCCTCTTTGAAGAGCAGATCACTCTGGAGAGCCAGCAGTTGGACTACTACCTGGCCCACGGCACGGAGAGTTACCCGGAAGCCCTCAACTACTTTCCTGAGATGGGCCGGTACAATGTGGGGCCGGAGGAGTATCTGGAGCTGATCCGCCGGGCGAAGCAGGCGGTCGATATTCCGATCATCGGGAGCCTGAACGGGGTGTCCCGTGGGGGATGGATGGAGTATGCCCGGCGGATCGAAGAGGCCGGGGCGGATGCGCTGGAGTTGAACCTCTACTATATCGCCACCAATCCGGAGATCACCAGCCTGACGACCGAGTACATGTACCTGGATGCCGTGGCGCAGGTAAAGCAGAGCGTGCGCATTCCGGTCGCGATCAAGATCGGCCCCTACTTTACGGCGATGGCGAATGTGGCCCAGAGCTTCTATGAGAGCGGGGCGGATGCGCTGGTGCTGTTCAATCGCTTCTACCAGCCGGATCTGGACATCGAGCAGCTGGAGGTGACGCCCTCCCTCGCCTTCAGCCGCTCGGAGGAGCTGCGGCTGCCCCTGCGCTGGGTCGCCATCCTGTACGGACGCATTCCCCTGGACTTTGCCATCACCGGCGGGGTCCATACCCATCGGGATGTATTGAAAGCGATGATGGCCGGCGCCAAAATCGCGATGATGGCGGCGGAGTTGCTCCAGAACGGGCTGGGTCGGATCGGGGAGATCCTGAGCGCCATGCGCGCGTGGATGGAGGAGTATGAGTTCTCTTCCATCCGGCAGATGCGCGGCGCGCTGAGCCAGTTGCATGTGGCCGAACCCGCTGCTTTCGAGCGCGCCAACTACATGAAGGTGCTGCAATCTTTTCGACCGGAACAGGCCGGCAAGTTCTGATCCAAGCCCTTGCGGCACAGAGAGAAGGAGAACAACGATGAACGATTTTCCACGCACGATGGTAGGCGGGGTCTCCATGCCGCGCCTGATCTGCGGTACCAACTGGATGCTGGGCTACTCCCACACCAGCGCCGCGAAGGACAGGTTCATCCGCGAGCAGTTCGATACGCCGGGCAAAATGGCGAAACTGATCGAGGTCTTTGCCCGCAACGGCTGCAATGCCGTGATGACGCCGATCCACGCGTTTGTGGCGCAGGCCGCACGCGAAGCCGAGCAGCGTGTCGGGGTCCCGATCCGGCTGATCGTCACCCCCTCTTACGCCGAACACGATAACCCGGATACGTGGCAGATCAGCGTGGATCGGGCCAAAGCCATGGGAGCGACCTTCTGCTTCCCGCATCAGTGCGTCACGGACCCCCGCATTGACCGCATCCGCCGCTGTCTCGATCCCCAGTTGATCGATCACCTGCGTGTGGTACGGGAAGCCGGGATGATCCCCGGCCTGAGTTCCCATATGCCGGAAGCCATCACCTGCTCGGATGCCTGCGAGGCCGATGTGGAGACCTATATCCAGCCCTACAATGCGGCGGGCTTTCTCTGCCAGGTGGAGACCGACTGGCTCCAGCGCATCATTCAGAAGGCGCGCAAACCGGTGATGACCATCAAGCCGCTGGCAGCGGGCCGCCTGCTGCCGCCTACCGGCCTGGCATTCGCCTGGAGCACCTTGCGCGACTGCGATATGGTCACCATTGGAACCCTCAGCACCTATGAGGCAGAAGAGGTCATCGAACTGAGCCGGGCGCTGCTGGAGAGACGGCAATCCTCGGTGGAACTCCAGTTCACTCGCAGCAAATCCAGCCTGGTCGGCGTGGGCAACTGAGATCCAGGTTAGGGGTCGCATTTCCCCATCGGCTTTTCAGGAAGGAGTTTCGCTGCCCGATCCCTAAACCACAGGCTGAGAATACAAATATGTGGCAGGAGGGATACACGATAGATGACACACGAGTGGGCAAAGGACCGATATGAGAAGATGAAGTACCGGCGCTGCGGCAGAAGCGGGCTCCGACTTCCCGCCATCTCGCTGGGGGCGTGGGAGACGTTCGGCGGCTACCGCGACGCGGAGGTTGCGAAAGAGTGCCTGTTTCGAGCCTTCGATTTGGGGATCACGCATTTTGACCTGGCGAATAACTACGGCACTCCGCCGGGCAATGCCGAGATCGTGTGCGGCAAGATCGTCAAAGAGATGCCGCGTGACGAGCTGATCATCTCCAGCAAGGCCGGGTACTACATGTGGCCCGGCCCCTATGGGGAGTGGGGCAGCCGGAAGTACATCATCGCCAGTTGTGACCAGTCGCTCAAGCGGATGGGTCTGGAGTATTTCGATATCTTCTACTCCCATCGGCCCGACCACGATACTCCGCTGGAGGAGACGATGGCCGCGCTCGATCATCTGGTGCGGCAGGGCAAGGCGCTCTACATCGGGGTGAGCAGCTACAGCGGCGCGCACTTTGCGGAGGCGGTGCGGGTGTGCGAACGGATGGGTCTGGCTCCCATCACCATCCATCAACCCTACTACAATATGTTGAGCCGGGGGATCGAGTGGGACCTGTTGCCGCAGACCGAACGTGCCGGTACGGGCGTGATCCCCTTCTGCCCGCTGGCCTCCGGATTGCTGACCGACAAGTATCTGGGCGGCGACATCCCTGCCGAGAGCCGGGCGGCCCAGAAGTGGGGTAAGGAGTGGGTGGAGAAGAACCTGAACGCCGAGAAGAGGGCAGTGCTGGTCGAACTCAATGCGATGGCGAAGGAGCGCGGCCAGACGCTGGCCCAGATGGCGCTCGCCTGGACGCTGCGCCTGCCGACCATCACCAGCGCCCTGATCGGCGCCTCCAGCGTCCAACAGATCGAGGAGAACGTCAAGGCGCTGGATCATATGGAGTTCACCGAGGAGGAGCGGAAGCGCATTGACAGCCTCACCCGCTCCCGCCCCTGACTGCGATGGGAGGAGAGAACCGTGCTGCCTCTACGCACTTTCGCCATCGCCACGGGCCGTTTCGGGCATGCAGCGTTCCCGCTTCTCATAGCGCTTGTTACGCTCGCCGCCGCCATCCGAGCGGTCGGCGCTCCTATGAGCTGCACTGCTTACCGTTCCTTTGTTTAGAGTTTATTCAGAGTCGTTCTTGCCCTCCCTTACCCTGGATGGCATCGAGATAAGATAGTGTATACTGCTATTATGGGATACACATGGGCCAAACGGCCTATTTCAACGTTGCCTCGATAGACCAGGAAGGTGAAGCGAAAAGCGAAATGAATCTCTGGGAATGCTTTCGTGTGGCTGTGCGTGGGCTATCGAACAATAAGCTGCGGACGGCGCTCACAATGCTCGGAATCATCATCGGCGTCGGAGTGGTCATCCTCGTTGTTGCG
>DATGIG010000810.1:0-3105 GCA_035295825.1 Chthonomonadaceae bacterium | reverse complement strand
GAAACGTAAGTGCAGGGCAACGGCCACCGCCCCCACCAGCGCTCCCTGCCACAGGGAGTGCGCCAGCGACAGGCCCAATGCTGAGATGAACGCCTCTTTAGACCAGATCAGCATGGTGAATCCTCCCGGCTCGGTTGTCCTGTTTTGTCCCGGCTGCTTTGATCTTCGCTGCTTTTGTCCTTGCGGCTCTCTTCGCCCTGTTGATCGAGCGCATCCAGCAGGCGACGGATCTCGGCGCGCTCCTCCGGCGTCGCGGGTTGCACCTCCAGGGCGCGCATGACCAGTCGCTGCGGCGAGCCGCTGAACACGCGCCGCAGCAGGTCTCTCAGAATGCCGCCCTGCGTCGTCTCTTCGGAAAAAGCGGGTGTGTAGACATGGGCGCGCTCTTGCTCATTGCGGATCACGAGGCCCTTTTCCGTCATGACCTGGAGCGTCTTCAAGACCGAGGTGTAGCCGATCTCTCGGGACTGGTTCATAATCCTGTGCACATCCCGCACGGTGCCCGCTCCGAGCCGCCAGAGCACCTGAAGGATCGCATATTCCGCCTCTGTCGGTTGTGGTTGATGGCGCATTTCCCTCTCCTGCCATACTATGGTTGTCGTACTATTAATATCGTACGAACATTGTCGTAGATTTAGACGATACGAGTCGCCAACCGTTTCACCCTTTTTCGCGACTTATAAACTTATCTTTTGGCGTTGGACGTGTATTAAGGGCCTGCAGCCTCCAGCAGGTTGGAGGAGGATTTGGAGGAAGATCTGATTTTGTTTGGAAACAGATCTTTCTTCAGGATGCAGGAATGCAGGAAGTATGCCAGGGAAAGCGGAACATTATCGGGGGCCGGCTCTCTGATCGGGAGCTAATCCTCAGATTCTGCCGTTCTGCTCTGAGGCTCTCACCATAAGAGAGCCAGGCGTCAGTCGGCAAGAGGAGAAAGAATGGCGGATAAAGAAACCGGAGTGCAATCGTACTCTTCTGATCCTTTCCCTGCGCTGGGTACGGTCCCTGTGGGGCTAGGACCGGAAGGCATTGCCCTGGCTCCCCAACTGCGGCGTGGTTTCGTCGCCTGTTCGCGCAGCAATAGCGTCACCGTCTTCGACATGGATACCCTCGCTGCGGTAGGGGAAGTGCCTGTCGGCAACGAACCTATTGGATTGGTCTATGACCAGACCCGCAAGCGTGTTTTTACCTCGGATGCGCGCTCGGATACGGTTAGCGCCATTGACGCGACCACGCTACGAGTCATCGGGCAGATCCCCGTGGAAGCTTATCCGGCAGGCATCGGTCTCTATGCGGAGAAGCGTAAACTCTACTGCGGCAACACCGGCGCCAATACGGTCAGTGTGATCGATGCCGACACTCTGCAGGTGTTGGCGGTCGTTCCGGCAAAGCTAGCGGCGGGGAGCCTGGGGGCCAATCCGGCCCGTGACGAGGTCTACTGCGTCAATTTTGGAGATGCTTCGATCACCATCATTGATGGCACCACCAACGCAGTGAAAGGAGAGATCAAGGTCGATTATGCTCCGTGCAAGATCGCAATCGATTCTGCCCGCGCCCGCGCTTATGTTGCCAACTCCCTGGTCAGTACGGTCGCGGTCATCGATCTGAACAAGCAAAAGGTGGTCGCTACGATCCCTGTGGAACGCGCGCCGGTCGGCATGGCCACCGGCAAAATGGGCGCCCGCATCTATACGGCCAATCGTGGAACAGGCAAGATCAGTGTGATTGACCAGGCTTCCGGCAAAGAATGGGCGCGTGTACCCGTCGGGGAAGCGCCGGGCGATCTTGCCGTAGACGAGCAGACCGACACGATCTTCACTTCCAATGCGGGCAGCAATACGGTCAGTGTCTTCCGGGATCACTTGCAGAGTAAGCCCAAGGAGTTGCCCAAAACAGCCAAGCATCCTCTGGTGGGACAACCGGTTCCGCCGTTTCGCCTGCCGGATATGGTGACCGGTCAGGAGCGCACTTCAGCAGAATGGCAAGGTAAACCTTATATCATCAATATGTTCGCCAGTTGGTGAGGGCCTTGCAATGCGGAGGCTCCGCTACTCGAAGAAGTCGCGCGTCGCGCCAAGAGTTATGGCCTGGAAGTGGTGATGATCAACGTCTGGGAGCATCTCAAGGCGCAGGAAGAAGCGCAACATTTTTGCTCTATCCATAAACTCCAGTGTCCCGTATTGCTGGATACGGAGGCCGAATACATGACGCGCCTGGGATTGCATGGTGTGCCCATCAACATCGTGGTAAACAAGAAGGGGATTGTACAGGCGGTGGGCATGACGACCCCCGATGAAGTACGATCGACATTGACGAAATTGCTTCTGCCCTTCGGCTAAGGTGTACAAGACAGTTCCGAGGAGACAACGATGCAGGATCCGGATCGACCCAGAAATGAAGAACCGAGCGACCCGTCACGTCGAGATGTCGTAAAGCTGGCGGTGGGAGCGGCGCTGGCATCCGCCGCTACCGCAGCCGCGGGAGCGGCGAGTCCCGTGGAGGAGAGGGACGTGCAGATCAAGACGCCCGACGGCGTATGTGATGCAGCCTTTATCTACCCCACAAAGGGCGCGCATCCGGGTGTGCTGATCTGGCCCGACGCCTTCGGCCTGCGGCCCGCCATGCGCGACATCGGCAAGCGCATCGCGGCCGAGGGCTACACTGTGCTGGTGCCGAATCCGTACTACCGCGCCGGCGCTGCCAATACCTTCGACCTGAACACCAAAACGTTCAGCTTCCAGAACCAGGACGACATGGCCCGCCTCCGCAAGCTCATGTCCGGGATGCAAGAGCCGGGCGCGGCCGAAAGGGACGCCGCCGCGTATGTCGCCTTCCTCGACTCCCAGAAGCAGGTGAACAAGCGCCGCAAAATCGGCACCCAGGGCTATTGCATGGGGGGACCGCTCGTCTTCCGAACCGCCGCGTCCCTGCCGGATCGGATCGGAGCCGGCGCCTCCTTCCATGGCGGCGGCCTCGTCACGGATCGCCCCGACAGTCCGCACCTGCTCGTGCCGAAAATCAAGGCCCAGATGTATGTGGGCATCGCCTCCAATGACGACGCGCGCCAGCCGGATGCAAAAGACAAGCTGCGAGAGGCGTTCGCGG
>DATGIG010000809.1:0-6271 GCA_035295825.1 Chthonomonadaceae bacterium | reverse complement strand
CGCTGTCCCCTGCACTGCCCCTACTGCTCCAACCCCACGCAATACTCGCCAACGGGCGCCGAGATGACGACCGCCGAGTGGGTGCAGGCTATAGAAGAGGCGAGTGATCTGGGGGTGCTGCATGTCCTGTTCTCGGGCGGGGAACCACTTCTGCGCCCCGATCTGCCCGAGCTGGTGGCCGCTGCGCGGCAGGCCGGCCTCTATACGAACCTCATCACCAGCGCCATCGGCCTGACCCGTCCCCGCGCCGAGCAATTGAAGGCGGCCGGATTGGACAGCGTGCAGATCAGCTTCCAGGCCGACGAAGCGCCGTTAGCCAATGAAATCGCCGGGGCGTCGGCGCATGATCGCAAGATCGAGGCCGCCCGCCTGGTCCGCGCGCTCGGCTTTCCTCTGACCGTCAATGTGGTGCTGCACTGGCGCAACATCGCGCGCATCCCGGCGATGATCGCCCTCGCGGAAGAGTTGGGAGCGGAGCGGCTGGAACTGGCGAATACGCAGTTCTACGGCTGGGCGTTTCGGAACCGGGCGGCGCTCCTGCCCACCCGCGCGCAACTGGAGCAGGCCGACCGGATCGCCGCCGAGGCGAAAGCGCGGCTGCGCGGCAAGATGGAGGTCCTCTATATCCTGCCGGACTACTATGGCGAGCGCCCCAAGCCCTGCATGAACGGCTGGGGCAGGCGCTATCTGACCATCAACCCGGTGGGAGACGCGCTGCCCTGCCCGACGGCTTCCGAAATCCCCTCCCTGCGCTTCAACAACATCCGCGCCCGCTCCCTGCGCTGGATATGGACCGAGTCCGAAGCCTTCAACCGCTTCCGGGGAACGGCATGGATGCCCGAGCCCTGCCGCAGTTGTGAGCTGCGAGATCATGACTTCGGCGGCTGTCGCTGCCAGGCCGCCCTGCTCACCGGCGATCCCGCCGCCACCGATCCCGCCTGCTCCCTCTCTCCATACCGCGAAACCCTTCTCAGCATCGTCGAATCGGCTCAACATGACTCTCCGCAAACATTTGCCTTCCGATCTAACCCTGCATAAACAAACCATTCGGGGGTTTAGGCTGGGCATTGAAATACCCGTCTGGGGGGCCTTCGGCCAACCATCCTGCGGACGGCCCACCCCTGTCCCCCTCCCTGATATGCTCGCTGCGCTCTCAGGGAGAGGAACCGTATTGCCCTCTGCTACCTCTGCATGGAAGCAAAAAACAAGAATGCCCAGGTTCTTCGTCTTTGCTCCTATTGAACTACACTGAATTCAGGGTTCTGACTTCGCCCTCCTCACTAACCAGATAGATGGTTAAGCCCAGTTTCTGAAGCGGCTGTGATGTCTTATCGATCAGCCTTTGATATCGCCGGTGTTCCGGTAATCCAATGGCAATATCAGCGCCTGGAAATTCGGATTGAAGCATCATGGCCTTTAGGAGAGCCTGCGCATACCATACAGGAGCTTGAATTGTAGGTTTGGTTTTCTTCTCCTTATCTCGCCGCGCGGGGTCCTGATAAAAAGATGATGGAAAACCTTTCACCTCGATCAGTAATGCACGTTCCTCTCGGGTAGCGCGAATATCGACACCCTTCTCTTTCTTGGCTGTGTCCGCGACACTCTCGATCATCCACCCCTCTTGCTGCAGATGTTTGACAAGAGATTGGACGACGTGTCCTTCCCAGAACCATTCGGTGACCATTTTACTCTCCTTTCCTCATCGCTTGCCAGCGGTATGCCTGGTGGAATTGAGACAGGTATTCCGACTTGCCAAGCGCGTGTCGCTCGATCTTTTCTGCGAGCGTCTTCAGTTCGTTGACCTGCGCAGGCGACAGGTATTTGATTTTTGAGATCGCCTGATGCAGGGAGGAGACCGCTTCGGCGTGCTGTTTCCTGTCGTTCAGGTAGAGGGCTTTATGGATGGCGTAGCCCATTTTGACCAACTCCGCTCCCTGGCGAACTTCATAGTCCCTCGGCGCGGATTTGGCAGTGGCATGATCTGCATAGACGAAAGTCGCCTTCAGGCTCTGATGAATACGCTCGTCCTCATTATCGAGGTAGCTGAGGGTACAGTTGAGCGGCAACGATTTGCCGGCCTGCCCCGTTGCCGCCAATATCTCGACATAGAGGGTTGCCGTCTGGCCGCTGCTCAGATTGCCGATCGGTATGCTTAGAGTATCTTGCGAATGTGGCAAGTCACCCAGTAATCGCATTTTGGCTCCTGACGGCATGGCGATACGCAGAGTCGTATCCCGCGCGACCACATGCAGCAGATGGTTCTGCCGGGGTTGGAACATCTGCGCGTTCCCATGACCGGCCAGATAGGTGTAAGAGCCTCCTCCGTAGCTGCTGAGAGGCGTCAGGTAGAACGGCTTGATGTCTGCCCCGATGCCATAAACGCTGGACTGGATTCCACGCTTTCTCAATTCGTCCGCGTGCTTCGCGACTTCTTTCGGATCGGGATGCGCCGGCAGGTTCGCGCCGCCATCGGTCACCAGCAGCACCTCGTTGACCCCATGAGAGAGCAGGTGATCGGCGACCATACCGGCGCTTTTAAGATAGGCTTCCAGCAGCGCAGTCCCATTGCCGGTTCGGATCGCAGCAATACGCTGCTGGAGTTGCTCCTTTTGATCTCTGAATAGAGCGGTCGTTGGAGCGATTACTTCGCATTTGCTATCGAAAGCCAACACGCCGATCATATCTCTCTCGCCAAGGTGATCTATGAGCGAGATTGCAGCGGCCTTGAGCGTATCCAGCTTGCTACCGGCCATACTGGAAGATCGGTCCAGCGCCAGACAGATATTGAGCGGCAGGCGCGCGGCAGACCACGAATGGTCGTTGTTCGCGACGGTTAGACGAACAATGCGCTTCGTCACCTCGCTGACGCTCAGGTAAGGAACGTCGCATGCTGCCTGTAGTGTGAGTGTTGCGGACATCTTTCTCCCCTTCCTATTTTTCTTGATTGCCATTCGAATGAAAGCAGGCAATCATCCGATCTATCCTGGCCTGCATTTCGGGGCTTGCCGGATAACGAAATAGAATTTCGACTTCTCCCGCGAGCCGAATGCGCTTCCAGGTGTCTGCGTGTTCTGTTTCCTGTGTGGACGCAATGCCAACATGAGAAACAGGTTCTGGAATAGGCTTTTCTCGCAGTAAGGCCGCTAGTGCTCTCTGCACATAAGCGCCAGCGTCCTCCTGACGTAATTGCTGCTTGATACCAGCGACTTTGAGGCCGCGTCCGGCAAGCTCCTGGATCCTTCTGAGTGCTGCGAGATGGCGATCCGTATACCTGGCATAACGGCCGCGCGTTTCCGGGCCTTCCAGCAGTCCCTCTCGAATGTAGTATCGAACTGCCGATATCGATACCCCAGCTTCTGCAGCTAACTCTTCCAGGGTATAGGTCTTGTCCATGTCTTTGCAGCTCCTGTATCCTGTCTCAATTATACATCAGAATCTATTTAATTGCAAGTTAACTATGTATTATTTTTTCTAAATTAAAATTTCTTTTTAAATGTAGACGAGGAAGGTCAAAATCTGACAGACGAAGAGGCATTCTCACCCAAACAATATTACTCCCACACGCAATCTGTGGGGGTGGGGAGCGACAAGCGACAAACTCTTATCCGCTTTCAGTCCGCCCATGAGGGCGGTTGGCGGCGCAGCCGCCTGCCAGACGGGTCGCTCACGGCCCGGTCAACTTCCGAGATTATTTGGATATCGATAGTAGAATCGTAACCGATGGCTTTGGCCTATGCAATAGAAGAGAGGGACTCTATGACACAGGTAAGCGTGATCGCCTGGTTGATGGAAGGCGACCCGGTGATTCGATGGCAGACCCTGCGCGATCTCTGCAACCGGTCTGCGGAAGAGTGGCAGGCCGAGCAGCGTCAGACCCTGCAGTCTGGTTGGGGCGCGCGATTCCTGGAAAGCCTGCGCGCGGACGGGACATGGCCGGAGGGGCGATGGACCGGGACTCTCTGGACCTTGCTGACGCTCGTGGACTGCGGACTGCCACCGGATCATCCTCCCTTGCGGGATGCTGCCTATCGGTTCCTCGATCAGAACCTGACGCCGGAGCGGGCTGTGGACGAGGACTGGCTCCTCAAGCGGGTAGACCTGTGCCATCTCGGATTCTGGCTGCGGATCGGGGCGTATTTCCTGGGCAACGATGCGCGGCTCGCCCACGTAGCGGGCACGGTGCTTCGCGCGCAGATGCCGGACGGTGGATGGAACTGCCGGAAACGCAACTATCCGCAGACCCAACACAGCTCGTTTCATACGACCTTCAACATACTGGAGGGTCTCTCGCTGGCCGCCGAATTTGGAGCGGTTTCGATGAGCGTTTTTCGTCAGAGCGAGACACGGGCGTTAGAGTTCATGCTCGCCCACCAGATGTATCGCTCGGACCGGACCGGCGAGATCATTCACGAGCGGTTTACGCATCTGATCTATCCGAGCTATTGGCACTACACGGCGCTGCGCGGGTTGGATTACCTGCGGGACCGCCGCGAAATCGGCAATCCGAGGCTCGAAGACCCCATTGACCTGCTGGCAAGCCGTCGCCGTGCCAATGGGCGCTGGCCGGTCGAGCAACGGATTCCCGGCATGACTCTCTTCGACATGGAAAAGCAAGGAGGAGACAGCCGGTGGAATACCTTGCGGGCGCTTCGCGTGCTACAATGCCGCCAGAAGGAGCTTACGTAGGGGCGCTGCTTGCTGCGCCCTCAAAAGGATGGTTAAACGCGCGAGATGGTTATGGAGCAACCTATAGCGGGAGGTGGCTTGATGTCCGAAACATCAGTTCGACCATTGATTTAAACAGAGCCCACCAGTTGCGGACGCTCGGTCGGCCCAAACGCGACGTTGACGCGACGGGCGACCAGGACCCGCTTCCCGAGAAAACGGCACGTGATCGTCGTCACGAACGCGGACTCGCAATGGGCGAGCTTCACCAGATAGGTATCCGCATTCGTCCAGGCGCCGCTGGCGGCGATAGGCTGAGGATCCGGGCGATCCAGGCGGGCGGTCCCTTCGATCCAGGCGCCGGCATGGCCGATGGCGATCCGGTTCTCGCCCTGCTCAGTCTCGATCCGCACCAGGCTCTCACTATCCCCGAACGCGAACCAGATCGCCATCCAATCCGAACGGTTCGGATCGTTCGGCTCGAAGCGATAGGTCCGGCCCGATACCTCCGCTGCCATCGCCGCCGAAGGCTGGCCCTCTGCGGGCCGCAGGGTCAAGGCGCCGAGGGTGTGGTGCAGCGTCCCATGCGCCTGGGGCGCTTCCGGAAGCGAGGAAGGCGCCATCGCGGGAAGCAGGCTCTGCCAGACGAGGTTCAGTACCGCCTGCATGTCCCCGAGACCCGCTGTGATCGCCAGCACCGCATCCTGCTCCGGCAGAACGAGGCAGTACTGGCCGAAAGCGCCGTCGCCTCGGTACGCTCCATGACGGCAGCGCCAGAACTGATAGCCGTATCCCTGGCTCCAGTCGCTCTCGGGGTTGTCTCCGTTGGCGACCTGGCGCACGGTCGCCTCCTCCACCCACGCTTCCGGCAGCAGCCGCGCATCGTTCCATACGCCCTTTTGCAGGTAAAGCTGGCCGAACCGCGCGATGTCTTCGGTCGTGAGGCTCAGCCCCCATCCGCCCACCTGGATTCCACGCGGGCACGACTCCCAGGTCGGGGCGATGATGCCGAGTGGCGCGAACAGGCGCGGCTGCAGGTAGTCCAGCAGTGTCGTTCCGGTCACCTTGTGCAGGATCGCCGCTACCATATAGGTCGCGCCGCTGTTATAGAGGAAGTGGGTGCCTGGAACGTGTTGCACAGGCTGCGCCAGGAAGGCTCTGACCCAGTCTCCGTTCGGGTCCTGGCGCAGGGCGCCCGTGGTATCCTCGGCATGTCCCGTGGACATGGATAGTAGGTGGCGCACGCGCATGGCGGCCAGATTCTCGCTGACTTCCGCAGGCGCCTCGTCCGGAAAGAAACCCAACACCGGGTCGTCCAGAGAGAGTCGTTTCTCCGCGATCGCCAGCCCAGCCGCCGTGGAGGTGAAGCTTTTGCTGAGCGAGAACAGCATGTGCGGGCGCTCCGGGCGGTACGGCGACCACCAGCCCTCCGCCACCACATGGCCGTGACGCAGCAGCATCAGGCTGTGCAGCGAATCGAGGGTGCGATCCGCCTCTTCTACAAAGGTGAGAACAGCGAACGAGGCGACCCCCTGCGCCTCCGGCACGCTGCGAGGCAGCCGGGGTTGTCGGGGGTCTGAGAGCACGGTCATCGTGTCCATCGAGG
>DATGIG010000808.1:0-12011 GCA_035295825.1 Chthonomonadaceae bacterium | reverse complement strand
TCTCCTCGGAGTCTGCCGGCGTCGGAGGGGCGCTCTCCGCCATAGGCGGGTGATACCCCGCCCGGCGATACGCCGTCAGGAGGCCGCAAGTGCGGAGGAGGTTCCGCTCCTTCTCCACACCGGATAACTGCTCCAGCAACGCCCCGACCGGGGGCTCTGCGGTGGAGACCTCCGCTGCCTGCTGTTCTGTCCCCACCAGGGCAACTCTCAATACATCTTGCCAGACTTGCACCGATCTGTTCCTCTCTTATCGAGACAACAATTAAACATTGCACATTCCCGCGTCCGCAGGACGCTCAGCCGAAGGCTAGATGAGGCGGGTACGTTGTGTGCCCGAGCTCAGCATTGTGCAAGGTTTAATCAATTCGTCTATCAGGTAAGCGCAATCAGCCGCGCGTTGGTCCAGGCACTGACCGGAAGGAAGTGGGCGCCATCCCACTCTCCGAAAAGGGTCACGGGGTGCCCCCCGCTCACCGCCATCAGTCTCCACTGCTGTGTGAAGGCGTGGCTCAAGGTTAGCAGGTGGCCCTCCTGATCCCGCACGCTCCAGGTTTCACCCTGACGGAACGGGATCACCGGTGTTAAGGCGGCGGGGAAGACATCCAGCCAGGGATTGCTTGCGATGGCGTCCGCATAGGAGGAGAGCATGTCCGGGGCATTCGCATAGGCTGGGAAATCCGTAATAGGCATCGTCGCGGACTTAGTCCCTTCCTTCACCAGGGCGCGCAACGGCCACGCGCTGGGGAAGAACGCCAACTCCGCCTCGAAGCATGTCCCTATCGCAAGAACGGTCTCCATGGGCTGCCCCTGACGTATGAAGTTCAGGATGAGGGCGTCACGGCCCGTTCTATGCCCACGCAGCCAGGTGCGCTGCACCTTGAACTGGTCCTCTTCATAGGCCCGCTGCCCCAGTACCAGCCAGAGATCCGTCTCTCCCGCCCCGGCCTTTACGCTCTCCTGGCGTACATTCCAGCCGATGGCGTCTCGCACATCCGCCTGCACGGGTTCGGGCAGCGCTTCCAACCGCCCGGATGCTTCCAACAACAGGCTGACCAGCCCCAGGCGCTCCAGCAGGCGCTCCTGCCAGCCGCTTCCGGAACTGGGGATGGAAGCCATTTCGCGCAGCATGCGCGCCACTCCGGGCGCCTGGGCGTCCACCAGGCGCGCCGCCGCGTCGTCCCAGAATTTGTAAGGGCGCGCCTGGATCGAGGCCAGGCCCTGCCGTGCCAGATCGCGCAGCCAGAGGTCCAGATCCTGTAGGCCCTGATTCACCTTCTTCTGACGTTGGGCGGCCCGCTTGGCCTGCTCTTCGGCGGCCTTCGCCAGCTCCTCCGGCGATTTTTCGCTGTCGGGCTTGCCGGCCTCCTTCTTCTTCTCCGCCTTCTCCTCGCGCTTGGACAGCCAATCGGCTACCCAACCCGGCGGCGCTGCCTCCTGGATCGCGGCGACGTTGTTAGCGAAGATAAGAAAGAGGCCGATGCCATGCTTGCAGGGAAACTTGCGGCTGGGGCAACTGCACCGGAATGCCGGTTCGGAGAGTTCGATCTGGACCTGATAAGGGCTGCTCCCGCTCCCCTGGCATTCACCCCAGACAGTCTGTTCATTGCGGCCTAGTGACACCCACTTATTCACGCCTGTCAGGCCCTGTCCGGCTTTTGCGGAGGCCGGGTCCGGCGCCAGGGCGAGTATCTGTTGCGTTGTCCAAGTTTGAGACATTCACTTACCTCTCAACGTGGTTACGATTGATAATGGATCCTTATATAACGAGGGAAAGCATGAGGTCTCTCCTATCTACCTTACTCCCGATAGGAGAGAAGAACCGGAAGAGGCGAAATCCTGAAGGGCAGAATTTTCATTTCAACGGGGCCAATCCGGCTCCTATACCCAGCGGGTGAGCGACACGGGTGGATAGGAGCCGATAACCCATCGTCTTACCCTCCGATACAGTCCTTGAGGTAGGCCACACTGCGCGGCAAAACTTCCGCCGCCGGCCCGGATAAGCCGCACTCGAACGCCATGTAACCCGTAAACCCGACCGCTTTGAGGGCTGTCATGATCTGACGGAAATCGATATCCCCGCTTCCCGGCTCCTTGCGGGTGTTGTCGGCGAGGTGGACATGCCCGATGCAGTCCCCCACTTCGCGGATCGTCGCCGGGCTGTTAGGCTCTTCGATGTGCATATGGAACACATCCGACATCAACCGTACTCCAGGGCTCTGAAGTTGGCGCACAATGGCGGCGCCATCCTTCTGCTGCGGGAGGCTGTTGGATTCGTAGCGGTTGAGCGGCTCCAGCAGAATGGCCGCGCCGGCCTGCACCGCATGCGGGATCAAGGCGCCCAGCATGGTGGCGAGCAACTCCTGCTCTATCTGGAAACGGGATTTCCAGGGGGATAAGTCGGGGACACGATCATTGTGGTTGAAGATCGGTACGGTGATCGGCCCAACCGCCCCCAACTCGGCGGCATAGTCCAGATGCCGCTTGAGGGCGTCGGCGCAGATCTGCCGTCGCTTGGGATCGGAATGAACCAACTCCGCCGGGCAGCCGCCGCAGATCGACGAAGCCCGCACCGGGCTATCTGCCAGCGCCTGTTTTCGCTCTGCGAAGCCCGCCGGGTCGTTAAGAGCGCCCCCGTTCAATTCGACGCCCTCAAAGCCATAGGCTTCCAGATTGCGCAGCTTTTCGGCGAACGTCGCCCCCGGTATCAGCCCTTCCTGACACGATAATTTCATTCTGTTCTCCTTTTCGATGTTCGATCTTATCATTTCTGTTCGACACGCAGCGATGCGACCAGGAATGCGCGCGCAACGCTGGCCTGGCTCAGCAGGCTCACCTTATCGAGCCGATCCGTCACCTGCTGCTGCCACTTCTCGCTATAGTGCCCATCCGTGTCGCGCAAATGGCTATGGACAAAGGTAAGTGCCCGACGTACCACCTCTGCCCAATGGGGATCTTGATCCTGCTCGTGAAGCGCCAAAAAGGCCTCCGAGAGCAGGTGCGCAAAAGCTCCGTCGTCGGCGATCGTTCCGGTATCCGCCTTTACCCAGTGGGCCTCTGATGCCCTGGCGATTCGCTCCGCCTCGTCCAGGTACTTCTTCTCGTGCGTGACAGCGTAAAACAGGCAGTTTGCCCGCAGCATCAACGCCGTATTGTACGACCATTTCATCTTCTCGACGGAGCCATCCAAGCGGATATTGTCCCAGTACAAGCCATCCGTATCCTGGAGATGCGCATTCGTCCAGGCATACAGGCGGCGGGCGATATCCAGGTAGGAGGACTTTTTTGTAACCTGATACAGGCGCAGCGCCAGCGCCACGGCAGGACCGTTGGAGCAGGTGTTCTTGCTCGTCTTCTCCCTCTCTCGCCAGTAGATGCCGCCGTCCAGTTTGTTGTCCTCGCCGCTCAGAACAAAGGTGAAAACGGCCTCAGCGCGGTCCCGATAGGCCGTATCGTGTGTCACCTCGAAGGCTTCGATCAAGGCCAGAGCCACCCAGAGGTTATCATCGTAGTAGCGGTCGAGCGGTTTGGGAACGGGCAGCACATCATACCCGCCGATACCATTGTCTCCCGGCGTCCAATAGCCGTCTAAGGCCGTGATAAACTGCCGCAACCGGGCGGAATAGCGCTTCGGCTCCAGGCGCGCGGCGACAGCCAGCGCCGAGAGCTGCACCCCGCCTCCCCACATAAATACCGGTCCGCCCGGCTTCTCCTGTCCGCGTTTCCAGGTGTCGGCATAGAGCCCGCGTGTGGGAAACGCAAAGTCCTTCTCGATCTGGTCCAACGTCTCCATGCCCCAGGTTTTGAAGTCCGCAGCGGTGGGTTGCGCATCCGCTGCTCGTGCGGAGCACAGTGTCATCGCCAGAAGCGTCAACACCATTCCCCGAACAAAACCGGAGCAAGATGATTCCTGTCTTTTCATGGCGCTATGTTCCGATAGAAACGTCCCATCTCCTCCACCTTCTCCGGTTGGTTGCGTAAAGACCCCCAGGCGAAAACCATCACTCCCGTCGCGGGCGTGCGCGTGCCCTGTTCCAACACTTCAACCACCTGCTCCACAGCCACCGTCTCCCCCCAATCGGACAACTGTACGATAGGCCAGATTCGATTGCGCTCTCCGGGACGCCCCTCCACCCCCAAATACTGCCCCAACCAGGAGATCTGACGTGAGATCCAGGCAGGGTCGTCCGCATGGCCGAAGCGGGCATGATACGGCATGATGCTGAAGACATCCATATAGCGTGCCTGGGCCTGCAAATCAATCGCCAGCTTACCTCGCAACGCCCCCTCGAAGTCCTCGGTACTCCAGGGGCAATGAAACGACCCCAACAGCGCGTCCGGTCGCACCACATCCACGATGGATCGAAACTCCCGAACCCAGTCCGTGTTTATCGCACATCGCCAACGCGTCCATACGTCCCGATACTCTCCCAACAGCCGCCTGGAGAGTACGGTAACCGGCTCGCGCGGCAGGACGATCTCCGTATCCTGGGAGAAGAGAGACAGGCATCGCGGACAGAAACACGTATCGGGCATGTTGGGAACCGCTTGCTCCCAACTGGCATGGCTATGGTGATAGTCCAGCCAGATGCCATCGATATCGAAATCACGCAGCGCTGCCTGAAATGCCTCCATCCGATTTCGCCGATAGCCCGGATGCGTCGGGCAGATCCCCTGCCAGCCATCGGGAGGCGGACAGACTTCCCCATCCGTCCCGATTGGCGCTGCATCCGGATATACCGTAAGCAGGCCGGCGTCATGCAGTGTGTTGAACTCTGCGTAGACCTTCGAGCCCTGGCGCTTCAACAGGGCGATCCCATCGTTATTCAAAGCGCCGGAACCGATCCAGACCGCATTCACCCCATAATCCGCCAGCGTCTGCCCGCGCTCGAACCATTCGGCAGGGATGCCTCCATAGATCCCGCATATGCCGATATGCGGACGTTTGCCCGGCATATCCGCGTCGCTCTCGCGGATGTCTCGATCTGTCATTTTGGTTCCCATCCTGGGGGATGCTCCCCCCTTCCCTGAATCCCACCGCTGTTCCCTGTACACGCCAGCATTACCCTGAGTCAGTTCGACGACGCTCCCTTCCAATCCTTCCCTTTCCCCTGAGCCAACTCCGTTTTCACGTGCCCATACCGAGAAATTCCGGGAGGAAATTAACAGGTTGAAAGGGGTGATATTGCACAATATGGCATGTGGGAGCAATCTAATTTTATCGAGGAATACATTCCCCGCACGTATCGTGGGTTTCGTTTTGAATCGTATCAGGAATTCGCCATGTTAAAGAGGATCCTACCGCCACCCAAGGGTGGCTGGCGCAAGTTTTTCGTCAGCCGCATTCCCATGAAAACGCGTGTCTGGTGGATCAATATGTTTGCGCCCAAAGGGAAACTGGGGTTTGTGAGTAAAATCCACTGGGGCTTTGCCGCATTTGGATTTATCCTGGGCGTCCTGATCTGGATTGGCGCGTTGCGGCTGGGTATAGACGCGATCCCCGACCTGCGTTCCCCGCATATTGTTCTTCTGGTCGGCCTCATTACGGCAGCCATCACCCATACCAAGAGGCGCTTCATCATCCTGGGAGCGGGCGCGATTGTCACCCTGGGGCTTCTGATCGTGATGTACACACCGCTCGTCCGTTCCCTCGTCCATGGGATGGTGCGGTCGGATCCGTTGGAACCCGCCGATGCAATCGTCGTGCTCTCCCCTGACATTCAAGCGAATGGCCTTCTCACCAACAAGTCCCAGGCCAGCGTTTTTCATGCCTATGAGTTGCTGTGTACCAAGCAGGCTCCAACCCTCGTCGTCACGGAGCGCATGCCGCCTCAGCCCTCCTGCCTGCCGGCCATCCGGCTCCAGATGCAGAACCTCAAATTCGACTACCCGCTCCTGAATGCAGGCAAGTGCGAAAACACGCACGATGAAGCGGAATCCATAGCCTTTCTGGCGCACCTCAATCAATGGAACCGCGTGATTATCGTCAGCCACCCCATGCATATGCGCCGTGCGGCGGCAACCTTTGAAGCCAGCGGGCTGGAAGTCCTCTGCTCTCCCTGCCCGGAGGGAAGGTACGACCTCACTTCGCTCAGCAGCCCGGATGACCGGTTGGAAGCCTTCCGAGATTGGCTCCATGAAGCCATCGGTTACCAGATCTACAAGATGCGCGGTTGGATCACGCAATAACGCGTCCGATGCTTCTCGATACTCAGACAAACAATCTCTTTTTTCGGCTGTATGTCCCCATGATAACGCTCCTATAACGTTGCGTTCGGATCCCAGAGATTGGATCCGAACGCCCGTTTCCATGACATCCTGAGCCGACGAAAAGCGGACTACAAACCGCTTGTAAGAAATCTGTAAGAAGGAAGAAGTATCCTGCTCTTGAGACCTACGACCGTGCGCTTTGGAGGAGAATATCACTATGAACCAATCTATGAAGCGGTATTGTCTGTTCCTGTTGGTACTATTGCTATTTACTACTCTTCGACCGGGCCTGGCCCAACCCGGTCCACCCCCCCAGACTGAAAATGAGCGTAAAGCCCAACTGCTCACCGCGGAGATGTTCATCGCCATCCGCAATAATGATGCGGCGGAGGTGAACCGGTTGATAGCGAACGGAACCGATCCAAACAATCGCAACTGGCTGGGCTTTACTTCCCTCATGTGGGCGGGCCTCTTCGGCAACTCCCAGATCGTGGACTCCCTGCTGGCGCACCATGCCCAAATCGAAGCTCCCAGCATCTACGGGACGGCGCTCAGCTTTGCGCTTGTGGGGCGGCGCGAGGCCACCGCGCTGCACCTCCTGGACAAGGGAGCCAGCATCCATACGGGCCGGGCCGATGCCGCGACCCCGCTGATGCTCGCCGCCGGGAATGGAGAGATGGCGGTCCTCAAGCGCCTGCTGGCGAAGAGGGATAACCCCAATGCCCAGGATGCCGACGGCGCCACCCCGCTCATCTATGCCGCGCGCAACGATCAGGCGGCGGCGGTTCAGGCGCTCCTCCAGGCGGGAGCCAGGATCAACGGCACGGACAGTCATGGTCGCACGGCGCTGATGTACGCTGCGGAGAACGGACATACGGAGAGCGTACACGCCCTGCTCGCCATGATGGCGCAGGTCAACCTCCGGGATAAGGAGGGAGCGACCGCGCTCACCCTCGCCTCACGGCACAACGGGAGCGCCGACGTCATTAGCACCCTCTTGCAGCATGGAGCCGATACCGGCCTGAAGGATGGTCATGGCGCGATGGCACTCCAGCTCGCCGAAATGCGAGGGTACCGGGACGCGGCCCTGGCGCTGCGCAAACCCGGCGACGCCGGCTCCCAGGCGGCGAACGCCGTGCTCACGTCGGAACAGACCGGACCGGCGGTAGAGCGGAGCCTGACAGCAGTGCAGACCGCCATGAAGACCTTCGCTTCCCGCGTGCAATGCATCTCCTGCCACCACCAGGGGTTGGGGATGATGGCCCTGGGAACGGCCCAACAACACGGCTATACGGTGGATAGGGCGCTCGTCGGCAGCTATCTGCAGCACATGGGCGAGGATGCGCAGAAGAGCGGGCCGTTCGTCCATATGGCGCTTCACGATGCCAACGTCGCTAAGACCATCCCGGCTGTGGATATGGGTGACTTCCCGATTGGCGGAGGTTATATCGTCAACGGCCTGATCGCCCAGGGCGTCCCGACCAATCCGGGCCTCCAGGAGATGGCGCAGTTCCTCTGCATGCAGCAGGCCCCGGATGGTCACTGGGGATATGGCATGGAGCGCGGCCCGATGCAGTCGAGTTATCTGACGACCACCGCGCTGGTGCTTCGGATCCTGCGGGCGTATGGCCCGGCGGAGGGGGAGGCACAGTCAGCCGACTGTTATGCGCGCGCCAAGAAGTGGCTCCTCACCACACCGACGCCGAATATGGAGGACAAATCCTCCCGCCTGTTCGGGCTTAAGCTGGCAGGGGCGAACACGGAGGAGCGGGCGAAGCCGCTTCAGGAGCTGCTGGCGGCGCAGCGACCGGACGGAGGATGGGCGCAGGTCGCCTCTTCCGGAAGCGACGCCTACGCGACCGGAATGGCGCTGTATGCCCTGCACGTCGGCGGCGAACTGTCCACGAACGATCCGGCCTACCAGAGGGGCGTGCAATACCTGCTGCGCACGCAGGATGAGGACGGCTCCTGGTATGTCAAGAAGCGCGTCAATCCGGCGAACATCTTCATCGATGCCGGCTTCCCACATGGCGAATCGCAGTATATCTCGTTCGCCGCTACCTGCTGGGCGACCATGGCGCTCGTTCAGGGCAAGGAGGAAGTTCAGAGAGCCAGCCGGTAGATATGGACTTCATAGGGCTTGAAGGTGTCGGTGAACTTCCCATCGCTTAAGAGAACCGCCTTCCCCTTGCCTTCACCGTCTCTATCCCCATCCCACAGCACTTCACCGTGCGCATCCTTCGGCACACTGCGCACGGTGAAGGTCGCCTTTGTCTCCCCATTCCGCATCCCCACACAGAAGACATAGAGGGCCTTGCCCTGCCGCTTGACCATCACATCCACAGGAACTTGCGCATTGGAGGACTGGACCATGACCACACTCTCCAGAGTAGGGCTATTTAAGACGGGCGCAAGCGTTCGGATCTGCCCATTGACCTCGGTCACTTCCTTCAGCATCTCCGGATCGTCCAGCAGGGCGTGCTCATTGAACTTCGGTTTGAACTGGTGGACAAAGTAGATCAATCCCTTGGAGCCATGGATCAGCGCCATCCAGACTTCCGAGCGTACCTGTTGGGGCGTGGGCTTTCTGTCGCTGCCGATCTGGGTGCACTCGATGCAGTTCCAGATGGTTTTTTGCCCGCCGGTCCACTTCACCAGACGATCCACCCCCTTGGGCACATACCAGAGATAGTCCTCGCCGTTCTTCTTGTCCAATCCGGCCACCGGATAGACGTCGAAGGAGACGATGTCCCCTCCCTTCACGTAGGTCTCATAATCCTCCAGCTTTGCGCCGGAACCACGTCCCACCCATTCGTCGTTCGCCACGCCCTGGCCCAGGTTCAGCATGATTGGGCGCGTGGGATCGGTCGCTTGCAGCCGTTGATAATCCGAAACGATACGCGTAGGCGGAACGCAGGGGCCATATCCTTCCTTCCCGGTCACCGGATCCTTCACCGGCTGGGCGTTGTCCGGTTCGTCGCCATGCATCCAGCCCACGATGGTCGGATCGTCCTTATGCGCCAGGCCTACGGCATTCTGTTCGCAGATAACGGGCATTCCCGCCGCCTTCAGGGTTGCGAGTTGGTCTTCCGTCGGCCCCTCCCAGAGCCCGACAAACAGATTGATCCCGGCGGCCTTGAACTTCGCCGCATTCGACGGCGACTGCAGCCAGACGGCGATGGGAAAGTAGTTGGGATCGGCGGGCGGACCATGTTGCCAATGGGCATACATCATTGAGCCCTCTTCGCGCTTCTGCCCTCCCATCGCCATCGGGACACAAAACAGCCCCCCTATCGCCAATACCAACCATGTTCCCCTTATCATCGTCCCCTCCCTTCTGTCCGGACGCACCCTCCGTGATGTTTTCGGATGCGTTGCTCTCTCCACGACCCCGTGGAAAAGATCAATGCCCGAGGCTCTCGTACCATTTGACGTTGGCTGTCGCGGTGCCACAGACGACCAGGTCCATGCGACCATCACCGTTGATGTCGGCAGCGACCATTCCCGCCGCCCCCATATCGCCCGGATCGATGACGAAGCGCTCCCACCTGGAGCCGTCTGCGTTCAGGCAGCGGTAGCCGTACAGGTTATGCCTACCACCCCGATAGCCTGCGACGATCTCGCTCTGACCATCTCCGTCCAGATCCACACAGGCCAGCGCATGCCCATCTTCCAGGGTGTCATCGATCACATGCCGGGTCCAGAGCTTGTTCTGGCCCACCGGCGGCGTATACACCACCACCATGTTCCCGTGCCAGGGTTCGATGGTCGCCAGGAAGGGCCTCTTTCCTGTGAGCCAGCCGCGATCCACTTCGCTGCAGCCCCGCTTCGGCGGCGCAGCGGGATTTCCGGAAGCCAATGGTATCTTCTGCCAGGTCCGGTTTGCCCCCTTGCCGACAGGCTTGAACCAGGTGACGCCCTCCGCGCTCGCCGTCAGAAGGTCGTCGCGCCCATCGCCATCGAAGTCCAGAACCCGCATTCCGTGGGCCAGATGGAGCGAACGGTCCACCGTATGTGCCTGCGCCTCTCCCTTAACAAAGGCATAACTCATAATGGAAACCGGGGCGGTGTTCTCCGTGGGCGTCGCTCCTGGTCCTAAAATCGGCACGACCACCAACTCCTTCTTGCCGTCTCCATCCCAATCCACCCAGCGGAGCCGGTGCGCGGTTGGCAGGGCGGCAAAATCGTGCCCCGCCCACTCCGCCATCGGATCCTGCCCCGGCTTGAACCACTGGAGGCGGCCACCCTCCTTGGTATGGCCCAGATCGAACTCGCTGGCGATGGCGATCTCCATCCTGCCGTCCCCATCCAGATCGTAGGCGGCGAGGTCGATGTTTCCTCGGGTGGTGGTCGTGATGATATGCTTCTTCCAGGTTGGGTTCTCGTACCAGGCGATCTCGCTCTTGCTGCTGGAGAGCGCTAAAATATCGGGCTTGCCATCTCCATTGATGTCCGCAACGGAACACTGGTAGACTCCCGGCATCCGATCTATGAGATGCTCCCGAAACCGCACCGGAGGCATCCCATCGCCCCGCCGTCCTGCCCCTGCCGATCCCACGAACAGAAGTAGGAGAATGAGACAGAGATACCGGATTGTCCTCACCATTGGACCTCCTCCTGCGCTATAAGAGGGTTGCGATATTCGCTCTCACGCTTCGGGATGCAGACGATAATAGCAATTCCTTTCGGGAGAAGCAATGTCCTGCTCAAGAGGGCAGGAAGAGCAAGCAAGGGTATCGAATTCCTAACCCAACAATACGAACCAACGCAAGGAGGGAGGAGAACAAAATGACCCGGAATGTGGATCAGGAAGCCGATACACTGGCAACGGTAGTCGCACGGATGGCGCGCATTGGCTCTTGCTGGTCTCCCAGCTTTTCGCCGGACGGGACTCGGATCGCCTTTATCAGCGATCTCAATGGCGTGCCGCAGGTATGGATCGTCCCCACGGAGGGTGGTTGGCCGGAGCTGGTCACGGCGCTCGATGACCAGATCCTCGGCGTCACCTGGTCGCCCACGGGCGAATGGCTCTCCTTCAACCTCGCGCCCGGCGGAGGGATGAATGCGCAGATCTACCGCGTGCGTCCAGACGGCAGCGACCTGCGCCGCCTGACGGACGGCGGCAAAGAGAACAACCTGCGCGGCGCCTGGACCCACGACGGCAAACACATCCTGATGGCCTCCAACCGGCGAGGCGCGATTGGGTTGGATGCCTATCTCCTCGATCCGGAGACCGGCACGATGCAGTTGGTGGCCGAACTTGGAGGCATCGGTGGGATCAACGACATCAGCCGTGACGGACGCTACACGGCGCTCTATCGGGTGGTGCAGCGCGGCGATAGCAATCTCTATCTCCGGGAACTGGCGACCGGTGAGGAGCACCTCCTGACTCCGCACGAAGGCCCCGGACACTTCGCCGCCGCCCAGTTCTCACCGGATGGGCGGACGCTCTACCTCCTCTCCGATGATGCGCGGGAGCGGATCGCGTTCGCCCGTATCCTCCTCGATGCCGACCATCGCCCCGGCAGGATCGAACTCCTGGCGGGACGCGACGCCGCCGAGTGCGAGAGCTTTGCCCTCACGGAGGATGGCTCAACGGCGGCGCTGATGTGGAACGTCGCGGGGCGCAGCGAACTGGTCTTCATGGACCTCGCGACCGGTGAGGTGACGACCGGACCGGCGCTTCCCGCCGAGATGGCCGGGTCCCTGACATTCTCACAGGATGGGCGTATGCTCGCCATGGTTTGTAACGGATCCGTGGCGCCCCAGGACATCTGGGTGCTGGATCGCACTACAGGACGGAT
>DATGIG010000807.1:0-6739 GCA_035295825.1 Chthonomonadaceae bacterium | reverse complement strand
GCGATGATACGCCATATCACTCTCAACCTGCTGCGCCAAGAGAAGACCAACAAGCGTGGGATTAAGGCTCGCCAGAAGAAGGCGGGATGGGACAACGACTATTTGAGCTTGGTGCTCATCAATTAAGATGCGCTGGCCCTGAGGCGCTTTCAGCCTCCTCTTGACTTTTTATGCACCATCGGGTACGCTTCTGACATCCGATTCGATTCACGCAAAAGGGGTGGATGACTCTCTACATCCATGTGGTAGCCCCCAGATGCCACAGTTCGGCCCCGGGCGCACATTCAAAAATAGGTGAGCACTTTTGGCATAACGCACATTCAAACAAATAATTTTATACTAGCCTGATCTTCCAAAATAGGAGAGCACTTTTGGTATGCGGTGGTGATCGAGAACACCGTTGAAAAAGTTCAGGTGAATCGAAAAGCCCGGTCGACTCGACACCGGGAAGTCTGGTGGCATTCTCCGGAGCAAAAAACTTCGGCCAGACAACAGTAGATACTGTTGTCTGGCCGAAGTTTTTTGTTTCAAGTAGTCACTGTACCTTTTTTCCACAGTTGCGATTCAAAGAGAGCTTAAGGCACCTCTAAGGTAGCAATAGCCTTCAAGGAGAACTGCGTTATGTCAGCGTTTAGGCACAAGAGAAAGGAGTGGAGTTTATGATGGCTCTAGAACCTGCATCGGTAAAACACTATTTCGAAGCCCTCTGTGGCATTCCGCGAAGCACAGGCAACGAGGTCGGCGTGCAGAAGTATCTGCTGAGTTTCGCCGTAGAGAATGAGTTCGCTGTACGGAAAGACGAGGCTGGAAATATCGTTATATATGTACCCGGTCGCGGCGGGGGCATCGCATCCGCGACCGTCTGCCTCCAGACCCACATGGATATGGTCTGCGCCAAGGATGAGGGCGTCGAGCACGACTTTATCCGCGACCCGATTCGCACTGAGATTAAACAATGGCAAGAACCGGAGGGGGAGAAAACCGTGTTGAAGGCCATCGGCACCACCCTGGGTGCGGACAACGGGCTCGGACTTGCCTCGGCACTCGCCGTCGCCACCGACTGTGCAGTCACGGACTGCCCACCGCTTGAACTGCTCTTCACAGTAAGTGAGGAAAGCGGCCTGATAGGCGCATCCAAGCTGGATGAGACGATGCTACACAGCGACTTGCTACTCAACCTGGATACCGAAGAACTTGGCAGTATTTATATTTCTGCGGCTGGCGGGCGTGATATGTATGCGACCTGGACATTCAATCGTACCGCTCGGCCCGCCCATCTCTACCCGATGCGTGCCTCGCTACAAGGCCTGCCAGGGGGGCATAGCGGTTTAGACATCCATGAAGAGCGGGGGAACGCCATCAAGATATTACTGGAGGCAGTGCGGCGGGCAGCGGGCGATGGAGAGCTGCTGCTCGCCTCCTTCAAGGGTGGCACAGCGCGCAACACTATTGCATCAGACGCCGAAATCGTATTCTGGGTCTCCCCTAAGCAACAGGAAGCGCTGGAGCAACAGCTCAACACACCAAAGTGGCTAGCCACCCTGCGCAGTAACGAGAAGATCACAGGTGGTATTACCGTAATCGCTCCGGAAGAGGAATGCTTCGCCCCGCTCTCGGCTGCGCTGTCAGTTGCAATCCTCAGCGCGGTCGCTGAGATCCCCCATGGCGTTCTGGACTGGTCCAAGGCAGTCGAGGGGCTGGTTGAGACCAGCAACAATGTCGCGACCATCACGACCTCCAAGAACCAGATCGAGCTCTGTTGCAACACCCGCTCCTCTGCAGTCGGGGCAATCGAGAAGTTCCAGTCCGACCAGGAAAGCAAGCTTACAAGGGCCGGCGCATCAGTGTTCTACAGAAAAGGCTACCCCCCTTGGCCTGCCGAACCCAACAGCGTTCTGCTTAAGACGGCGCAAGAGACCTTTACGCGCGTGCTCGGGCATGAGCCCAAAATCGCAGCGATACATGCTGGACTTGAGTGCGCTGTATTAATGGATAAGCTTCCTCAGCTACAGATCATATCCTTCGGCCCTGACATCCGGGAGGCCCATACTCCCAGGGAAAGGATCCATCTCGACTCAGTGCAGCCCTTCTACAACTGCCTGACCAGCCTGCTGGCCGCTCTGACGCCTGGTAAGATTGCATAGATACTGCTTAAAGAGTGGCCCGTTGCAGGTTCGGTACGGTCAGGCATTACGAACTGAGAGCGGGTCACTCTTCCGTACCACGCTCACCTCCGGATACTATCTTCCGCCAAAAGTGAGTTCCTTCGGAAAGCGATCACGTCAGAAAGCGACCATAAATATGCAAATCCATTCTGTCATGCGGTCTTTTCTGGCCGCGCTTTTCGTCATGGTCCTTGGCGTAGCCCACGCACAGGGCAGGATCTCCCGCGCCGACGCCGCGCTCGTTGGCCGGTTGCTTCTCGCCGAAGACCGTCGAGACGCCTCGGACGGCGCATTCGCCGCGGCCACAAAGCACGCCGATCCCCGCATCCGCGCCATCGCGCGCCGCGCACTCGGCCGAATCCGTGATCCGCATTTCTCGGAACGCGACTCCGAGCCACCGTTGCCGAAGCCGCCGACGTGGTCCGAGCCAGATTGGCTCCTCCGATACCGCAAACTGAGCGCACCGGGCAGCGACTGCGCTGCGCTGAGAACCACTCTGGGCGACAGCGTCGCACCGGTCAGGCTCAGGGCCGCCGATCTCGTGATGGAAGGCTGCGCCAGCGACGACGTGATCGCCGACACATTACGCAAATGGATCGATGCCCTGCCAGCCGATGCCTCGAAGCGTGCGCCAGGCGACGTATCGTGGCATGCCGCGGCGCACGCCATCGTGGCGCTCGCCCGTATTCGTCCAGACGATGCGCGCGCGCGTCTCCCGTTGCTCGCGGCACACAAACAGTGGCAGGTGCGCATGTATGCCGCACGCGCGGCTGCGGTGCTTGCCGACGCTGTACGCCTCCGTATGCTCGCGCGCGACCGGGACGACAATGTGAAGGAGGCGGCTGTCGAAGCGCTGTCGAAACTTACCGGGCACACGGACGACGCTATCTATCTCGCGACGCTACACGCACATGGCGCTCAGGCAGTACGAGCCGCAGCGATCGCACTCAAAGGCTCTCCGCGTGCCGACGTGCGCGACATAGCTAACGCGGTGTTCGATCAGTGGGTTGCACAAGGCATTGCCTCGGCTCGCGACGTTCGCCTCGCTCTGCTAGCGGCAGCCAACAGGGCGGATAGCGACGATGTTCCTCCGCCGATTCACACCGAACTTCCTCCACAGTCTGTGGCGCTCGCATTTGGTGCCGATGTACGCCTGCGTGTGACGATCTCACCGCAGAGCGGCGGAGGATCGTTTGTCGTGAGGCTACGCGGCGACGTAGCGCCAATCATGGCAGCGCGCATTCTCAGACTCATAGGAAAACACTACTACGATGGCCTGACCTGGCATCGCGTCGTACCTGATTTCGTCATTCAGGGCGGTAGCTCGGGTGCAAGCGAGTACATCGGATACACGCAGTTTCTGCGGGACGAACTCGGCACCGTGCCGCACTTACGTGGAACTGTCGGGATGAGCACGCGCGGTCATGACACCGGTGATGCTCAGTGGTTCGTGAACCTGCACGACAATCTCAGGCTGGACAACAACTACACCGTGTTCGGCGAGGTGGTGGAGGGAATGGACACCGTGGATGGCATTCTTGAAGGCGATAGGATCGCGAGCATTCGACTGATCTCTTTCACCCAACCTTGAAACACTGCCGGGTCGCCTGAACATTCGACTCCAAAAGCCCTTCTGCTGACCGGTACGTATAGAACTACAGGTGAAGCAAGGGGCGCTGGCATGCCTCACGACGCCTGCAACAACCTCACGGTAGCCTACCACAACGCAGAAAGCCCGGATCGATTCCGAGTGTGGACTGCAATCCGCTCGACGAAGTGAAGATTAAGGGGGTGAAGGCACGGTGGGCACGCCCTTCTGCGGCTGGATCTGATTGAAGAAGGTGGATCTGGTGCGATCATAGAGCAGCTTGCCGTTCACAAAGGTCTTCTCTACAAAGCTGCGGTAGTCGAGCGGCTCCCCGCTGAGCACGATGATGTCGGCATCTTTGCCTACTTCCAGGCTGCCGAGGCGCTTCTCCAACCCCAGCACCTTCGCCGGGGTGAGCGTGATGGATTCCAGGGCGGACTGCGCATCCGCGCCGCCCCGCATGGCGAACGCGGCCTCCACAGGATAGCTCAGCAGGTCGCGCCCCGATTCGCCTCCGACAGAGAAGCTGGCGTCCACGGGCAGGACCGCAAAGCGTACCCCTGCTTTCTGCAGGATGCCCGGCGCATCCGGATTGGACCCGGAGGGGCCGTTCTTGCGCTCATCCGGGGCATTGCGGCTGCGGGCCGTGATGATGAGCAGGACATCCCGCTTTGCGATCTGGTCGGCGATCATCCAGGCTTCGGTGGCCGGACTGATGGCCTCCTTGATCCCGAAATCATCCACCAGCGACAGCGCCCAGAGGATGTCCGCGACCTCCGAGGCGTTGACGCGCAGCACCCGCTCCTTGCGGATCAGGGGCAGCACCTCATCGGCATCGGCGGGCTTCTTCGGCTCCGGGGTCTTTTTCCCGGCCTTCTTGTCCGCCTCATAGGCGTCGAGCTTCTGCTGGTACTCCTTCGCCCGGCGCAGTTGGTCCCGCAGATTCCAGCGGGCGGTGGCGGAGGCCCGCCCGAAGCGGGCGAAACGCCCCCCACCGCCGGTCATGCTGAAAGTGGTCACCACCGGCTCCGCCACCAGCATCCCCGCCGTATCGCCCTCCGCCATCTTGATTACGGCATTGGTGTTGCTTGGGCCTTCGCCCCCGTCCGCGCCGGTCACAAACGCCGAGGTGACGCCGGATGCCAGGGCCAGGTCAATCGCCAGAGCAAACGGGTCCAGCGAATCCTTCACCTTGTTGCCGGGCGTCAGGCCGGTAAGCTGGATCTGAGAGCTGGTGACGATAAAGCCGGGCGCTACCACTTGCCCCTTCGCATCCACGATCTTCGCGCCGGGAGGCGGCTTCAGCTCCGGCCCGCCGATCTGATCGATCTTGGAGCCTTTGATGATGACGGTCCCGCCCTTGATGACCCCCTTCGTCACCGTCCAGACATCCCCGCCGACGATGGCGGTAATCGCCACGGGCGGTGCGGCGGGCAGGTCTTCGTCATCACCGGGGTCGTCGTCCTGCGCCCATACCGGCATCAGGCCGGCGATCAGCAGCAACAGGACCAGGACCGCGACCCACAACCCACCCCAGACCCGGCGGAATGGGAACTCACTCTTCATAGACCGTCTTCCCTTCCAGCAGGACCGACCGGATGCGGGTGGTGGACACAAACGGGTCGCCGTCGAGCAGGATCAGATTGGCATCCCGCCCGGTGTCGATGCTCCCGACCCGATCTCCCAGGCCCAGCATCTCCGCAGGGGCCAGCGTGATGGCCCGAAGCGCGGCGGTGCGATCCATCCCGTACTTGACCAACTCCCCGACCTGATAGCGCAGGTTCTGGTAGCCCTCCGGCGTGTCCGCCTGCGGGCGCAGCGCGACCTTAGCCCCGGCCTTGGTGAGAATGGCCGGAACATTGATGCGGTTGACCGTGAGCGGCTCCAGGTTCAGCGCCGCCGGGAAGACTATGTTCGCCTTCTTCTGGCCCAGCAGGTCCGCGATGCGGTAAGTCTCCGGAGAGGAGAGGACATAGACCGGCTTCAGCGTGGTGTAGGCTTGCAGGAGGGGCATCAGGTAGGTGACGGAGGCCGAATCGCCGCAGGTGAAGATCGTAGGCAGGGTCCCCTGTACCGCCCGCAGCACCGGTTCGCGACGCACGTCGGCGGAGCCGGTGATCAGGTTGGCAGGTCCCTGCGGGCGACCGGTCGGAGGCCGCTGCCCCCGCCGTCCCTGCATATCGTCCTCCTCCGGACCCTCTTCGGGGTCCTCCGCCTCCGCAGGCGGCATCGGGCGTCCACCCACGCCACCCGGCCCGCCGCCGGGGCCGCCGCCCGTTCGGGGGCGCGCGCCATCGAAGGTGGTACGGATCAGGTCCATGGTCTGCGTGTTGGGGGCGAAGTGGATGGTGAGCGGGCCATCCGGAATGAGAGGCATCTTCTCCGCCGTTTCCGCCTGAAGCCGCACCAGCGCCCCCTGCCCGGCGATGCCGCGCCCCTCAGGCGCGAGGGCCAGGGTGGTCACCCCGGCTCGAAGGAGGCGGGCGTAGTTCTCATCGAAGGGGTAGAGCTCGTCCTTCACCCGGTAGTGGGGATTGGAGACGGGGCGCTGCCCTCCGCCCGCTCCGCCTCTCCCCGCAAAGCGCTGCGGGAGAGCCGGGCCGGCCTGCGCTGCCGGGGCGGAGATCCCGATCTGCGAATAGGCGCCCACGATGCCCGGCATGACCGTATCCGCCTGGAGGATGCGCGCCCCCGGAGGGATCTTTGCATCGGTCCCGACGGCGGTGATCTTCCCGTTGCGGATCACGATGAGGCCGTCGTTGATCACGCCTCTGCTGACGGTCTCGATATGCCGCGCCCGCACCACCACGACCTCCTCCCCGAACGGGTCGGGGCGGGTCTGCCCCTGCACCGGCAGCAGGCAGGCGGCGGTCAAAAGGGCGAGAATTCCGGGTGTTGAAAACACCTTTCCGCCTCCCCCCACGGCTCCGTCTCTCCCCAATTTTGGGGGGAACCCCCCGGTGCGCACCGGCGACTCCCCCAGGAT
>DATGIG010000806.1:0-18070 GCA_035295825.1 Chthonomonadaceae bacterium | reverse complement strand
CCGGAGCCGCCAGGGAGAACGTCCCATTCCACTCCTCAGGCAGCGCGGGGAAGACGCGCAGGACGGCGGGGATACCGCCGAAACCGCTCGCGTCGTTGCCGGAAGGCAGGCCGCTCGACAGCAGATTGGCTTGCCAATCCTCTTCGCGCAGCAGCATCGAATTGATCGCCGTCGCCAGCGTGGCCTCCGCATGGAGCGCCGCCACATCGTTGCCCTCGGTCAGGAAGCCCTGCGGCTGCTGGCAGGCCATCAACAACCAGGAGCGCAGGCGGACGGCGGCATTCTCCGGCGTCAGTTCGCCGAGGGGCTGGAGGCACTCCAGGCGGGCCGGGCCGACCTGGCCCAGCGCCTTGAGGCCGGCGATCCACTCCGGGCGACGATCCGCATCCAGCTCATACTCCGCACTGGCCCAGAGCAGGGCCTGCAGCGCCGAGGCGAGCTTGGCCTTCTCATTCGGATCCGCCAGGCTCTGCGGGTCCGCCAGCGCACGCTCCAGGGCGAAGGTGGTGCTGGCCAGCAGCAGGGGGTAGGCGCGCTCGCCCAGGAAGAATGGGTCCGGCGCATGCCGCCAGGCGTCCCAGATGAGCAGCGCCGTATCGAGCCCATCGTTCTGAGAAGGAGTTGGCGCAGACGCACCGGCCTTGTCAGGAAACTCATCCCCGAAGCGGTTGAAGACGGCGGGATACCGCGCGCCCCCCACCCCATAATCGCGTCCGGTGCGCGCCGCCAGGTCGGGCAGGATCCGGGAACAGGTCTCGACATAGGGTACCGTCAGTTCCAGGTGGTTGGCGGGCAGCAACGGAGCCATCATCGCCCGTAAGTCCACGCCGCGATAGAGCGCTGGGCTGCGCCGTTCATCCCCATTGTGGAGGAACACGCTGCCGTTGGCAAGCGGCGCATCGAACCCACGGGAGCAGCACGCCAGATGGTAGAGCGTATTGTACCAGAGGTTCTCCAGATAGTGGGGCGTGTTGTCGGAGGATGGCCCCTCCAGGCGCAGAAACGATTTCTGCCAGAAGAGCGACCAGTGCTGCTTCTGTTCACGCAGCAGGGTCTCATACCCCTTCGCCATCGCCGCCTCGATGCGAGACTTTGCGACCCGCACCGGGTCGCCATCGCGGGGGCTGGTCGCTACCGACACATAGAGTGTGAACCCTCCGGAACGATAGGGTTCGATCTCCAGGCGGGTGCTGCGCCGATTGACCATTTTCGCCTGAACACGCTTGCCCTCCACCCGCGCGATGAGCGCATAACGCCGGTCACGGAGCGCCTGAAGCACGCCGATGGTCTCGTTGAGCGCGAACATGTTGGCATCGCGCCAGAGCGAGAGTTCGATCTGCCGGTTGGAATTGCGGAGCGTCTGATCCTGATAGTGCACCACCAGGACGCCCGCCGTGGCCGCCACAAAGGCGGTCATCTGGCAAGAGCCCTGCGCGGCATCGGCTTTGAGGGTGATAATCCCGTTGTAGAGCGAGAGGCGCTGCTCGAAGTGGGTCGGCGCTGCCAGCAATTCGCTTTCGCCCAGGATCGAGAGGGCGCCCGCCGACAATTGCCGCCAGAGCTGCGGTTGGGGCCGGGTATTCTCGGGAGCCGTGGGAGGGTCCGCCCAGAGGTCGCTCTTCTGGATCTGGAAAGTCAGGTGTTTGGGACACCAGAGCGACACGCCCAGGTCCCCATCCCCCATCGGCATGGCTTCCGTCCCGCTGCTGGGCGGAACCTGATAGACCAGGTCGTGTTGCGCCAGATAGGCCGCATAGTCCACATTCAATGCGGTGCCGTTAAATGCGATCCCGTTGTTTGCCGGAAGTTTTCCGTTCGGCACGACGGCGTGGGCGGTGTTTTCCGCAGTCAGCGCCATGACGCTCTCCTCACCCGATAATCTATAGAGAATCTCTCGGCATCGGCAGGCCGACACCTCGTACTATTATCGGGAGGAGAGTATCAAAAAACGAGACCGGAAAGAGGCTGCAAAGATGAGAGATTTCTCACTCGCGTCCGACCACCTGGCGGCGCATTTCGCGCTCCTGATCGCGTTCGGCAATCGCATCGCGCTTGTCGTAGAGTTTCTTGCCGCGCGCCAGGGCGATCTCCATCTTGGCGAAGCCCCGCTGAAAGAAGAGCGTGAGCGGGACGATGGTCAGCCCCTTCTGCTCCGTCTTCGTCTGCAGTTCGTGGATCTCCCAACTGTGCAGCAGGAGTTTGCGCTTGCGCATGGGTTCGACGTTGTAGCGATTGCCCTGCTCGAACGGGGAGATGTGCATATTGTAGACCCACGCCTCATTGTTCTCGATCCGGCAGAAGGCGTCCTGGAGGTTGACGCGCCCGGCCCGCAACGACTTGACCTCGGTGCCCACCAGCGCGATCCCGGCGTCGAAGGTCTCCTCGATAAAGTACTCATGGCGCGCCCGGCGGTTCGTCGTGATGAGTTTCTTGGCATTCCGATCCGGATCCGATGGCTTTGCGGCGCTATTCTGCTTATTCATCCTCTTCTTCTCTCCCTAATGCGCCTTGACGTTCTCGCGCAGCGTGCGGGCCACCGCGTCCAGGAGATCGCTCTGATTGATCGGCTTGCCGAGCACCGCATCCGGCAGCGTCTCCGCGATATGGGTCTGGAGCAGGCTCTCGCCCCATCCGGTGAGCAGCAGAATCGGCATACAGGGCCAGTGGCGTTTGCTTTCCGCGGTCAGTTGGAGGCCGCTCATGCCGGGCATTCCATGGTCGGTCAGCAGAAGCTGGAAGGCGTCGGGCGTCTCCCAGAGGCGCTCCAGGGCCTCTTGTGCGCTGTGCGCGATGGTGACATGATACCCATTGCGGCTAAGGATCGTGGCGACGACGCTGGCGACAAAGGGTTCATCATCCACCACCAGGAGCGAGGTTCCAGGGTTAGGCGCCGGAATGGGCAGCGGCTTCAGTCTTGCGGGGGAGCTCTCTCCCTGCCGGACCGGCAGGCGCACGATAAAGGTGGACCCCTCGCCCTCAATGCTCTCGACCTCGATGGTGCCGCCATGCCGCTGAATGATGGCCCAGGAGACCGCGAGGCCGAGGCCGTTTCCCTCCACACCCCGTGTGGTATAGAAGGGGTCGAAGATACGGCTGCGTACCTCCGGCGACATCCCCTTCCCCGTATCGGCGATCCGGATCTCCACATGGTCGGATCCGGATTCCCGGGTGGCGATGGTCAGGCGCCCCCCCCTGGGCATGGCATTGAGGGCGTTGTAGATGATATTGATCAGGACTTCCCGCAGCCCACTGGGCTCCGCCAGGATGAGCGGAAGGGGCTGTATGTCGAATTGGATGGTATAGGTGCGGCCCTCCTTCTGGGCCGCATCGCGCCACTGAGGCCGGGTCATCTCGACCACATCCTGAACGATGGTGGCGACATCGGTCAGTTGGCCGTGTGGGACGGTGCGCTGCTTGGCGAAGTTCTGAAGGCGTTTGACGGTGGTGGTGGCGTCTTCGGCGGCTTTGCGGATAATGGCGAGATGCATGGCCAATTGATCCGGCTCCTCCAGGCTCTCCTCCGCCAACTCTGTATAGCCCAGGATCGCCATCAGGGCATTGTTGAAGTCGTGGGCCACCCCGCTGGCGAGCTCCCCGATGGCCCGCATCTTCTCCAACTGGATCATCTGCCCCTGCGTGGTCTGGATCTGTGCGAGGAGCTGTTCGGCGGCCTGGCGGGCCTGATCGGCCTCCTGGCGCGCCTGCACCAGTTCGGTCACATCGTAGGTGAGTTGCAGGATACCGACGACCTGCGCCCTCTCATCGCGTACCGGCAGCAGGGAGACATCGCAGACGATCTCCTCACCGTCGGGCAGGCGATAGACGAAGTGGCTGGCATGAAAAGGGCTGCCCTCCCGCACGCTCTCCAGAAGGTTCGGAGGCATGCCGGTCAGGAAATCGCCAAGTTTCCGGCCCAGCAGATCGGAGGGGGACCGGCCCAATTTCGCCGCGGCGGAGGCATTGACCGCCAGCGCACGCCCCTGGGGGTCGAAGTAGACGATCCCTACCGGCGCATTATCGAAGATGGATTGCAATTGCCGCCTTTGTTCGGTAATCTGGGTATAGAGGTCGGCCTTCTGCAGGGCGATTGCGGTCTGGTCGGCAAAGGCGGCCAGGAGCGTGCGGGCGTCTTGCGGAATATCGCGAGGGCGTTCAAAATAGACTTCGACCGCGCCATAGATGCGCTCATTCTGCCAGATCGGGCTGGTGACGATCGCGGCGGGCCGAGCGCCATTGTTCAGGAGGGGGATCTGCAGAGCCGCGCTTGCCGCCGCATCGGAAAGGACGAGCGTTTGGCGCTGTGCCATGGCCTGCCCCGTGAGGGTGTTGGAGCGTCGCAGCACCCCGTTCTGAGAGGATGACGGCTCCTTCAGCCCCATGCTGTAGCCGATCTCCAGGCATTCGCCATCGGGACAGAGCAGCAGGACCGCGGCGTGCTCGGCGTCGAAGTAGGCGGCGGCTTGCCGCGTGATCGTATGGAGCATGTCACGGGGCGTCAGAGAGGCATTGACATTGGCGGTCAGCGAGGTGAGGGCTTCGGCGCGCTGCCGGGAGCGGTTCGCGGCGCGCCCCGCCGCCACCAGTTGCTTCTCCTTCAGCACGGCATCGCTGACGTTCTGCACCGTCAATAAGAGATGCGAGGTGGCGGGAGCGTCCAGCGCTTGAAGGCTCCACTCCCAGTACGCGATCTGGCGTGTGCTGTTGTGGACCAATTTGAGCCGATGCGCTGCGCTCGGACGCGGTAGGGCCGTGAGGGCGGCTTCCCAATCGGCCCGATCCATCGGAGCCAGAAAGTCGGGCGGGCGCTGCCCGCGCACGTCGCCGACGCCTAATCCTTCGGTCAACAGTTGCATCAGGGCGGAATTAACCCACAGGACACGGCTGCTGGCAGCATCGAGAACGGCCACTCCCAGCGCAAGGCACTCCAATGCCTGGCGCCAGGGGAGCGCGCTTCCCGATAGATTTTCTTGGGGAGGGAGATCACGCACAGTTTCATGGAGGTGTTCCGTCGTTGCGGAGAGCCTCTCCGTTTCAGGTAGGTTAGGCATCATGGCTTCCTGGCATACCGGAGTTTATAATCACACAAGGAGACTGCCTGTTGCCTGCTTGGAACCAGGGGGCGCTGAGTTTGGAGGGAAAACGACACGCCCGAACGCAACAGACTCCTCATTAGACTTTAACTTATTCGGAAGAAATTCCTTCCTTACGTAGATTTTTTCTACGGCTACGTAGAATTTCTTTCGTAGCCGGCTTGAATAGCATACAATTGACCCGCCGTCAGAATTCTGTTATAATTGGGGCGGAGGTGACGCGTATGGTGAAGGTGCAACGCACAGGCGCAGCCCCGTCGGAAGCGATCCTGCGTCGTAGACGCGACATCGGCGGCTTGCTGATCTTCTTTTTGGGCGCCGCTTCGTTGCTCTGCCTGAGCTGGCAGCAACCGGGAATCCTGCCTACCCAGGTGGATAGCGGACTACGCTGGCTGGCTGGAGCCGGAGCTTACGTCATTCCCCTACTCTTTATGATGATCGGAACGATGTTCCTGATCGGCTATGAACGCCTGTCTCTGTCGCACTCTGCATCTGGGACGCTCCTGCTATTTCTAGTGTTTGTGACGGCTCGACACCTCGCTCTTGTTCCCGATCCCGCACCCTGGAATAGCGATGAGATACGCCAGGCAGGAGGAGTGATCGGCTGGCTGCTGGGTGCGCCGCTGCATATTCTGGTCGGCAATCCGATCGGCTATCTGTTTCTCATCATGCTGTCGGCGGTGGCGGTGGTCCTGCTGGTAGACCAGCCGCTGGTCGTCCTGATGCGCCGCGCCTATATCAGCAGCCGGGACAGAGTCACCGCAGCAGGGCGAGGCATCGGACGGGGAGCGAGGGCCGGTGCGTCCCTGCTGCCGAAGCGAGGCAGCGCCAAATCGGGGGCGCGGGGCCTGGAACTGGCGGTCGTCGGCAATGAGCGTGAGGTACGCGCCGCCCGTGTGGTCGAACGCGCCTTGACCCCTCCCGCCCCGGTGCAGCCCTCCCTGCCTGAGATCGACGACAGATCGGAGGACGAACCCAATACGACCGGCACGCTCTTCAATCTGTTTAATTTAACGCGTTCGTGGCGTCACCGTGAAGGGGTGGAAAACGACCCGGACACGGAGGATACGGCGGTTACCCCGGTCCCTCCCGTTTCCGAGGATCGGCCCGCACGGCGCAACTCTTCAAAGTCCCCGCGTGCCTCCGCCGACACGCGCAACGGAAGCGCCGCGCCTTCCACGCCCCCGCCCGGCGGGGAGGAAGGCGCGCAACTCACGCTTCCCGAGTTCTCCCTGCCCCCGCTCTCGCTGCTCAAAGAGTCGCCGCCCGCAGTCTCCAAGCGCTCTCAGGCGGAACTGACCGATAAGGTTCAGACGATAGAGCGCACCCTGGAGCAGTTCAATATCGGGGCCAATGTGGTGGAAGTTGCCAGCGGCCCAACCGTCACCCGTTATGAGATCCAACTTGCGCCGGGCATCAAGGTGAGCAAGATCGTCAGCCTGGCGGACAACCTGGCGATGAGCCTGGCGGCTATCGACGTGCGCGTGGAAGCGCCGATCCCCGGTAAATCCGCCATCGGCCTGGAAGTGCCCAACTCCACGCCGATGCTGGTCAGCCTGCGGGAGTGCCTGGAGAACGATGAGTACAAGCAGGCGCCCTCGAAACTGACCTTTGCACTGGGCAAGGACGTAGCCGGCCAGTACAAGTATGCCGACCTGGCCCGCATGCCCCACCTGCTCATCGGAGGCTCGACCAACTCCGGGAAATCCGTGTGCCTCAACGTCCTGATCGCCAGCCTGCTCTATCGCGCCACTCCCCGCGAGGTCAAGATGCTGATGATCGATCCGAAGCGCGTGGAGTTGAGCCTCTGGGACGGCATCCCGCACCTGATGCATCCCGTCGTCAAGGATGTCAAACAGGCTTCGGGGATCTTTCGAGCCGCGCTGAAGGAGATGGACCGTCGCTACGACCTGTTCGCCGCCATCGGGACCCGCAATATCGACGGGTTCAACCAGCGCGTCCCCGAGAGCGAGAAGCTCCCCTATATCGTCCTGATCGTGGACGAGCTCGCCGACCTGATGATGCAGCAGGGGCCGGAGGTGGAGACGGCCATCTGTCGCCTGGCGCAGTTGGCCCGCGCCACGGGCATCCACTTAGTCATCGCCACCCAGCGGCCCTCCGTAGACATCATCACCGGAACCATCAAGGCCAACATCTCTTCGCGCATCGCCTTCGCGGTCGCCTCGCAGGTGGATAGCCGCACCATTCTGGACATGACCGGCGCCGACCGGCTGATCGGACGGGGCGACATGCTCTTTATGCCGATTGACGCCGCCAAGCCGATGCGTCTTCAGGGGTGCTATCTCAGCGAGAACGAGACCAATGCGCTGGTGAAGTATCTCAAGGAGCAGGAGCAGCCAGTCTTCACGCTCTCAGTCGCGGAGGGTTCGAGCGCAGACAGCGGCGGTTCCGGCGGCGCAGAGGGCGATGAGGTAGACGATGAGTTCTTCGAGCAGGCCGTGCGCCTGGTGGTCAACAACGGGCAGGCATCCACCTCCATGCTGCAGCGCCGCTTCCGTATCGGCTACACCCGAGCGGCCCGTATGGTGGAGATGATGGAGGAGCGGGGCATCGTCGGGCCGCTCAACGGCGCCAAGCCGCGCGAGATCCTGGTAAGCCGCGACGATGTGGAGCAGATGTTTAATCCCGGAGGCGCGCTGCCCAGCATCGAGGAGTACGAAGACGAGGAGTAGACGGACGCCTCTTTTCCTCCCAGCTTCTGCGCCCTATCGACAGCAACACGAGTCCCTCGTGCGCTCCTGAATAAGCCGCATGGGAATAAAAGCTCCGTTTTGTGCGTAAAGCTGGTAAAACGCACAGAGGAGGAATCCCCGTACCGGCTGTCGAAATAACCTCTACCTGCGTAGGTATCTACAATATCAATATCGCCCCCTATTGGTATTCCAAATGAGCAGCCTATGCGATTGTGAGAAGCTGCAGTAATCGAGTGATGCAACCGGCGTGAAGAGCAGGCAAGCTCCAGACGCCCGAAAGATAATAGGAACCGAACCGGATCGCGATATAGCGAACAAAAGTCCCAGGTCAGTGCGTCGGTATCGGTAACAAGGTGACAAACAAAGAAACAGAGGCACGCAGATGGCATCCAGCGTATGGAAACTGGCAGAAACCTTGATGGCTCCCAACGCCGGGAATGGAATGGACAGTGCAGAGCGCCGCGAAGAGCGCACCTGGCTGGACCGTTGTGCGGAGGGAGACGAGCGGGCGATTCGGTGGATATTGCACCGGTACCGCGACCGTGTCGTGCGCCTGGCCGCGCACGTGCTACACAATCCGCGCGAAGCGGAGGATGTCGCTCAAGAAGCCTTCGTTAAGGCGTTTCGCCAGATCGGACAATTCCGTGGAGAGTCGGGCTTCTACGCCTGGCTCTATCGTATCGTGATCAATCTCTGCCTGGATCGCATGCGCCGCAAGTGTATGACTGCGGAGATGCCCCTCGAAGAGACGATTTCGGCGTTTTTCGCCAACACCCCCGATGTGGAAAAACGCCTCTCGGTCGAACAGGTGCTCGACTCCCTGACCCCGCCGATGCGGGCCGCACTGGTACTGCGTGAGGTTGAGGGGTTGGAGTACTCTGAAATCGCCGACGTTTTACAAATCCCGGTGGGAACGGTGCGCTCGCGGCTGAATACGGCCCGGGAGCAGTTCCGCCGACGTTGGGTGGCCATGCAAGAGGAGGCCAATCATGTTTGAAAGGTGTCGTGCCTGGCGCCATCAATTGACGCGTCGGGCCGAAGGATCGCTTCCACCGGCGCAGTGGGGCGCGTTGGAAGACCATCTGGCAAGCTGTCCGTCCTGCCGCGCGGCAGCGGAAGCGGATCAAACCCTGCATGACGTTTTGAGCGGCCATATCGGCTTGCTCTCGCCGCAGCAGGCGAGCGCTTTTGATGCCCGAGTGATGAAGGCGCTGGCGCTCCCCCCGCGGAACGGCTTCCGTGCGGAATTGGAGCGCCTCCTCCGTGCGGCTCAGGGGCACTGGAATACGATGCCCCTGACCTTCTTCTCTCAGATTGCCAGTGGGGCGCTCGTCGCAGCCTCCTTGACAGTCGTCTGCGTCCTCTCCGCGATGCATCCGGCTGCCTCGAACGGCATGCCCTCGCCGCACTTCGGCGGTCGCTCCGCTCTGCATGCCGCCTACAGCGAGCCGCCGGTTCCACTGGAGATGCTGCTGGAGCATCCCTCTCCGAGGGCGGCCCTGCTCTGGACCACCCCCTCCGGATCACGCTCCCGCCTCTCCGAGCAGGACTCGGATGCGACGCCGATCCCTCCGGGCGCGCGTCAGCAGCCTGCAGACGAGACGCCCATGCCACAACTGGATGAGCGGCCGCCGGATGCGGGTTAAACCGGTGCGCGAGATACAGCTATGAGTGTGGCGGGGCCGGGACAATCCGTGTTGACAACGGCGATGGAGCCAGGCCCCACCACGCCCCGCCGCTCCGGATGGCTGGTCGGACTGGTCTTCGGCGTACTGGTCAGTCTGCTGGCCATACCGAATGTGCGCACTACCCTGCTGTCTCAGTTGCAGTTCGCGATTGCCGGCGAGAACGTCCCCCTGGTTCGCACGCTGGACACCCGCCTGAGCATTCGCGAAACCCGCCTGCTGGATGCCGCCGCTGCCAACGCTCCGGATGACTACCTGCTGCAGGTCGGGCGCGCGACGGCCCTGGCCGCTGCCGGCGGCGCAAAAGATTCTCCGCCTCCTGTCTCTCTCTCGGACGACGCCACCGACTTCAACGACCATTCGCTGTTTCGTCTGGCGCAAGTCGCGCGTGACTTTCCCCATTCGCCCGGTGCGTATGCCCACCTTGCGCGCTACATGATGATCGATCGGCTGCGCATCCAGCGGGCCGAACTGAGCGCTCCTACCGCCCCCACACGGCCTACCAGCCCCGGCTCTCCCCCCAAGCCCCTTGCGGCCCCGCCCCGCACCATTCCGGCCCGACATAGCGATGTCCGCCTCATGGAGTGGGCGCTCCAGGGCGGAGAGGAGCGCGACCCGGACAACGCCTTCTGGCCCGCACTGCGCGCCGCCACCTACTTTGCCGCCGAGCGCGATGATGAGGCCCTGCAAGCTCTGGCGCAGGCGGCCCGTAAGCCGCAGTGGGATGCCTATCTCTATGAAGAGGTCTTAGGACAGTGGCGGCTCTACTCCGCCGCCTACGGCGACAACAGCGCCACCCAGAAGATCGGCCCGCTCTCTCTCGTCGCTTTCCCCCACCTGCGTGAGTTACGCCGGATGGCCGAACTGGTTCGACGGCGCGCCGAAAGCGAAGCCGCTGCCGGCCATGAGGCCGAGGCCATCCGGATTCGCGCCAATCTGGCCTGGCTGGGGGTGCTGATGCGTGAGAAGGCGCAATGGGCCTATGAAGCCCTGGTAGGCACCGACCTCACTCTGATCGCCAGTACGGATAGTCGGGCGCGCACTCCCTCCGGCGCCACGTTCACCGTGCGCCAATGGGAAGCGGCAGCCGGAGATTATCTCGATCTGCTCCGGCAACAACGACACAATTTCGATATTGTCTGGCTACACCATCAGATCGAAACCAGTTGCGAGCTGCGGCAGCGGATCGATCTGGCGCGTTACGACGCCTCTTACCCCGGTATTCCTCCCGGCATTCCGCTGGCCCCGCTCTTCAGTAGCTGGATGGCCGGGATCTGCCTCCTGCAGCAGATGCTGACTCTGTCTCTGCTGACCCTGGTGACCACGTTCTGGTACAAGCGTGCGACGCATGGGGAGGGTTGGATCGCACGGTCGCCTACCCTGGGGATCATTGTGCTCCTGGTGCTTGCAGGCTCCAGCGGCAGCCTCCTCTTTTTCGGCGTCCCCACACCACGTCTGGCGCTGCTCTTTCTGAGCAGTCTCACCTGTCTTTTGCCGCTGTGTCTGTATCTTCCGGGCAAGCGCAAGTTGCGCAAAGCATTCCAGGCCGGAAGACAGCCCGAAGCGGAGGGCCTCCTCGCCGCGGAGATGGATCGGGCAGAGACGCGTTGGAAGCGGGGCACGACCCTGCGGATGGTGGTGTTTCTGCTGGCGCCCGGCCTGCTGGCGCTCTACTTCTTACGCACTTACCTGAGTGGCCTGCATCCGGTCGCCATCCTCCTGACCAGTTTGATGGACATTCATCGGGAGACCACCCCCTGGGAGGCGATGGAGCAGGCGCTCCTGATGGGTGCGCTGCCCATCGGGGCGACTCTCACCTTTGTATGCTGGGCCTTCTACCGCCGGGTTCCGGTGCTTCCCAGCGTCCGGATCGGGCTGCGACGTATCCTGCTTCCGGCGCTCACCACACTGGTCTTAGCATACCTGCTCTTAATGAACGGTACGTTGCGCCTCGACCTGGCCGCCAGCCGCGCCATCAATGAGGCGGCGCAAAATGATCTCCAGTGGGTGCTGACGCACAGTTCCGAAACCCCCGACCCCAAAACCGACACCCGGTGAAGCGCATCCGCCCCTTCCATCGGATGGTAGAGAATAAGATGCCCCGGCCTCCATAAGAAGGCCGGGGCATTTTTGGGTTTGTCCGGATAGGAAAGCCTACGGCACGACGTTGACGGCGGCGGTAGAAGTTCCGAAGTTGGACCCGGCGAACAGACAGCCGGTGAGAGGATCGAGGACACCGACCGTTACGACGATCACATGCTTGCCGACACCCCGCATCTTGTAGTTCAAGAAGGTCTGCGACCCATTGAAGTTCGCGGTGAATGGCAGGGGTTGTATGGCGCCGGACACGGGGTCGAACATCCCTGCATTCTCATACGCCCATCCGGAAGTTCCCGTCGGGGAGTGATCGAACTGCTGCACGGGGACGACGCTGCCATCCTCGAAGCTGGTGCCTGCAGGCAGGGTATCGTAGACGGCTGCGGTCAGGCCGCCGGCTTGCGCCCGGCCGCCATTCGCGGTCAGCGCCTTGATGGTAATCGGGAGGTTCACATTCTGGCGGACCTGCAGTCCTGTCTGAACCGAGATATGGTCCAGGCCGATATTGCGCGTCGGCCACACCATGATCGCGGGACCTTGCTGCGTCACCCAGGCATTGTCGAAGTTCGGCTGGATGCTGCTGTGGCCGTCATCATCCACGACGTAGATATCGTAGCCGCTGCCGGTGATGGTGTTGAAGGCATAGGAGAAGATCGCGGTTTCCGAGTTAGTGAACGTGACGTTGCCCATGAACTTGAGGATGTTGGTGCCCAGATCGCGATAGTAGGCATGGGCGACGCCGTTCAGTTTGATCGGCTGCTGATCCGCGCCGATGGCGGTGACGGCGAACTGGACCGTCTGCTTCTGGTTGAGCCATACCTGCGGCAGGAAGGGCGAGTTGAAGGCCCCATCATAGACGCAGGCGGCGACATACCAGTTGACCGGACCGGCAACCAGGAAGTGATCCGCCTCCACGGGCTTGGGCCGGGCCGGCGCCGCGAGCAGACCATAGACCGCCAGTTGCCTATCCGCGCCGACATAGACTTTGCCGTTGGCAACGGTGGGCGTCCCGTAGTTGATCGCATTGCCGCCGATATCGCGCACTCCGGTCGCCAGGCCATTATAGAGCACTTTGTAGGTCTGGGCGCCCGTGTTCGGATCGGTGATGATGGTATTCGGATCGTAGGCGTGCAGCGCCGCAACCGGCGTTCCATACGGGAAGGGAATGAAGCCGAGGGTGCCGAACACAAAGTCGTCGAACACCTGCGGCGGCACAATGACCTTCTCCTGGGTCCAGACAATGGCGTTGTCCGCGCCCGGCCCCTTGGCGGAGTTCCGGGAGATCACCGGAGAGGCGCCGGGGAAGTCCACTTTACCGCTCTTACCGAACGGGTCGGTCAAAGGGGTGGTTATGTTCGGAGTAACCGGCAGGTATCCATTGTTGAGTTGGAACCCTTTCAAGACGTCGCCCGAACCCTGGAAGAAGATGGTGTTGTTGTAGAAGGCAGGCAATCCATAGTAGGGGCCGACCGCCTGGAAGAGCGACTGAACGATCTGGCCGTCATCACCGGCATTGAAGTAGCCCATGGTGGGGTTTTCGCTGCCATCGCCACGATCCACGAGATAGATCGTTCCCTCCCCGCCCGCGCCGATGAGCAGGTTCGGGTGGCCCGCCGGCCCCACGCCATCGGGCAGCATCATCAAACCGCCGGAACCGACTTCGGTGAGGGCGTTGGTCTGATCCAGCCAGTCGAACGTGGTAAAGTAGTCGAAGACCGGAGCTTGCGGGTTCGGCGGAAATTGCGGGCCGGGGTTAGGGGCGAAGAAGTTGAGTTTCACCATACTCTGGCCATACTCGGTTCCGCCCTGATCGATATTGAAATTGCCGAAGCCGGTGGAGAAGAAGATGTTGCCGCCGGAATCGATGAACGGTTTCGCGCCACCCGCCCAGACCCCCGAACCGGCGGGGATGGTGAACTCGGGGTTCACCAGGCTGGGCGCTTCCGTACCGTTGGGCGAGAGACAGAAGGCCCCCACCTGCTGCAGTCCCGTTCCATCCTGCGTTTTCTGATACGCCATGACCCAACCGTGCAGCGGGCTGATCTCGCCATGCCCACCCCAGGTGATATAGAGGGTGCCGTTGTCGAGCAGCATCGCGGGCTGCTGGTTCTCATGCAGGGGATCGAAGTCCAGCACAAACTGGAGATTGCCGTTAATATCGAGAATAGGATTATTGTCCGCATCCACGAGCAGGCGAGCCCCATCGCCGGAGCCGGGTACGGTCGCCGAAATGGTGTAGGGTGCGCCCAGGACTTCCTGCCCGGTCACGATATCCAGCGCATGGAGCAGTTGCTTGTAGACCCCAGCGGCCTTGATCTTGGTGACGAAGTACATGGTGCCGATGCGCCCATTGGTTTTGGGGTCCACCTGCATATCGATGACGGGAGTACCGATGAGACCGACTTCCGGAGAGATGTCCACGGTGCCGATGTCATCGGTGGGAACGGGAGTGATCTGCAGCGTCGGGAAAGTAAAAGTCGTATACCAGAGCGGGCGAATATTGGTGTTGGTGTTGTTGTCGGCGTCCCAGGCATAGATGCTGTTGTGCGCGGTGGCGACATAGATCACATTATGATAGCTGCCGGTCGAACCCGGGACATGCACATCAGGGATCGTCGGGAAGAAAACGTTCGGCACATAGAGCGGCTGTGCATAGACCGAGCCATCCAACGGGCGGGTAAAGAGCTTGGTGAAGCGGGAAGGGTTTGCCGTGTTCAGGCTGAGCGGGTTGAACAGCACATTGGCCGGTGTCAACGCCACTTCGTTGGGTTGGTCTCCCGTGTTGGCGTTGTTGTTATGGTGGGTCAACACACTCGCAGTAGCGCCGGTCTGCGGCGGGTTTGAAGGCCCTACTTGTTTAGGCCCGATTGTAGAAGGGGGGGTGATCGCTTTTTGGGCCTGGGCGGGGCCGGCCAGAATGCTCCCCAGTGAAAGTGCAAGAGGCGCAATCAGCGTGATTGCCTTCAAGGCTTTATGCCGATTGCGCGAACGCCCTTTCGGACGAGCAGGCAAAGTCATTGTTGCTGGTCGCATAGCGGGCAAATTCTCCTCCCTGTACGTGCCAGAGTATTGGAATTGTGGATAGGCGCCGAAAGCGCCTGGGGGAGCGCAGGCTTTCTACCATAGGACGATAGGAATGCACACCGGATCGTGATGGGCCCACGACCCTGTCCTCCAAAGTCAAGAGCGGGGGCATTCAAACTATGCCACCTATTCTACCACCAGATTCTCCCTTTCTGGAACGAATTCCTTCTCTGCCCGTAAAAAATTCGCCAATTTTTTCAAAATCGGTGTTTTGAAGAAGCAGGCGGGGTCTATTTCGCTGCGCCGAAATCCATGTTACTGCTATGGCCGGGGAAAATCTTCTCCTTGGGATTGATCCGGTTTTTCGCGTAGTTGACGGCGACACAGATCTCCCCCACCCCGGTCGCGATCAGTTTGAGCTTGCCGTCATACGCCGCGATATCGCCTGCCGCGTAGACGCCGGGGAGATTGGTCTCCATATGGCTGTTCACTTCGATATCGCGCCCATGCAGGTTCAAACCCCACTCCTTCACCGGACCGATGTCGGTAGAGAAGCCGAGGTTGAGCAGCACGGCATCCACAGGAAGCGCGGTCTCCTCCTGCGTCTTATTGTGAAAGACGACCGCCTGCTGCACATGCCCGTTGCCCTCCACCCGGCGCAGTTCATGCCAGAGCTTTACCTCTATCTGAGACCGGTTCAGCAGCCAGTCAACGCTCTCCTCATGGGCGCGGAACTCATCCCGACGGTGGATCAGCGTGATCTTCTCCGCGACAGGTTCCAGGTTCATGGCCCAATCGAGCGCGGAATCGCCGCCGCCCACGATGAGCAATCGCTTCCCTGTGAACTGCGCCTTATTCTGGACGAAGTAGTGAATGCCGCGCCCCTCGAACTCCTCCACTCCGGGCGTACCCAGTCTCTTCGGATAGAACGCGCCCGCGCCGATGGCGATGATGACCGTGCGTGTCCGATGCACCGCCTTATCCGACGTCAGCGTAATCGTCTCATCTTCTTCGTAGCGAAGGGTCTGCACCTTCTCGGCCAGGCACACGGCCGGGTTGAAGCGCGTGCCCTGCGCCGCCATTTCGGCGACCAGGTCGCGCGCCAGCACCTTCGGGAAGCCGGGCATGTCGTAGATATACTTCTCGGGATAGAGGGCGGTCAGTTGCCCGCCGAGTTCGGGCAGGCTATCCACGATCTTGGTCTTCATCTGGCGCATCCCAGCATAGAACGCACCGAAAAGGCCGACCGGTCCCCCTCCGATAATCGTCACATCATAGAGGTCATCGTCACTCTGGTTTCTCTCTTGCGTATCCGTCACTTTCTCAATCCTCATCGAAAAAATAGAGCCGCAAACAGCGTTTGCGGCCCTATTGTACCCCATTTCCCGCTCGGTGCTGAGGGCTACCGCTCCAGCGTGATCGCCGCGATCTTAATATCGGGCGCATTGGGCAGCAGGATGGCGACCAGTTGGCGCGGCTCCCGGATGGTGATCGTGTAGTGGTAGAGCTTGACCGCGCCCGGCAGCACCCCGCTACGCTCATGATGGAACGGCGTCTGAAAGGCGATCTCCTCCTTATAGGCAGGGGCGCCATCCCAGGGGCTGACCGAGAAGGCATACAGGTCCTCCGACTGGCTGGTCGGCTCCTGGAAGATCAGCCGCAGGTTGGTGGAGATCTCCTTCCCCGTGCTGGCCGCGATGATATGCAGCACCCGGCACTTACCCGACGACTTGCCCAGTTCGAGACGCTGGCCTTTACAGACGATGAAGTTGTTCGCCTTGGGAAACTTCGGCCCCCAGCGAAAACTGATGCGACGCGGAGACTCCGGACCGGATTTACTCGATGCCTGGAAGAGGCCCAGAGGCGTGGCGGGCGTATCGGTGTAGGGCGGGATGAGGGCGGCGGGGAAAGTGCGCCCCTGCCCATCGAAATTGCCGTCGATCCAGTCATCGGTATCCGTGATGCCGTCCAGCGTGTATGCCTTGGTCAGGTCGGCAAAGGTGAGACGGCCCCGTACCACGCGGACCGTATGCACGCGTTCGTCGTAGACCCGTGTGCTTGCAGAGGTCGAGGCCCACATATCCCCGAACTTCACATCCCAGACCAGGTAGTAGGTGCCGTCGTTCGGCGGAGCCGTTACCCAGACCAGCATGTTGTTGACGCTGCCTCCGGGCGGGACATCCTGCTTGAGGGGCGTCGTCTCGTCTTCCCAGAGAAACTCCGTCCCATCCTCATAGTACCAGTGGTAGCCGACCCGGACCACCTCTTTCTTCCAGGTCTGCGCCCCGACGTTTTTGAGGTTGATGGTCACCGGCTGGCGCCGCTCTCCGGGCAGGGAGAGCGGCGTGTTGTCCTCTACGATCCGGGCGCCGAAGTCCAGAGCGACGACGGCCAGCGGCGTTGGGGCGATACTGACCCCGAACGCGGCCTTACCGGCATTCAGCCCGGTCGTTACGGTATGGGGCGCACTATCCGCAGCGACCTCCCACCGGGCCTCATAGACCCAGTTCTGCTCCGAATTCCATACAGGCAGGGCTTTGCCCTTCGGGTCGGTCAGCGGCAGCAGCAGATGCACCGTCACGGTCTCTCCCGGCAGCACGTCTCTATCGAGGTCCGCCGTCGCGTCCGCGGCATCCACGGGCGTCTCCGCGGGCGCTTCTTCGGCCCCACCGGCGGCGGAGACCCGATAGAGGCGCACGGTTACGCGTCCTCCCTCCGCTTTGCGCCAGACGGTCGTTCCATCGTTGCGGAGGGTGGCGCTCACCGGATAGACACTGCCGGTTTCGAGCATCTGCGGCAGATCCGTACTCAGCAGCGTCGCGGCCCACTGCGCCGTTCCCATCGGGCCTGCCGCAACGATCTTGATCGGAAGCTCCAGCTTCCGCTCCTCCTCGCTGCCTGCGGCGGGTTTCTTCGCATTAGGAACCAGCACGACTTCCAGGGTGTAGTCGCCTTCGGGCAGCACTTTGCCATTCGCCGCTGCCGTCTTTACCGGCAGGGACAGCGTAAAGTTCTGCCCCGACAGCACCGGGTCGGTCACCTCCAGCGGGGCGCCCTCGGCAACCGTCTGCCCGCCCCGTTTCCAGCGGTAGGTAAATACGGCAGGCGTCTGCCCGAACCCGCCCTTACCCCAGCCCTCCATTCCGGCGTTCTGGACGCGCAAGTGCAGGGTGGTCGCGCTGCCGGCAGACAACTGGGCCGGCGCATCCGTCCAGAGGAAGTGCGCCAGGAAAGGCTCCGCACCGGCGAAGCGACGGGTGGCGATATGGGTATAGTCCGAGAGAGTGTAGCCGTTCTCCAGCGAGGGCGCGATCTCCCCGCCCAGCGAATAGTCGTTCCAGTTTTCGAGCAGCACCCAGTCGGGGTGGCTGGCAAGGGCGGCGTTCCATTCGGTGCGATAGGTGTCTCCGCCCCGGCGGGGTCGTAGCCCGGTGCGCTCCGGCGCCAGCGCGCTGGCGCG
>DATGIG010000805.1:0-3936 GCA_035295825.1 Chthonomonadaceae bacterium | reverse complement strand
GGACGTGGTCATCAGGTCGTAGAGGTCTTGCTTCACGGCCTGCAGGTCGAGCGACTTAAACTCTTCCGCGTAGTTGAACCCGCTGCCCATCGGGTTGGACAGGCAGGAGTGCTGGCGCAGGATGTTCAGGCGCAACTGAGTAGGCCACCAGTCCCGATTTCTCGGCCCACCGCCGGCCGCCTGCTTGAGAGCGCCTCCCGTAAACGGACACTGGCTCACCTCATCGTTGAGGGCGGAGATGATGTCCGGCGCGCAGTTTTCCAAATTGGTGTTACTCATGAATGTTCCTCCCTGGTATCTATGGTTGAGTCTCTTGCTGACACTGGGGACACAGTCCCCAAAAAATCACCTCGGCCTCCTGGACGAGAAAGCCATGATCGGCGGAGGGCTCCAGGCAGGGAACCGCGCCGACAGCGCAGTCCACATCGGCCATCAGCCCGCAGCGGCGGCAGACAATGTGATGGTGGTTGTCCCCTACCCGCGCCTCATAACGCGCCGGATGGCCGGAAGGCTGGATGCGCCGGATGAGGCCGGCATCCTCCAGGATGTGCAGATTGTCGTACACAGCCTGGGTGGAGAGCGCGCCGAGCCGCTGGCGGGCGGCGGCGGCGATGGCCTCCGCATCCCGATGCTGTCCCTCGCCCAGGACCGCCATGAGCACGGCGAGACGGGGCGCGGTCACCCGCAGGCCGGCCCGGCGTAGGGATGCGGGAAGCGATAATTCGTTTGATGTCATACCAACCATTATAGACCTTTAATCTGGAATAAGTCAATCGTGCGAACGATTAAATCCTGCATCGAGGTGATTTGGCGCGGCGAAGCGCCGCCTGTTGGATCAGACAAAAAAATCCGCCTCTCCTTTCCGCTATGTCGTTAGGAGCGGAAGTAACGAGAGAAGGTCACACAGCCGCCGTTTCGGTCGCTTGAGCCGGGCAACCCTCACCCCCCGCGGCTACGCCTATCCCCTCTCCCCGTGAATCCGCTTCGCGGCGGGCGAGGGGGGACATAAGGAATACGGACAACCGTCCTGCGGGCGGAAAAGCGGAGATACCGATGCAAATATCGCGTTTTCGGACAGGCTCTTAACCGTGTGTGTTGTGAGCTGAGGAGGTTAGAGATGGTCGAAGTTTACCTGGAGCTACTGGAGCAGGGGTACTATGAAGTGAAGTTCGCCTTCGAGGGGTTGGCGGACACTAATGTCTGGAAACGGCCTGCGGCGGGGCTCCTTTCTGTGGGGGAGCTTGCGGGTCACCTCGCCTATTGGGAGGCGATACGGCTGGCGGGCGAAGGGGAAGACCTGGAGAAGTGCCGGGTGCAAAGCCCGCTGATAGACAATCGGTTCAGGTATTACCCGAAGACGCTGGCGACGGCGCCTTCGGAGCAGCACCTGGCGATGACGGCCGAGCAGGTTTGCGCCGAGTTGTTGCGGGCGCACGAGGAGTCGGTTGCGCATTTCAAGGCGCTCAGTCCCGATCCGGGCGCCTGCATCCCCGGAGACCCCACCGGCTTCACCTATGGTGGGTATCTTAAGTACGCGGGCTTTCACATCGCCTATCACACGGGGCAGATGTATTCGGTTCGACATCTTCTGGGAGAGGAGACGCCGGACAACTGAGGAATGTCATCGCGATGGCGTGCCATTTCAGGAGGAGTCGCCCGGCGGCTGCAGAAGCAGCGGATGAAAGGAAAGAAAGATGACGGAAAGTAGCCGAAGCGCCAGGAGCGCCGTTAGCGGCAAGGCGTCCGAGGGATTCACGGACGAAGAACGCGCCGCGATGCGGGAGCGTGCCCAGGAGGTGAAGGCGGAAGCGCGCCGCGGCGCAGGCGCGGGCGCGGACAAGGCGGACGGGGAAAGCGCCGTGCTCGCGGCGATTGCCGCGATGCCCGCGCCCTATAACTCCATGGGCGCGCGGCTCCATGCGATCATCACCGCCAGCGCCCCAGACCTCTCGCCGAGAACCTGGTACGGCATGCCCGCGTATGCCAGGGAGGGCAAGATCGTCTGCTTCTTTCGCGGAGGGGACAAGTTCAAGGAGCGGTACATGACGCTCGGCTTCAACGACGTGGCGAACCTCGACGAAGGCAGCATGTGGCCGATCGCCTTCGCGCTGAAGGAGTTGACTCTGGAAGACGAGGCAAAAATCGGGGCGATTGTCAAGAAAGCGGTGCGCTGAGGATCGAAGGCCTCAATAGCGACAATCCAAGATGTAAGCCCGCCCGGTCGCTCCGACCTGGCGGGCTTACATGAGAGCCCCGAGACGCAACCGCGGCTACTGCGCCAGAAACATGTTGAGAGGCACCAGGCCGGCGGACATGAAGCAACACTGACTCACACAAGATTCATCCCAACAAAGGCCACCTGGGAACGCTATCCAGGCGCCGAACGCACCGAAGGTTCCGGCGCATGGACCGGATCGTCCTTGCCGGCGCTTTCGTCCTCCAATGCGGCGACGATGGCCTGATCGAAGGTCATGGCACGGCCTTGCTCCCAGGCGAAGGCAAACGCTTCCTCACCCAATGTGGAGCGTAGGCTTTCCAGCGCGCGGTCCAATTTCTCTTGTTCCAGGGGTGGGCGGGAATAGGAGATCGCATCGTTCAGGGCTTGAGCTGCCGCAAAGCAGCGCACGGCCCGTTCCGCCTGTCCTTGCGCCTTGTACAAGATCGCCATGCTATCCAGTGCCGCAGTGGCGAAAAATTTTGCCTTCAGTTGCTGGCAGAGTTTCAGGCACTCCCCCAGATAGTCCCGCGCGGCAGCATAATCTCCCTGGTCACAGGCGAAATTGCCGAGATTGACCAGGACGACCACCACGCCAGACCGGTTGCCCAATTCCCGATTGAGGAACAGGCTTTCCTCATAATAGGCGCGGGCTGCTGTCGCGTCCTGAAGGTTTGCAGCCGCATTCCCAAGATTGTCAAGCGAGGCGGCCATCCCTCGCTTGTCATCCAGGTCGCGATTGAGGAGTAGAGCCTGCTCGTAAAGCGGGCGGGCCTCCTCATAACGGCCCTGTTCAAAAATCAGATTACCGAGCATGTTGAGGCTGAAGGCTTCCAGGGCTTGATTGCCGGCCTCCCGGCTGATCGCCAGCGACTCTTCAAAGAGGCTTTTCGCTTCTTCCCGGTCGCCCTGGGCGGCCCGGAGCCAGCCGAGGCTGATCAGCGAGCTGGCCACTCCCGACTGATCCCCCAGCTCCCGGCAAAGGCGCAGGCTCTCGGTATGAAGCGCCTGCGCCTTATCCTGGTCGCCCTGAGTTTGGGCGAGTCTTCCCAAATGGCTGAGCGGTCCGGGGATGCCCTGGCGGTCTCCAATCTCCCGGCTGATCGCCAGGGCTTCTTCATCGCGCGCTTGCGCGGAGTCGGCATCGCCCTGATCTAAGGCGATATACGCTGCGGCATAGAGTGCCCTGGCTCGCCATTTTGTGCGCTCCTGAGCGCCTGGCTGTGCCAGCGCACGTTCACAGTAAGCGCGTCCCTCGCTCCAATGCCCGCGGTGATGCCAGAAATGAACAAGGCCGGCGACCAGGCGCAATGCCTTGGCCGCATCCCTGCCGTCTTCTTCCAGGCAGTGCTCCAGGGCAGCCCGCAGATTGTCGTGCTCCTGCTGCAGGCGATCCAGCCAGCTCTTCTGTTGCGGGCTGAAGAACACCTCCTCTGCCTCGGCCAGCGTGAGGAAGTAATCTCTATGCCGATCTTTAAGGCTGATGCACTCCTCTGGCGTCAACTTCTCCTCGGCATATTCCCGCCGTCCACCCACCCCGAAAAACGGACAGCCGGGAAAAGAAGCCCTGAAGCAGTTCCGGCAGCTGCCGATAGCTTCCATCTATGACCGCCCGCAGCGTCCGATGCCGCTCCGCGATGTCGCGTCGGCGGCTTTTCAAAAAATCCAGACGCCGCTCCAGTTGTGAAAGCATCTGGGCCGGCGTCAGCACGGCGGATCGG
>DATGIG010000804.1:0-3818 GCA_035295825.1 Chthonomonadaceae bacterium | reverse complement strand
GAGGGGAAGCACATCGTACTGGGAGGCCAGGATGATACCGCGCGGATCTCCGAGGCCGCCACAGGGCAGGAGATGTTGACGCTGCAGGGCCATACAGCCAATGTCCATGCGGTCGCCTTTTCGCCCGATGGAAAACGCGTCCTCACGGGGAGCCATGATGGAACATTGCGATTATGGGATGCCGACAGTGGGCGGGAAACCCTCCTTCTAGCGTACCCGCAGGAGGTCTATGCAGTCGCCTGTTCGCCCGATGGCCGCCGCATCGCTGCCGGCGGTCTCGGCGGGTCCGTGCAGATATGGAGCGCTGGCGAATGACCCCGTTTCGATCTTCCGAGCACTTTTTCCTCCTCTGACATGCCGAGCGGCAGGAAAATGCATCGCGTCCGGCGAACGCTTCTCCCATCCTATTCCTGAATAGAAAGCACGACTATGTCTGATTCGACCGAACTGATACGTCAACTCGTCGCCCTGCCCGGCCCCTCCGGGCAGGAGGGCGTCGTCAGCGCCTGGCTGGCAGAGCGGGTCCGCGCGCTGGGCTATAAACCGGAAATAGATCCCAAGGGCAACCTGATCGTCACGCTCCCCAGCAGCCCACAGCGCCCCCGTATCCTCATCACGGCCCACCTGGACGAGATCGCCCTGATGATTACCCGCATCGAGAACGACGGCAAGATCCGGGTGGCTGCCGGGGGCGGCACCTACACCTGGAAGTGGGGCGAAGGGCCGGTGGATATTCTGACCCGCAACGGCCCCCTCCCCGCCATCGTCTCCTTCGGTTGCATCCATACCAACCACAAAGACAGCGTGGTCGAGCAGGCGCGGCATAGCCCCCTGCCCTGGGACCACGGCTACCTCTTCACCGGGCTGAGCGCAGCGGAACTGGCGGAGCGGGGCGTCCGCCCCGGCCTGCGGGTGGTCCTGGCCCCTTCACGTCGCTTCGTGACCGAGTTTGGGCCGTTCATCGCCTCCTACTTTCTCGACGACCGCGCCGATCTCGCCGTCTGGCTGATGGCGCTGGAGGCGTTGAAAGAGCAGGGAACTGCCGGGATGGGAGAACTGATCTTCGCCGCCACCACATCCGAAGAGGTCGGTGCGGAGGGCGCGATGTACCTGCTCCGCAATCGCCCCGCCGACATCTGCCTGGCACTGGAGATCGGTCCCAAGTCTCCCGATGCCGATTTTCCCATCGACGCCCAGCCGACCATCTGGGTGCGCGACGGCTACGCAGCCATGGAGAGTGTGGACGGCGACCTGCTCACGGACTGCTGCGCCGAACTGGGCCAGACGCCTCACTGGCAGTATCTCTCGCGGGGAGGCAGCGATGCGTCCTGCGCATCCGCCAAGGGCTTTACCGCCCGCCCCGTCACCATCGGCTTGCCGGTCGAAAACTCGCATGGCTACGAAATCATGCATCGCGATGCGCCCAACGAACTCCTGCGCCTATGCCTTAGCTATCTCAAAAAGGCCCGATAGAATACGCTTATGAATACCTATCCCTCTGACGCCGCTGCGCCCCTCGAAGGAACTCTCGACTTGAATGCCATGGAGGAGACGCACAGCGCTCTTAGCGCTCTCATTGAGCGCTATCGAACGGATCGCAAGACCCTGGAGCGGAAATATCCTCTGGACCTATCCGCAGCGCACCAGGCCCGGATTCGGCAGTTTACCACGGACTGGCTGGCAGCGCTGGAGAGGCTGGATTTCGCAGCGCTGAACACAGTAGAGCGTATCGACTACGTGCTCTTTCGGGATCACCTGCGTAATGCGCTACGGCATCTGGATATCCAGGCGAAGTCCCGGGAGGAGATGATGCCCTTACTTCCGTTCCTCCCTACCCTGCTGGCCCTGGAAGAGGCACGGCAGCGCATGGAGTGGGCGGACCCCGCTCAAACCGCCGCGACGCTCCATATCGCGAAGAGCCAGATCGCCGATGCCCGCCTTAAGATCGAACAGGACCTGGAGACCGCGAAGCAGGCGGGAGTACGCGCATATAAACCCACGGTTGCCAACCGCGCCGCAACCGCCACAGATCACCTGATGGAAGCGCTGAAACACTGGCACGCCTTCTATCAGGGCTACGACCCGCTCTTCTCCTGGTGGGTGGAAGCGCCCTATCAGGTGGTCGAAAAAGCCCTGGAGGAGTTCGCCATCTTTCTGCGTGTGAAGGTCGTCGGGGTGAAGTCGGACGACCAGGATACGATCATCGGCGACCCGATTGGGCGGGAAGCCCTGCTAACGGAGTTGGCGGCAGAGCGCATTCCCTACACGCCGGAGGAGCTGATCGCCATTGCCGAGCGGGAACTCGCCTGGTGCGAGGCGGAAATGCAGCGCGCCTCCGGAGAACTGGGATATACGGACTGGCACGATGCGCTGGAGTATGTCAAGGCGTTGCATGTCGCTCCGGGCCGACAGCCCGGCATGATCCGGGACCTGGCTCTGGAAGCTATCGCCTTTCTCGAAGCGCGCGATCTGGTGACGATCCCTTCGCTGGCCCGTGAGACCTGGCGCATGGAGATGATGACGGCGGCGCAGCAGCGGGTCAACCCCTTCTTCCTGGGCGGAGAGGTGATCCAGGTCTCGTTTCCCACACAGGATATGACACATGAGGAGAAGCGGATGAGCATGCGTGGGAATAACATCCACTTCGCCCGCGCCACCGTACAGCACGAACTGATCCCCGGCCATCACCTCCAGGGCTACATGCTGCAGCGCTACCGTACCTATCGCAAGGTCTTCCATACCCCCTTCTGGATCGAAGGCTGGGCGCTCTACTGGGAGATGCTGCTCTGGGAACTGGGCTTTCCGAAATCCCCGGAGAATCGGATCGGCATGCTCTTCTGGCGGACGCACCGCTGCGCCCGCATCATCTTCTCGCTTCGTTTCCATCTGGAAGAGATGACCCCGCAGGAGTGTATCGAGATGCTGGTTGCCAGGGTTGGGCATGAGCGAGCCAATGCCACCGCCGAGGTTCGCCGCTCCTTCAACGGCAGCTACCCACCCCTCTATCAAGCCGCCTATATGCTGGGCGGCCTGCAGATGTGGGCTTTACGGCGCGAATGTGTGGCTTCCGGCCAAATGACGGATCGCGCCTTCCACGATGCTATATTGAAGGAGCACTGTATCCCGATTGAGATCCTGCGCGCCATCCTGCTCCAGCAAGAGATCCCGCCCGATTCAGCCTCCACCTGGCGCTTTTATGATCTGCCTGCCGGGCCGTAAAGGAACTCTCCCGAATGGCGAAAGATGTCTTTATCAGCTATTCGTCCGCGAATGCGCACGAAGCCAACGCGGTATGCGGCGCAATCGAGTCGACCGGCATCTCCTGCTGGATCGCGCCCCGCGACATCGTTCCTGGCGCGGATTGGAGCGAGTCCATCATCGCAGCGATCAATCATTGCCGGGTTCTGCTGCTTATCCTGACGGAAGAAGCCAACGCCTCGCCCCAGGTGAAGCGCGAAGTGGAGCGCGCGGTCCATAAGAATATCCCCGTTCTCGCCTTTCGCCTCTCCAATTTCGATCTGTCTCCGGCACTGGAGTACTTCATCAGCTCCTCGCACTGGTTCGACGCCACCTCGATGCCGCTTCAAACGCACTATCACGCGCTCTGTCACGCCATTCAGGAGGCTATTCACCCTGCTCCGCCCGCAGCCCCGGACTCCGAACCCAACGAACCTGAAGTCGCTCCCTCCGAACCTTCCTTGCCTCCCTCCGATCTTCCCGGCAACTTGCCGACCCTGATGACGAGCTTCGTGGGCCGAGAGACCGAAACCGCCCAAGCCCTCAGCCTCCTCGAGGAGGGCGCTCGCCTCCTCACCCTC
>DATGIG010000803.1:0-2080 GCA_035295825.1 Chthonomonadaceae bacterium | reverse complement strand
AGTTGGGGGCCTTTGCCGCCGGGGAAGCTGAGCGCCTGGTAGGTGCACCACCAGTACTCCTCCAGGGTCTCGCCCTTCCAGGCGAAGACCGGCACTTTGGTCTGGGCGATGGCCGCCGCCGCGTGGTCCTGCGTGGAGAAGATGTTGCAGCTTGCCCAGCGCACGTCCGCGCCCAGGTCGCGCAGGGTCTCGATCAGGACGGCGGTCTGGATGGTCATGTGGAGCGAGCCGGTGACGCGCACGCCCTGCAGGGGCTTCTCTGCGGCGTACTTGCGGCGAATGGACATGAGGCCGGGCATCTCATGTTCGGCGATAGAGATCTCTTTGCGGCCCCAATCGGCCAGAGAGAGGTCGGCGACCTTAAAGGGAATCGTCGTCGGTTCGGAAAGAACAGCGCTCACGTGGGTTACCTCCATGGTTGTGGTGTGACAGATGAATCAACGAATCATTATAGCTTGATGATTCCTATTATACCATAAAAATCAGAAAAATCAAGGGATCGTGATATTTTTATATTTCGGGAGATCCGGCTATAATAAATACATGAAAATTCTAGAGTTGATGCGGTTTCTGGGCGACCCCTCCCGAATCAGGATCCTGCGGCTGCTGGCGAAGGAGGAGTTGAGCGTCGCAGAACTGCAGGAGATCCTCGATATGGGGCAGAGCCGGATCTCCATGCAGTTGGCGCAGTTGAAGAAAGTAGAGTTTGTGGAGGTGCGCCGGTCGGGGCAGAAGAGCCTGTACCGGGCGACGATCCCGCCGAATGTGGAGGCGATTGTCACGGAGGTATTGCAGCAGAGCGGCCCGGAGATCCGCGAGAGCGCACAGGATGACGCCGGCTTGCGGCTGGTGCTGGAGCGGCGCAAGAACCACCTGCGCAACTATTTCGACGAACTCGCAGGCCGTTTTGGGCGGAACTATGTGCCGGGGCGAAGCTGGAAGGCGCTGGCAGAGATGCTATTTCGGCTGTTGCCGCCGCTGGTCATTGCCGACCTGGGGGCAGGGGAGGGCACGCTGGCCCTCCTGCTGGCGCAGAGCGCCGAGCGGGTGATCGCCGTGGACAGTTCGGAGAAGATGGTCGAGTACGGTGCGGGCCTGATCGAGCGCAACGGCATCCGGAACCTGGAGTATCGGCTGGGCGATATGGAGGAGCTGCCGATAGGCGACAGCGACGTGGATCTGGTCTTGATGCATCAGACCCTCCACCATGCGCTCCATCCGCAGCAGGCGCTGGCGGAGGCATACCGCGTGCTGCGTCCGGGCGGGCGGATCGTGCTGCTCGACCTGCTCAAGCACGATGTCGAGGCCGCCCGAGAACTCTATGGCGATGTCTGGCTCGGCTTCTCCCAGGTCGAACTGATGGCCCTGCTGCGCCAGGCCGGTTTTCAGAAGATAGACCTCTCGATCGTGGACCGCGCCCCCGAACCGCCCCACTTCGAGACGCTGATGGCCCTTGCAGAGAAGGCTCTTCCGAACTCAATGTAGGAAATCCGTGCCATAGGGTTACTGTCTAGCCTGAGACGACGGGTCGGGCGCCCCTCGAAAACTTCCTCGAACACTGCCGACGCGAGATGCGACGCAAGCAGCTCGATGCGACTGGGGCGGTTTCTTTGTGTTGCGGTCAGCGTTTCCGCTAGGTCTCCCGGCAGCGAGCATCCCTCACTTCGCGGCGCTCGGCTTCAGCACGCCCTGGTTCTGCAGCCAGGCGACGCAGCGCTCCGGCCAGGTGGAGCAGGGCTTGACGCTCTTGCGGACGCCGAAGCCGTGCCCGCCGGACGCATAGAGGTGCAGTTCCACCGGGATGCCGGCGCGCTTCAGGGCCAGGTACATCGCGATGCTGTTCTCTGCATCCGAGACCGTGTCATCGGTGGCATGGACCAGCATGACAGGAGGCGTCCCCGCCGGAACGCGCATATAGGGCTCCAACGCGCCCGTCTCCTTTACGGCCAGGTAGCCCGGATAGACCGCGACCACAAAGTCCGGCTTGCAACTCACCTTATCTATGGCGTCTATGGGCTCGTAGGCGCGCTTATCGAAGTGGATGGCCGTCGCCAGGACCAGGTGCCCGCCCGCCGAGAAG
>DATGIG010000802.1:0-5271 GCA_035295825.1 Chthonomonadaceae bacterium | reverse complement strand
TGGCATGAACGCGCCCTGTCTCATCGATGAGGATCGTTTTCGTTCCGCTGGTCCCAATATCCACACCAAGCAGGTAAGGCATGCGAATCACTCCTTTTCGTAAGGGAATGGATGTTGCTGCCATTATATGCCGCCGTACCTGGCCTGTCAAGAGGAGCCGAGTATTCATCAATAGGTTGAGTATAGGAAGAATCCTCTGCTGGTTCGTCGTATTATAAGGGCGGATTAGACACGAGAGGAAAACGGATACCCATGGTTCGTACCATTCTGCTCCTTTGCTGCCTGCTGTGCTGCCCCCTACCCCTCCTGGCTCAGACAGTTTCACCCCCCCGCTCCTTTGAGGCGATTGCACTCTCTTCGACCGAGATTCGGCTCTACTGGCTGCCCGCACAGGGCGCAACGGGCTACCGGATTGAGCGGGACGGACAAACGGTTGCGAGTTTGCCCCCGGCTACGCAAGAGTGGGCGGACACAGGTTTGTTGCCGGCCTCAACGCACCGGTACACGCTTCGGGCGCTTCAGGGGGAAGCGGCCTCTTCGGAACGCTCCTATATGGAGCGCACGTTTGCTCCGTTCCCCACTGCAACCTCGAAAAAGGGACTGCCGATACAGAGCTTCGATGTGGTGGTAGTACAGGCTTCGTCTGGCGGTGTGGCAGCGGCGATAGAAGCTGCCAGGCGTGGGCTGCGCGTCGCGCTGGTCGAGCCGACGACGCGTCTGGGCGGAATGCCCGTCAACGGGCTGAGCGCCACGGATTTGAGGGGTGAAGAGCACGCGGCAGGGATCTTTGTCCGATTCCGGAACCGGGTTCGGGATATCTATGCAGCGGAGGGTATCACAACCAATGGGTTGAAGTACGAACCACTCGTGGCGCATCAGGCCATGAAATCGCTGGTCTACGAGGTTGCGGGGATCACGGTCTATCGCCGGGTCCGGCCCGTAAAGGTGATAACGACTCCCGATGAAAACGAAGAGGCCTCCCGTCGGGTCTCAGCCATTCTGGTCGAAGAGTTGGGTGCGGATGGCAAGCCTACCGGGCGTCGCGCCGAAATGCGGGGCAAAGTCTTTGTGGATGCCACGGATTGCGGCGACATCGCCGCGTGGGCGGGCGCGGAGTTCCGATTGGGGCGGGAGCCGAGAAGCGCGGCAAACCCGCACGATGGCGTGATCTACTACGACCGGGCCAATGACAAACTCCTGCCCGGCAGCACCGGCAAGGGGGATCGCAGGATTCAATCCTATACCTATCTGCTTACCGTCAAAGATTACGGCCCCAACGCGGACAAGACCCTCCCAAAACCGCCGGGATACCGGCGAGAGGATTTCATCCACTCGCCACCCTGGAAAATCTCCTGGGCCGTCTCTTCCGGCACCATGCCGGGCAGCAAATTCGAACTGAACCAGCACCCGGAGGGCGGCGACCTCCAGGGCATCAACTATCGCTACCCGACCAGCGGCTACCAGGAGCGGGAGCGGGTGGAGGCGCTCTATCGCAATCGCGTCCTCTGTTATCTCTACTATCTCCAGACCGAGCCACAATTCTACTGTGAGGATTGTAAAAAGTGGCTCACTCCCGCGGACTATGCGCAGCACCCCAGGGACCATAAGATCCGCACGGAGCCGGGGCAGAAACAGCTCGGCCTGCCCGACGATGAATATCGGGATACGGGCGGCTTTCCTCCGCTGCTCTATGTCCGGGAAGGCCGGCGCATTGTTGGCGAGCAGACCCCTTCGGAGCGTGACATCACCCAGGCGCGGAAACTGACCCGCCCGGAGAGCATCGGCCTGGGCGACTACCCGATGGATTCCCATGCCGTGCGCCCCAAGACCGACTTCTCCACACCGGACATGGGCGAGGGCGAATGGTGGCTCTACCAGTACACGCCCTGGTACGAACTCCCGCTCGGCATCATCGTCCCAAAGCATCTCGACAACGTGTTCGTCACCACGGCGGTCTCCTCCACCCATGTCAGTTTTGGCACCTTCCGCCTGGAGCCGGTCCGTATGGCGTTCGGCGAGGCGGCGGGTATCGGGGCGGACTTGTGCCTGCGCTTCCATCTCACGGCGCGCAACGTCCCCGCCCGCCAGATCCAGGACGAGATGCTGGCCCATCTCTCCAATCCGGAAGGAGATCCCAACACCGTCCTTACCTATTTCCCCGACCTGAAACCGGGCAGCCGCCACTATGCCGCCATCCAGTATCTCACCACACGAGGGATCCGCCTGCCGGGTGAGAACTTCCGTCCCGATGCCCCCACAACGCGCGGCGAATTCGCCAAGTTGATGAACTTGCTGGCGGAACGCGCGAATCCAGATGCCGAGGTGATAGGGGCTGAGGGCTCTTCCGCAAAGTCGGAGCCGCCTTCCTTGTTGGTGCGACAGGAGTTCGCTCCGTACATGGGTGAGGGGATCAATCGAGAAAAGCTGAAGGAATTACAACATGCTGCCAATCCCGATGCGAACCTGTCGCGCCTGGAAATTGCAGAATGGCTGGTCGCGATACTGCCCGGACGGAATCCACATCTGACCTTTGGCCGACACTATTCGGATCTCTCGAAACCTGATTCCCGTGCCCCTGCAGAAATACTGTATGATATGAGCATCGATTCCAGCCAGTGGGATGGCTGGAACGCCTATGCCCCGGATGGGAGCATCCGCTTCCGCCCGGATGCTCCATTGCGCCACGACGACCTGTTTCAGGCGCTCTATATCATGCAGATCGGCTTTGGCCCTCTCTTCTACGATCATCCGAGCGATGGAAAAAACGGGCGATCCGTGCCACCGGCGCTCTTTGAAACGGTCCGAAAGCCCTGGGCAGATTGAAGACATTCCCACCTCCAAGCCGGAATTCTCACTTTCCGGAAACCTGAGAGGGAAAACTGAGGTATACTAAGGAGTAGATACATATCACTCTCTTTGGGAGCCGGAAGGACCCGCTATGTTGCGTTACCTGAATATGTTCGTGTTGATCGGAATCGTGCTCGTCATCATCAGTGCGGCAGGATTCGCCACCGGAGGCAACTTTCTGCATGAACCTGGACAGAAAGTGGATGCAACCGCTTCCTGGGTCTACCTGGGCGCAGGTGTGCTGATGCTGTTCAACGGGTTCCTCTCGATCCGAACGGCGTCCACCCCATCGGCAACTCCCTCGAAACCGGCGGCGGGTGAGGATGGCGAGGAAGAGGACGGCGAACCGATCACCAGTACTTGATGTCCCAATGAATGGGGATGATCCCCATACCGAACGGTGCGAAAACGTAGAGCAAATAAGATATAGAATCAGGAGTGAGAGATCGTATGCGTAAGTCGGATGCACCTGTAAGAGAGGTCGTTTGTTCGGAGACGGGCAAACCGATGCCAAAAATTCCGTTATGGATGGCCGATGTGAAAGTCAAATTTATCAGCGATGAAGCGCGACAGAAGCATCCACCCGCCCTGGGTCTGGCGGATATCGAGCCCATTCGACGCAGTCAGAGCCCGTTGAGCGACATTGACAGCCTGAAAGACCTGGACACGGCAGGGGCGGTCATCGATGAGCCGGACGGCGGTTTCGACGATGGCGACGCGGAAACCGAGGAGATTGCGGACGAGGACTACTGATCCGCTGGCGCAATAAGCAACTTCAACGCCCGTAGGTTCACGGAACCTACGGGCGTTTCCATGTCATGCGCTTTGATTGCCCTCTTTAACGCACCTGAATCAGGCGCTCCAGGCTGTCCAGCGATCCCTCATCGGGATTGATAGAAGCAATCGCACTCCGATCCACATCCGCACGCATGAGGATGTGCGCTTCCGAAGCATTGGCGCTCGTCTGGATCGTCACCACGGCATGGCTCAACCGGGAGTTGTTATTGAACGCCGTGCGCGCCGCCCGGATGATATTTCGGATCGCGTGGTCCCTCATTCCCGACCCGCTCACATCCTGCGCCAGCACTGTCACGCTCACAGTGCCGTCGTTGCTCTCATCGTGGATCATCCCCATGGTCATCCCGCCCGTCAACGCATTCCCGCTACTCGAAATCGCGACGGAACCACCTACGTCGCCTGCCATGGGCCGTACTCCCGTAACGGCAGCCGTGGGCAGGTCGGTATGGGTCTGATACGTAGGTTTCGGCGCTTCGGTCACCGTTCCCGTGGAGATCGGCGTCGACGGCGAACCGGAGGAGTGTAGATCGGGCGGCAGACCGCTTCCGCCCACATAGGGTGCATTCGAACTCCCGCCGGATGACGCCCCGGAGGGCATGACAGCCCCGCCCCCAAGCCGCGCAGGGGGAAGCGGGTCGCTGGGATTGCCGCTGGCCGCCGTCAGCGTTACGCCGTCCCCGCCAAGGGCATGGGGAACAATATCCGCGTTGCGACGCGTGGCGTGCATTTGAAACAGGACCCCCAGCATGACGATAAGGAAAACCACGGATGCGACTGTAATGCCGCGAAGCCAGCGACGCGGCGACATATTCATCAGGTAGGTTGTCCCGCCGTCGGTTGCAAGTTCCCCGGTTCCCGGTGCAACTCCCGCGCGCTGTTGCCGCTCGGCCAGGGCAAGCTGCTTTGCCTGCGCCTGCTCCATTTTGTGCAACTTGGCTTCGTCCGCTGCATTGGGCTGCAAGTCCACCGCCATCTGGTACCATCGGATCGCATCGTCGCCCTTGCCCTGATCGCGATATATATCCCCCAGCAGGGAGTGCGCCGCCTGGTTGCCGGGATCGGAGCGAAGGATGCCGATACACTGCTCCGTCGCCTCCTCCCACTGACGCCGCAAACGGTACAGATTGGCCTGAGCCAGCAGCGTATGGATGGTTTTGGGATCGAGCGCCGCAGGAGGGGTAAACACAGGAGCGGCGCTCTCCAACAGCAAGGGAGAAGGCGCTGCCGCAGAAGCTGCCTCACGGCCTGCCTCCGCGCTCTGTCCCTGCATCACCGTGGAGGCGCCCGATGCGGCGGTTCCAGCGGGATCCGTATTGGAAGCGAGGCGCGCAGCCGACGCCTCGGCGGAGAGCGGCGTCGGCTTGCCGCAAACCGGGCAGTAGTGACAATCCTCCATTATATCGGAAGAGCAATTCGTACATCGCATCGGTCGAACCTCTAAGAATACGTTGTCTGTCATCTACACATTTTGACTCACGCTGCACCGGACTTGTTCCGCACCGCCGCATTAGGACGTTTCATCTACTTCACGGAGATCCTCCCGCCAGAGAGTTACGCTGCCGGTTTCGCGGCCTGAGCGTCCCCTTCTTCCGTCGCCGGTTGATGCAGGGGGATACGGAACCAGAA
>DATGIG010000801.1:0-12656 GCA_035295825.1 Chthonomonadaceae bacterium | reverse complement strand
CCTTTCTCTCGCTCTATCTCAGCCCGCTCTTCTGCTTCTCACTGGCGCTTCAAGTCGGCATCCTCACCCTGCTCCAACAGGCGGAACGGACAGGCCATCTACGCTATGCGCTCTGGGCAGGGCTTTGCGGGTTGGTTCTGGGTTTTGTCCATACCTACGATATCATTACTATGGCCGCTGTATGGGCATGCTATTTGGTGGTGCGCCAGGTTCTCCCATTATGGAATCGTAGTACTCCCCCGCTTCCTCTCCATGCATGGTGGCAGGCGCTAATCGCTGGTGTACTCACTGCGCCCTCTGTCGCCTATATCGCCTGGCAGCTCCATACGGAACTCGTCTTTCAACAGCGAGCGGAAGTCAAGACCACCTCGCCCTCTCTCCGCTGGGTCCTGTTGGGTTATGGTCTGCTTCTGATCCTCGCGCTGATCAGCCTCTTTGCCCAACGCCGAACGGCTTCAACTCAGAACAGCGACCCCATGTCCTCCACGCCTCCGCGCTCCATTCCACCGGATTCTGTGATCCTGTTGGCCGTGTGGGCTATCATGAACCTGGCCGTCTCTTATATCCCTGTCGCCTTTCAACGCAAGATGCTTCAGGGCGAGCACTTCCCCATCGCGATCCTGGCAGGCGTCGGAGCAGCCTGGATACTCTCCCGACCTGCTCTCATCCAACCGGCCTGGCGATCACGCTTTGCCTCGGCGCTGCTTATTCTCTTCTTGAGCCTGACGAACCTTCTCTTTGTTATGCGGGATGTGGACAACTATGCAGGCAACAGAGCGCAGACGGGTATGGAGCGCACCTACCTGGAACCGGGCGAGATCCAGGCTCTGAATTGGATTGAGGCTAATACGCCGCCCGATTCGGTCGTCCAGGCCCTTCCCTGGCTCGCGCGCGACAACTCCGGAAAAACCGGGGCCTACGATATTACTCTGGCATGTTTTACGCCAGGAATGATCCACCGCAAAGTGTTTTGTGGGCATTGGGGAGAGACTCCCGATTTCGGGAAAAAACTCAGCTATCTCAAAATCGTCACGTTGCCCTCCACTCCGGATGAGCAACGGATCGCGATGCTCTCAGAAAGTAAGATCCAATACCTGGTATTTTCACAAAAGAAGCCGCCCAGCGAGTATGTGGATCTGGTTTCGCTCTTTTTGGACCCGGCACGTCTCCCCCCCTATCTCATCAAATGCTATTCCAACGATGACGCAGACGTATACGAAGTGAAACTTCCGAGATAGCGTCAGGAGGAAAGGAACCAATATCCATGCAAACGGGAAAACACACGCATCGTGTGGCATTCAGTGAGGTTAATCCCAAAGTCTATCCTGCCATGAAGGAATGGGGCAGTTATCTCGAACAGAGCAGCATCGAGGCGAGCCTCCGTGAACTGATTAAAGTGCGCGCTTCCCAGATCAACGGATGCGCGTTCTGTCTGGAACTGCATACGCGACTAGCCCGCGAACAGGGAGAAACCGAATATCGCCTCCATCTGCTGAATGCTTGGCGAGAAACCTCTTACTACACGGAAGCCGAGCGCGCCGCACTGGAACTTACCGAAGCGGTGACGCTCATCTCCCATCAAGGCGTACCGGACGAACTCTATGCGCGTGTCCGTCAGCATTTCACAGCCGAACAGTATGTCGATCTACTCATGGTCATCAACATCATCAACGCCTGGAACCGTCTCATGATCTCCATGGGGCATATGCCGCCGCGACACCCAACGAGTGATAAGTAACACGTAATGAAGGAGGGCTGACGGTGCAGCCCTCCTTCATACATGCCTCTGGATTCGTTGCAGTGTCGCAGATGGATTGGGTTCAGCGCTTTGCCTGGCTGTTGACGTAATCCACCACCGCCTGCGCCATCTCCTGGTCATGTATCGGCCCCACGCTCCAATCGTTCACATCCATCGTTTGGGCGATCCGCCCAGCCGTGGCTACGCGATGTTTCAACACAAAAACCAGGCTCTCGTGGTCGTGCTTGCTCGACCACTGGAAGAAGCGGGAACGCCCTTCGGGCGTGAGATTGAGGTGGATCGTGTAGGTTTTGCTGCTAAAGACGGTTTCAGGTTGCTCATCGAGCCAGGCGCCGGTAAAGTTGGACCCGATCAATACCACAGGGCACGCTTTGGCCAGAATATCCGCTGGGATCGTCGTGCCATGCTCCACCTGCCTGCCGCTCCCACTGCCCCCCTCGGACTGTTCATGCTCGCCTTTATCCGCCCCGAACTTCCCCTGGGCAATATATTTGTCCAGCAGCGCTCCCAGCGTGGTCTGCCTGGTGACGGTGGTTTTGCCATGCGTCTCACTTACGGTGAGAGGATAGTCCCGGCTCACAATGGTGTTCCAATCGGGTTGTTTCATCTCCTTGGCAAGAGCCGCTTTCAAATACGGCTCCAGCAGCGCATATCCGGATTCACTGTCCACGGAGCGCGCATACTGTATGGTATTGCCAATCGAATCCGAAAACATGGGACCGTTCTTCTCATCGAAGATCGTGCGCCAGCCAAAGTCGGTCAACTCCGCACGCGAGGTCTGGTTCGCCAGAACGATCTTGATCAGGTTACGATCATAGTCCCCTTTGGCATCCAGCGTTCCTACAATCGTCAATCCCTCCTGATCGGGAGCCAGGGCGGGCCAGGTCTTTGCCAACAAGAGATAATCATGCACCTTCATGCCACCAAACCCAATGGCGAGGATCAGCACAAAGCCGTAGATGAGGTTGCGGGTCCCTCGCTCTTTTGTCCAGCTCACACGCCCACTCCCGGACGCGAGTGCATCCCCACTGTTTGCAAATAGGCCCATGGTCTTGTCACCCTATCCGGCGTCGTGTTGAACGGACACCGAGCTCCTCTCATAATTTGGATTTATCGGGGGAGATCAGGATCGGGGGAGCAGAGACCGAAGGGCTGCCAATAGCATCCTCACATTACGTGGCGTAGCGCTGGCTCCCATCGTTCCGATCCGCCAGATTTTCCCCTTCAGCGCCCCCAGCCCTCCACCGATCTCCAGGCCGTACTCGGTCAACAGCCGTTTCCGCACAGCCGCTTCATCTTCGATCCCGGACGGTATGGTTACGGCATTCAAGGTTGGCAGGCGATACCCCTCCTGTGCAAAGGGGAGAATACCCATGTCCGCCAGTCCGGAGATCAAGAGCGCACTCACATCGCGATGCCTTGCGAACCGTGCCTCTAGGCCCTCTTCACGTATCTCCTGTAAGGCGGCTCGGAGCGCCGTGAGCAGGTTCACCGGCACCGTGTGATGGTAAGCGTGCGGCTCATCATAGTAGGCGCGCAGTAGCTTCCAGTCATAGTACCAGTTCGGAACCGGCGTCTGCCGGGCGGTAACGACCTCCCACGCCCGCTCATTGGCGGTAATCGGGGCGAGGCCGGGCGGCGCTCCCACGCACTTCTGGGTTCCCGAATAGCAGACGTCTCCTCCGACTTCATCTATTTGTACGGCGATTCCGCCGAGCGATGTTACCGCATCCACCAAAAAGAGTGCATTCTGTTCGTGGGCGATGCGGGCGATCTCCTCCAGCGGCTGGCGCACCCCGGTCGAGGTCTCCGCATGGACGCAGGCGACCAGCTTGACCGTGTTCAACGATTTAACAGCGGACCGGATGGTGTTCGGATCCAGAATCTGCCCCCACGCGCCGTCCACCTGTACAACGTTCGCTCCTAATCTTCGGCATATTTCCACCATTCTACCGCCGAAAAAGCCATGGACTCCGATCACCACATTATCGCCGGGTTCGATCAAATTCACCAGGCAGCTCTCCATGCCGGCCATGCCGGTGCCTGTGAGCGGCAGGGTGAATGCGTTCTTGGTCCCGAAGACAAAACGGAGGTCCTCTCGCAACGCTTCCAGGATCTCAAAGAGTTCCGGATCGAGATACCCCAGCGGCGCTCTGGCAAGCGCCTCCAGTACGCGCGGCGTGACGCTGCTAGGTCCGGGACCGAGCAAGATCCGGGGAAATGGAAGGGCATTCGCCATCGAACGGTTTCTCCTCTCACACAGAAAACCAGGGGTTCATCCCCTTTGGTTTAAACCATACCGATGATATGGTAGCCGCCATCGACATAGAGCACCTCTCCTGTGATCCCTCGCGACCAGGGAGAGAGCAAGAAGAGGACGGAATCCCCAACCTCATCGGCATCCACGGCGCGGCGTAAGGGGGAGCGGTCTGCAACCTGTTTCAACATGCTGTCGAAGCCGGTGATACCGCTGGCCGCCAGGGTTTTGATCGGTCCTGCAGAGACCGCGTTGACGCGAATATTCTCCGGCCCCAGGTCATTCGCCAGGTAGCGGACGCTGGCTTCCAGGGCGGCTTTTGCCACGCCCATGACATTATAGCTTGGCACGACCCGCTCGGAGCCGAGATAGGTGAGCGTGACAATGCTCCCTCCTCCGGCAGCCTGCATCAGTGGCCGCGCAAAGCGAGACATGTTCACCAGGGTATAGACGCTATTCTCGTGCGCCAGCGTATATCCCGCTTTCGACGTCGCCACAAACTCGCCGGCCAGCTCTTCTCGATTGGCAAAGGCGATGGAGTGGACGAAGCCATCCAACTGCCCATCGAAGACAGAGGCCACATTCCGGAAGAGGGCTTCTACCTGATCGTCATCGGTAGCATTGCAGTGGAAGATCGGCGCTTCCATATCCAACTCTTTCAGCAATTTGACAACGCCGCTCTCTTCGCGCTCCCCCAGAACGGAGAAAGCGATGCGCGCCCCCTCCCGATACAGGGAGAGCGCCGAATGCCAGGCGATACTCCATTTATTCCGTGGGCCGGATACCAGGATCCGCTTCCCTTCCATCACACCCGCCATGTTCATCTCTCCTGTCTAACGCGCTGAGAATGGTTTCATTTTACCATAGCGTCGAGGAAAGCGTTAAGGAGGGATTGTTCTGATGGAAAAGAAAAGAGGAGGGATCGCCAAAAACGTCCGATAATGTTTAAGTAGATAGATAGACGCGATTTTTTCGAGGGGGCTATAGCCCCCTCGAAAAAATCGCGGGCCGCGACGCGGCCCGCTCACTCCCCCCACTTATTCCAGGGCTTCGATTACCCTCACATAGAGATCCTCCAGCGTCTCGCGCCTCGGAACGAGCGCCCGCAATCTCACTCCATTCCCTACAATTGCTTCCGCCAGGGCAGGAATGTCCTCCTCCTGCTTTACCCAGGCGGTAAATCGAGTGATCGGGACGCGATCCAGTTTCAACTTGGCTGCGATTCCCCTCACCGCGCGCAGCGCCGTATCGTTCATCTCCTCTACTTCTACCTCGACTGTCGAGGCGAAGGACAATAGCTCCTTCAGTGTTCCCTCAGCCGCAGTCTGCCCCTTATGCAGAATGGCGAGGCGATCACAGGTGAGTTCGACTTCAGAAAGCAGATGGGAATTGAGCAAGACCGTCTTCCCAGCCGAGCGCAGTTCCAGGATGAGATCCCGTATGTCCCGACGCCCCATGGGGTCCAGAGCGGACGTCGGCTCATCCAGCAGGATCAGATCCGGATCATGCAGAATAGCCTGCCCTACCCCGATCCTCTGCTGCATGCCTTTCGAGAATTCTCGGATTTTCACACCCGCGCTCTCCGCTAACCCGACGCGCTCAAGAACTTCCGGGATTCTTCGTTCCAATCTCTCTCTCTGCATCCCGGACAGCCGGCCATGGAGCCGCAAAAATTCCGTAGCCGTCAGAAAATCGTGAAAGTGAAACTTCTCCGGCAGAAATCCGACCCTCTTGCGTGTCGGCACATCCCCAATGGGCATGCCCAGCAATTTCGCCGATCCGGACGTTGGATGGATATTTCCCAGCAGCAGCATGACCAGCGTCGTCTTCCCTGCGCCGTTCGGTCCCAGCAGGGCAAAAACCTCGCCGTGCGGAATGCGTAGGTTGACACTCTGCACGGCGGCAATATGACGATAGGATTTTCCCAGTTCGTTGGTCTCGACGGCGTATTCCACTGACCCTACCCCGATCCCATCCCTCTATTTCGGTGGCATCGGCGCGTCCGTTCGGATGGTCCGTGCGACATAACGGGTCTTCCAGGATTTGCCATGCCAGGTGACGGTCGCCTCGATGGGGAACGAACCGGCGGGAGTATTCGAAGGGATTTTCAAGATAAATCGGGCAACCCCGGTCCGATCCTCATGCGCGACAAAGACCCCATGTTTCGCCCCACCTTCCACTTCCCATCCGGCTGGGATCAGCGTCAATTCGGCGTCGCCGCGCAAATGGTCCGGCACGGCGCTAAACACATTCACCTCCACGGTGAGGCGCGTCGGTCCGACAATCGCCACCGGCTGAGGCGTTGCCGACATCTGAACCTGTACCGGTTCCACCACCGCAAACGCTGCGGAAGCCTGCACCTGCTTGCCGCCCTCCGTCTCCACCGTCACATTCAGCATATAAGAGCCGAGGGGGAGATTGTCCGGGATCTGCGTCTTATAGGTGAGCTTGGTTCGCTTCATGCCCGGTATGGGCTTCACATTCACCTCACGCAGCGTATTGACCGCATTGATTGAGGCGCCGTTCCCACTCCAGAGTACGCTCCGGATCGGCACATTCAGGTCCGTCTGGTTCTGCAGTTCCAGCGTCGCAAAGAGGTTCTGGCCCGGAATGCACTTGTAATCGGAGAGGGTAAGATGGGGGTTCAGGCCGGCAGCTGGCAGCATACGCGACTCTACCAGGACCGTATCCAGCAGCAGGTGTGGTTCAAAGGGCGCGGTGGGTACATACGCAGCAGCCGACGCGGGCGGTAAGAACTCCGCCCGTATCCCCATGCTCACACCGGGCCGTAAGACAAGCCCTGGCGTCGTCTTCGGAATCGCGATTTCAACCACCTGTGTGCCGTTGGTGATCTTCTCGGCCACGATCAAGGACTTGGGATCGATGGAGGTCTCATTCCACGCTGGAGCATCTTTGCTGCTGGCGGCATCGAGCAACCGAGCCACTATGGTTGGGCCACTCCCTCCCACCGGCGCGGAACCGATCACAAGCTCCACATTATCTGCCCCACGCAGCCAGCCGTCGCCGCCCATGTCGATGTCGAACAGCACGGTGGCCTCGCCATCCGTTTTGGCCGCCAGGTAGAGATAGTTGTCGTCCCAGTTGACATAGACCGTCCCTTTGATCGCCCCATCGTCAATGGTATAGAACGGGTCCCACTCACCATCGCTCAGGACGCCGTCCACATGAACCATCCGGCGGAGCCGTTGCGGATCGGACACATACCGGGGTCGCTCCCGAAACTTAATGCCGGATGCGGCAGGTGGTTGCGCTGCCACCGGAGCGTCCGGTTTGTCCTGTGCCGTAACTGGCTTCCCGCTCGATGCGATGAGCAGCACCAGCCCGAGTATTCCACACCCTACCTGCGATACCTGGCCGCCTAATCCCGGGCGGCGTCCCATGCGTAAAAACAAAGCTTCATCCTCCCCTGATGAGCATTCCCTTACTTCATTTCACCCTTCGAGTTCACACCACACTCTGCGGACGCGCTCTTCTTGTCTTGCTTGAGTTTCTCCACCAACCAGGCGATACTCTTATCCATAATCGGTTGCGGCAGGACATGCCCTGCATCGTACCACACCTGCTCTTTTGGGTCCTTCGCTGCATCGTAGAGCCGCTTGCTCGCCGACTCCGCCACGGTCCTATCCCCATGGCCATTCAACATCAGCACCGGGCGCGGGGCGATGTGTTCGATATAGAGGCTGGGACAGATGGTGAAAATCTGGGCGCGCAGATTGATCGGGACTTGCGGCACGAATGTAATGATGGGGTCTCCCCCTGCGCAGAGTGCGAGCGCCCCGATCCGCGTATCCACTCCGCCCAGAATGGCTCCCGTAAAGGATCCCATGCCATATCCCAGCAACCCGACGCGGGTCATGTCCACGTCTTTGCGTGTCTGTAGCCAGTCCAAGGCTCTGCGGTAGTCCAGGCATCCATCGTGGATCGCGGCAGCAAAGGTGTCCGGGTTCTGCAGGGCATCATCCTGCGTTTTCCGCTCCCCATGGTGCGGCGCATCGAGTGCTAAGACCGCGTATCCCTTTGCTACCAACGACGTCCCGAAGCTCTTGACCATCTGCTCCTTACTGACCATCTGCTCCTTATTGAACCCATGGAGCAGCAGAACCAGAGGATAGGTCCCCTCCTTCTTCGGGCGCTGAAACCATCCCGGTACGGCCTCCCCCGCCTTGTTGGTAAAGGTTACATGGATTGCATAGGCATTCTCCGCCTTTCGCTCCTCCTCCTTTACCTCCGGGACCTGCTTGTTGTCGTACGCATAGGCCGCACTCAGAGTTTTCCAATCGGGAAGTTCTATCTTCTCCGCCTGCGTATCCTGTGCGTAACAGGCGGACGCTCCTACCCACAATAGGACGAAGCCGGCTACAAGCCCAGAGAATATGGTATTTCGCATGGCACTCTTCCTTCCGCCCAAGGCCGAGGTCACTTCTCCCTCTGTTGCATCATCTCATGGAGATACTTGACCATGAGCGGTTCCATCTGCCTTCCCACGGATTGGCTATCCTCATAGGAGTAGAGCTTCCGGTTGTCGAAATCTTCGGGCGTGAGTATATACCCCAGTTCATCACAGGTCAATCCCAATTGAAACTTGTACTTCCCGCTCATCTCCTGCTTTAACGCCAACCCGATATTGGGCAGCACTTCCCCCGGAAAGGTCAGAAACTCGGCAGGTCCGATCCGGATGCGGTTTACTTCCGTCTCGATGTTGCCCTCTTTGAGGATCTCGCCGGGAAAGACATGAAGCCGTGCCAGCGTCTTGAAATTCTGGTTCTCCAGAGGCGCCGTGAAGATGCGTTGCTGCGTCGAGATCGTCGCCTCCGGGACACTCTCCCCGTCTTTGATGATCTCCAGGACCCGCTCCCCCATGCTCGTCCCGATGGTCTCTGCAGCCATCCAGTTCTCAAATTTCGGGGCGGTGGATTCGTCGTAGTCGGCGGTGACCATACCTCCCTGCGCACCATTCAGATAGAGACACACCCCGCCGCCTCGTCCCTCGACCGTCTTGTATAACCAGCACGGAAAATCGGCGGTGAGGTGGTGCGTGTTCAGGATTTCGGGATGACAGGCATAGTTGACCAGAGTGGCGAGGGGCATCCCGCTGCCCTTCGCGATTACCTGCATCACGCCCAACTCTTTATCCAGGATCGAAGGTACCCGGATATTTTTCGAGATTCGCGGCACCTCGGTCGTTGCCGCAAACTTCAGCGTCACCGGCTCCAGATGCGCAGCCGTCTCCTCCACCAGATGGGTTACCTTCTGAAGAAAGCCCTGCATCCACACGGTATCCACGCCGCTCACGGTGATTGCCGGTCCCCACTCGCCCATCGTATCCGGGCCGGAGTGGGTGTGGGTTGCTGCAATGTAGAGGTGGTCCGGAGTGACCGCTTTCACCTGTGCGCGGATGGCATCGGCCCGATAGCGCGGCACTCCGAGTACATCACAGGAGACGATAGCGATACGCGTCCCTCCGGTCTCCAGGACCAGGCAGCGTGCCATCAACGGGTCGTGCGCATCCACACTCTTCCGGTTGAAATTGTACCCCGCCATGAAAACCGGCTTGGTGGGGGTAATATCTACTCTCCCCGCCGCTGCGCGCAGGGTCCCCCCATTCGTTGTTTGCGCCGAGGCAACGTCGCCCAGCCCGATCCATAATCCGATGACGCCCAATACACATAGCAGGCTTCTTCCCCAAACCATTCCGTACTCCCTATCTGACCCGTCGAAGCGCTCTCAGGGCTTTCCCGTTCCATTTGCGCCGCTCGCTCGCAGAACCTGAGCCACCTGAGTCTTCCCGAGCATGTCCGCCTTGTCCTGTGCCGTCTGTCCTAAACTATCCTTGACCTTGGGATCTGCGCCCCGAGAAAGCAGAAGCTTTGTCGCCTCTACGGAACCATTCGACGCTGCCATCATGAGCGGCGTGTAACCGTTCTTATCCGTCACATTCACATCCGCGCCGTTTCCGATCAGCAGTTTCATGCTCTCGACAGCATTGAACCAGGCCGCTAACATCAAGGGGGTCGTGCCGGCTTCATCCGTTGTCTGGATCTTCGCTCCATGTTGAAGCAGCAGGCGAACCAGCTCCACATTCTCGTGCTCGCGTGCGAGCGCGCACTGAAGCACGGTCTTGTGGCGGTCGCCTGCCCAGGGGATCATTCCGCTCTGCATCCCTGCAGAGTACATCGGTTGGTTCTGAACTTCCTCGGATGGGTGTTCGTCATAATCCCGGCAGTTTGGATCGGCGCCTTGCGACAGGAGCGATGTAGCCCGTGCCAGATCTCCTTTTTTTGCTGCCTGAACCAGGAGAACATTCGTCCGCATGCGTTGCAATCCGGAAAGCGCCGACCAGGTTGGCAGCGCCACAAGGATCAACACAATCACCAGGCCGATGATTCTTTTCCGGTTCATTGCATCGCGCCGCCTTTCCAAACAGCCAGGCTAACGATCACACGGGATCAGGGCGTCCGCTCTTCGGTCCTTCCATCCGCATAGCCCACGATCACCCGGCTCGTCAACCCTACAAATAACCCTACTTCCACCACACCCACGGTACGCTTGATATTATCCTCCAGCGCCGCCGCATCCAGGATCTTGCCCAGATGCAAGTCCAGGATAAACAGTCCATCGTCCGAAACAAAAGGGTCCCCATTCTCGGAGACTCTCCGTAGTGTAATGGTATCGCCGAATCGTTGCAGCCGTCGCCGTGTCGTCTCCCAACCGAAGGGAACCACCGCGACCGGCAGGGGGAATGCTCCCAATGTAGGCTTGAGTTTGCTCTCGTCACAGATCACGAGCAGCGCCTTGCTGGCGCTGGCGACCAGCTTCTCCCTTAACAGCGCTCCGCCGCCGCCCTTGATCAAGTGCAGGGAGGGGTCCACTTCGTCCGCGCCATCGATCGTCAGATCGATGGGGAGCGATTCGCTCAACTCGAATTCCGGAATGCTCATCGCTTCCGCCAGGGAGCGTGATTTCGAAGATGTCGGTACCCCACGCACCTTCAAGCCTTCGTTCTGCACCCGCTCACCGATAGCGCGAATGGCGAAGGTCGCCGTCGACCCGGAACCGATCCCGATCGTCATCCCATCCTGCACATATGCGACAGCTCTGCGCGCTGCCGCCTCTTTCGCATCCACAGCCTCTCCTCTCTCGATCCACAATCCCCCCTCTCATCGACATGGAGAGGGGCAGGGATGAGGTTCTTAACCGCCTCTCTCACAGCGCATCAGACCGTAGAGAATGCTGTCCACCAGCGCATGCCAACTCGCCTCAATCATGTTGGTCGAAACGCCTACCGTGCTCCATGCCTGATCACCGTCCGCCGAATCGATGATGACCCGCACCTTCGCCGCCGTTCCTTCGCGCGTATTGACCACACGCACCTTGAAGTCGGTCAGGCGGATACTCCCCAACTCCGGGAACGCCTCGATCAGCGCTTTCCGGAGCGCACCGTCGAGTGCATGCACCGGGCCGTCGCCCTCTGCTACCGTCAGCTTCTCCACTCCATCTACTACCAGCTTGACGGTTGCCTCTGTGATCGGCTCACTATCCTCTCCCCGCTTCTCCACAATACAGCGAAACCCTTTGAGTTCGAACAGTTGCCGAAAGGTCCCTACAGACTGCATCAGCAGCAGTTCGAAAGATCCCTCCGCGCCTTCATAGCTGTAGCCTTCGTGCTCGCGTTCTGCCACCGCGTTGAGCAGCGCACGGGTCTGCGGGGACTTCCGGTTTAGATCGAAACCGTATTCGGATGCCTTCCCGGCGATACTGCTCCCCCCTGCCAGTTCGGAGACCAGCAAGCGGCGCGAGTTCCCGACTGCCTCCGGGTTGATATGCTCGTAGCTCGCCCCTTTCAAAACCGCGTCGGCATGGACCCCCCCCTTGTGTGCGAACGCGCTCTTCCCCACATAGGGGCGTCGGGTATCCGGGCTAAGATTGGCGATTTCATCTACGTATTGCGACAGTCCTGTGAGATGCTCCAGGGAGTTGGGAAGGAGGCAGTCATAGCCCAGTTTCAGCCGTAAGGATGCCACAACAGGGATCAGATTGCAATTTCCGCAGCGCTCGCCATAACCGTTGATCGTTCCCTGGACATGCATCGCGCCCTCTTGAATGGCTGCCAGCGCATTGGCGACGCCGCACTCGGCATCATTGTGCGTATGAATTCCGACACTCGCCTCCGGGAGCGCCTCACGCACCGCCCGCGTGATCGCGATGATCTCATACGGCAAGGTTCCGCCGTTGGTATCGCACAGGACCAGGCGATCCGCGCCCGCATCGTGTGCGGCTCTGAGGCAGTTCAGCGCATAGTCGGAGTGCGTCTTATAGCCGTCAAAAAAGTGTTCGGCATCGTAGATCACCGTCGGAACGCGGGACTTGAGGAATCCCACGCTGTCCGCGATCATCCGGAGGTTCTCCTCCAACGTCGTCCGCAGCGCAAAACGGACATGCTCCTCCCACGATTTCCCAAAGATCGTGATAACGGGGGTCTCGGCAGCCAGAAGTTTCTGAATCTGGCTATCGTCCGCTGCGGCGATGTCGGCCTTGCGTGTGCTTCCGAACGCCGCCAGGCGCGAATGCTTCAGGGCTACGGACTTCATGCGCTCGAAAAACGCCTCATCCTTCGGGTTC
>DATGIG010000800.1:0-10753 GCA_035295825.1 Chthonomonadaceae bacterium | reverse complement strand
GGTGGAGGATATGATCGTTCGTTACAATGGGAAGTCGGTGACCGACGATGCGATGTTGCGGGAGATGGTGGCTCGGACGGCTCCGGGGGAGACTGCGATCCTCGTCGTCAAACGCAGCGGAGAGGAGAGATCGCTCAGGGTCCGTCTGGCGGAAGCTCCGGCTGAGAGCGTAGCCCAGAATCAAGCCCCCCGGTTCCCCGGCAGAGGTAATCGCTTCGGCGGAAGCAGCGGCCAGGAGTAGCTCTCGCTCTTGTCGAAGAATCGCGTCCCCGGCGCATAATATCAGGATCGGCAGTAAGGGAAGACCACAATTAAATAGCGTTTAGGGAGGAAACGAAGCAGACCGGAGCCGTATCGCGGATTGCCATAGCGCTTCCGTTCCGGATCCGCTTCTCTCCCTGGAAAGAGATAGGAAAGAAAATGGCACAATACGATTCCGGCGCTCAAAAGGAGCAGCGTGTACGGGTCCCGGAATGGGTGTACTACTTCTCGGATGAGCAGTTCGTTACCTGGTGTAAGCAGCATAAACTGCAGGTCTGCACCGCGATCCGCCCTTTCTCGGAGGAGGAGCGCGCAGCGATCTTTCGATATGCTGTGCGTCAGCAACTGGTCAATTAACCATTAAAGCGAGAGTACCGTTCCAGGGGAAGGCAAACCGCCAGGCGGAGTGTTACGATTACAACACTCCGCCTGGTGTTTTTATTGCGCCGCCCGCCTGGGATGGAAACATTATGCAAGATATCTTCCGTATAGTATTTGTAGCGGAGATCGAAGGCGCGCGGGGCGAACATCGCCCGTCGGCTCTGAGCCGAAGGTTGCTGGAGATCCATCACAGGGCCTTCTATTGGCCCCAATGTTTTGGTAAGGAGATGTAATTCGATGCAAGCGATGTCATGGAAACAGCGTGCCGTTCGCTATCTTGCTATACCGGCGATCTTTTCGCTGGGCGTTGCGACCGCGCTGGGGATACACCAGAAAGCCGGCTCCGCGCCGTCGGAGCCGCCGGTCCAGCCGCCCGCGCAGGCGCTGAGCACGGAGGCCGCCTTTGAACAGGTCGCAGATAAACTGCGACCATCCGTCGTCTTTATTCAGAGCCAGCAGACGATCAACGCACCCAGAGTGCGCCGCAGCGCCGACGATGGACAAGACTTCCCTGGATTTCCGGGCGCTCCCGGCGGACGACGGCCCTTTGGGCGGTCGAACCCCTATATGGAAGCGAGCGGTTCGGGTGTGATCGTACGTTCGGATGGCTACATCCTCACCAACGATCATGTCGTGGATGGAGCCGACAAGGTCACCGTCACCCTCCAGGATGGACGCGAGTTCCCCGGTGAGGTCAAACGCGACTTCAAGAGCGACCTCGCCCTGGTCAAGATCCATGCCAATAACCTCCCCGCTGCCGAACTCGCCGACAGCGACCGCGTCAAGGTCGGACAGTGGGCCATCGCCTTCGGATCGCCCTTCGGGCTCAGCGACACCATGACCGTAGGCGTGGTCTCCTCCCTGCATCGCGAGCAGGTCATCGGAGGCAATGGTCCGGATGGACGCTTGTATCCGAGCCTACTGCAGACCGATGCCAGCATCAATCCGGGCAACTCGGGAGGTCCTCTGGTGGATCTGTATGGGCGTGTGGTGGGGATCAATGTCGCCATCGAGTCGCCGAGCGGGGGGAATGTGGGGATCGGTTTTGCCATTCCTGCCAACACTGCCCGTTACATCATGAACGACCTGATCACCACAGGGAAGGTGGTTCGCGGTTATCTGGGGATGGCTCCGGTGACGCCTTCTTATGCTCAGAAGCAGAAGTACGGCGTGCAGAGTGGTGCGTTGGTGGCGCGTGTGGAGACGGGTTCTCCTGCGGCTTCGGGTGGTTTGCAGGTGGAGGATATGATCGTTCGTTACAATGGGAAGTCGGTGACCGACGATGCGATGTTGCGGGAGATGGTGGCTCGGACGGCTCCGGGGGAGACTGCGATCCTCGTCGTCAAACGCAATGGAGAGGAGAAGACGCTCCATGTCGCCATCGGTTCTACGCCGGATGAGCTGACCGCACAGAACAGCGCACCGGAGCAGCAGACGGAGCGCGGCAAGCGAGGTAGCGAAGCGCCTTAAACCGAACTCGACGGTGACAGCCGTCCTCAAGCGTGACAACGCAACGATGATGGTACAGATCACGCTGGAATAATCCAGCCCGTCTCTCCCTCCCTGCCGCGATTCAGGCGAGCAGGGAGGGATTTTGTTGTTTATGGGGATGTTATGGGGATTCAACGCCGTAGCACGCTAACCCGATTCCAGTAAGGAGGCCACGGTCTGCTCCAGCGTATGCGTCCGTCCCTCATTCCAGGCCGCTTCGAGGGCAGCGGCATCGAGTAGCTCTTTCAGCTGCTGACAGTTCGCGTCGTATGTTGGCCTGGAGGAGGGCGGCATCGGGCACCCCAGCGCTTCGCGCGCCCTCTCCGCGCCGCCGAACAGTTTCGCCGCCAAAAGGTAGGGGGCAAGCCCTGGATTGGAACGGCTATCCGCTTCCAAAATGATGAGGCTGGTAAAGACCTCTATTCCAATCAGCACCAGGCTCTGATTCCCCCAATCCTTCCAGTCGGTGATGGCCTCTTTCATCAGCGGACGCGCCTGCTCATAGTCTCCCTGCGCCACCGCCACGATGCCGAGATTATGCCGTGCCATGGCGGCGGCGCTTCGATTTCCCGTCTCTCCGGACACGGCAAGGCTCTCTTCGTGTAGCAGGCGGGCCTGCTCATAGTTCCCTTCTGCATGCGCCAGATTGGCCAGGTTGGTCAGCGTCATGGAGTACGCCGTGTAGTCCCGGTAATCCCGTGCCAGGGGGAGGGCCTCCTCCCACGCTTCCCGCGCCCTGGCGTTGTCGCCCTGCTCGCGCGCCGCGCACCCCAGGTTGACCAGCGCCGTGAGAAACACCTTCCGGTTCTCTGTCTCGCGCGCCATGGTTACGGCCTCTTCCAAGAGCAGTCGGGCTTTCGGGAGATCCCCCCTCTGCGCTGAGACCGTGGCCAGCCTCTCCAGCGAGGTGGCGATCCCTCCTTTACTGCCCAGTTCCCGCCGGATGGAGAGCGCCTCCTCATGACAGCGATACGCCTCCTGCAGATCCGCCTGCATCCACGCCTGCGTACCGAGCGCTCCCAGCAAATTCGCGCGGATGTCCGTTTTCGCGCCTCCGGATGCGCGGCGCAGGGCCCGCTCGCACCAGGCGCGCCCCTCTCGGTAGTACCCTCGATAGATCCAGAAGTTGTTCAACTCCGAACAGAGTACCATGGCGATCTCCGGATCCTCTGCGGTCAGGCTCCATTGCAGCGCCCTCCCCAGGTTATCATGCTCCACCTCGAACTGCAGCAAGCACTGCTTCTGGCCTGCCCCGTGTAGCTCCCCTGCTAACCTCCGTATCAGGTTCCTATAGTAGTGACACTGCCTCCCTGCGATAGCCTCACTCTCCCCGGTGGCCTCGAGTTGCTCCGCCGCATACTCCCGGATCGTCTCCAGCAGGCGATACCGCACCTGCTCTTCCGATCGATCCAACAGCACGATCGATTTATCCACCAGCGACGCCAGCAGGTCGAGCACTTCCGGAGCCGATCCCTCCGCGCTCCCTGCTCCCTCCTCTGTAGCGACGGCTTCCACGGCTTCCAGGGTCCAGCCCCCCATAAAGACCGACAGGCGATTTAACAGCTCCCTCTCCGGATCGGTCAGCAGGTCATACGACCAGTCTATGAGTGCCCGAAGCGTCTGGTGGTGCGGCAGTGCGGCCCGATTTCCGCCTGTAAGCAGCCGAAAACGGTTCTCCAGGCGCGCCTGGATCTGCTCCACGGAGAGGGTCTTCACGCGCGCCGCCGCCAGCTCCAGCGCCAGAGGGATCCCCTCCAGATGGCGGCAGATCCAGAGCACCGTTGCGGCATTCTGCGGCGTTAGGGAGAAGGAGGGCAACACGGCCTGCGCCCGTATCACAAACAGGCGGATAGCCTCATACTCCATCAGGATGGAGAGCAGCCCCTTCTCCATCGCCGCGTTCTGCCTGGCTCTTCCCGTGAGCCGAGGCGGCAAGTTCAAGGGGGGAATGATCAGAACCACCTCGCCGAATATCCCCAGCGATTGCCGGCTGGTCGTCAGGATACGCAGCCGGGGACAGGCGCTCAACAGGCGAGAGCAGAGTTCGGCGCAGGCATCGAGGAGGTGCTCGCAATTGTCCAGCACCAGCAGGCCACTACGAGCCGCGAGCGCCTGCACCAGCGTCTCCTCCATCGGAGTGTCGGGCGCTTCCGAAGCGCCCAACGCTTTCGCTACCCCCGCCGCAACCTCTTCGGGAGAGGTGCGGGTTGCCAGTCCGATAAACCAGACCTCTTCCTCCTCCGATCTCTCTTCCGCCACCTGGATGGCGATGCGGGTCTTTCCCACTCCGCCTGTTCCGGTCAATGTCACCAGGCGCGCGGCGGTAAGGCAGTTCTGCGCTTCGTACACGGTTTCGGCGCGACCGACCAGCGGCGTGGGCGGATGGGGAATGCGGGAGCGCCTGTGCGCTCCAGGCGCGACGACTCCCCCGGAAGGTGCGGGTTCCGGCGCGGTTCTCCCGAGCGGCGCCTTCTCAGGATCACCCCCCGCCAGAGCGCGCGCTCCAAGTGTCTCCAGCGCCTGCAAGAAGGCCTGCTCCCGCTCCTTGCGCTCCTCCAGGATCCACTCCGCATCGCACCCCTCCAACAACACGCCCCGATACAGGCCGATGGCCTCCTCCAGGGAGGCCGTATCCTTACGCCTTATGGCGGCATCGAAAGCCAGTACATCCACCCGCGCTCCGGAAATATCCAGGCGCAACCCACGCGCCGCCGACTGCAGGCGATCCGCCTCCGCGCCCAGCGCTCTCTTAAGCAGATAGAGAGAGCGACGCAGATAGGCCAGGGCCTGCTCTTCGGCGCTGTCGGGCCACAGCGTCCAGGCGAGTTGGGTACGGGAGATGACTTCGCCGTGATGCAGCGCCAGCAGCGCCAACAACCACTGCTCCTTGCGGGAGTGGAGGGGCGCAAGGGTCTGTCCGGCGCTCTGTACCTCGAACGGCCCCAACAGGCTAATTTTCAGTGGAACGGGTTCGCTGTCTCGGTTCATGATATGGCAACACTATGGGACGGGCGTGAGGACGATCCGTCGCAGGTTCATCACCGCGCCGTGCGGCATGGTCTGCGGCGCCACACGCACGGTCTGAGCGCCTGCGGGCAGTTTCAGGGTTCCCGCCAGCGTTTCGGTCTGGAAGTTCGTCCAGTCTCCGGTGCCATGAACCGTTCCCTCCGTCCCCTCCTTTGCGTCTCCTACGAGCAGGCGGTACACGCTGCCTGCCGCACCCTCCTCGCAGGCGTACTCGATCTCCACCTTGTAGTTGCCCTCTTTCGGGACCGTTAAAGTCCAGGCGACCACATCTTTCGCGTTGGTCCAGTAGCCGATGTTGGGGCTGCCACCGCCCTTGGTCTCCACTTGCGCGGTGTTGCCCTCGATGGTCGCGTCCGCCGCCATGAGGGTGAAGCGTCCGTCCGCAGCGGGACGGATGGCAAGCGCGATATTTTCGACGACGGGCGGAGCGGCGAGGCGCAACTCGATCACGGTCGCCACGGGATCTATCTGGCCGGGCTTGCTCACGGTGACGTTGCCATCCGCCGCCGTCTCCACTTTCAGCCGTTCGTTGCCGAGCAGAGCTGTGGCGCTCTTGAGAGGCGTCTTCAATCCGGTGAGGGTGAGCCCGGTATCCGGCCAGTGGAAGACCTGCAGGTAGAGCGTGTTGCCCTTGCGGGTGCAGCGCCCGTCGAAGGGGAGGCGTTTGAAGGGGCTCTTCTCCGTATCGTAGATGCTGACGCTGTTCCGCTTCATCCACTTCCCGACGGTCTCCAGGCGCTCGATGGTCTCCGGGGTGAATTCGCCTTGATCGGTGGGACCGACATTGAGGAGGAAGTTGCCGCCCTTGCTGGCGATGTCGCAGAGTTTGTGGATCAGGTCGTCGGCGGGCTTCCAGTTGTGATCGTTCTTCGCATAGCCCCAGGTGTCGTTGAGGGTCATGCAGGTCTCCCAGAGGCGACCGTTGGGCAGGGCATTCGCCGGAATGGTCTGCTCCGGGGTGGAGAAGTCTTCGGGCAGGTTGATGCGGTCGTTGATGAGGATGCCGGGCTGCAGCGACCGGATCAGCTTCACGACTTCCAGGGAGTGCTCCTGCGCCGCGTTGTGCTCCCAGCCGCCATCGAACCAGATGACCCCGATGCGACCGTAGTTGGTGAGCAGTTCGCGCAACTGCCCCTCCATGTGCTGCATATAGCGGTCCAGGTCCGCCCCATCCGCCGGGCGGGTCTGTGTCTCCCAGGGGCGTCGGGGCAGATAGTCCGGCTCGTGCCAGTCCATGACGGAGTGGTAGAAGCAGAGGACGATGCCCTGCTTTTTGCACTCCGCCGCCAGCTCTTTCATGGGGTCGCGGTGGAACGGCGTCGCCTTCGTGATGGTGTAGTCGGTGAGCTTGCTGTCGAACATGCAGAAGCCGTCGTGGTGCTTGCTGGTAATGACAATGTACTTCATCCCCGCATCTTTCGCGACCTGCACCCACTTCTTCGCATCGAACTTGACCGGGTCGAACTGCGGCGCAAACTTCTCGTAGTCCTTCACCTGCATCTGCCAGTTGTTCATGTACCACTCGCCCAGCCCCTTGGTGCTGTCGGCAGGCACGGCATACAATCCCCAGTGGATAAACATCCCGAACTTGGCTTCCCGCCACCACTGCGTGCGTGCCGCGAACTGCTTCTGCGTCTCTCCCGTCTCTGGATTGACCTGGAATTGCGGCGTCTGCGCTTTTACCAGAGCCGGTATGCAGAGCAAAGGTAACACAATTAGGAGACTTTCCAGCAGTCGTCCTTTTCGAGGATGCCCCATAGCATTCGTCCTTTCAAGAGAAACCTTCTTGTCATATAGCGGATCAAGCCTATGTGTTTACATTCCCCTCCGTGGTGGTATTCTCCTGCATAAGGACTACAGCTCGTGGGTCACTTGCTTCGCGAGAGCACAAACTCGTTTTGAGAGGAGAAACCCGCTATTCAAGCATTTCGTATCTCATTCACGAAGCAGGGTTTGTGAGGCTACGGGACAACTGCCCCACTAGTTCTGTAGCGGTAGGGAGGATTCGAAAGGAAGCCCTCGAATATACATGTTAATAGATGAGGCAGCCCAATACCGCCTGGGTACTATTTAGGGAATTCGCAATACCAATGTTTATTGTCAAGCCCAGCAACAGACGGAGTAAGGTCATTTCTCGGCAATCATGCCGTCAGACCGGAGAAACTCCGATGGAAGGAAGGTAGAACGATGGCGATTTTCCGCTTCGTTGATCAGTTACAAAAACGTAGTTTTCAGGTAGATATAAATCGCGATGTGAGAGTTCTTGAAGTAATCAATGCGTTATTGGCTGAACCCAAGTATGCGCTCAGGAGGGTTGATGATCAAAACTATCCTATCAACTACATGCTATCTTATGAGGCACGCTATCTCAATAGCAATGATACCTTCAAGGACATTCCGGAGGGGGCGACTATCGATATTGTGGGAGACGATACAGTCTTGGGCGGCGGATTTATGGGATCCGCAGTAGTCGAACAATTGGAAACCGATGGAACAATAAAGACACTAAATATTAAGCCAGAGTTTGGTCGTCATGAGATAGAAGTTGCGTTTGCGGATGAGTACGAAGACAACAGAACAGGCCCATTTCACTTTTTACGTGAAGATGACGCACAACGCTTTACAGATGCTTTTGCAGCTTGTAAAAGTCGCCGCGTAGGCAAACGCAATTTCCAACGCACGGGAGAGAACATCCATTTTAGTGTCCGCTGGTTTGGAATTCCGACGACCTACGCTCCATATTATGTCTTGTCACTCCCCGAATACGCCATTCCCACCTCCCTTTCAATCATCGAACTGAATAAGACAACGGAACCTTGGGGTAGCGATCTCGAACGCGGTCGTTCTTTCAAGATTGGCAGGCTTAAAATCATCCTGATTAGCAAGACTAATGACTACGAGTGTCACCGCACAGTGATTCGTGATGATCTCAGAAATCGTTTTGTCATTTATTTACCTTGTCAGACCAGCAGATCAGATAAAACGTTTGATTTTCGCCTATCTTGCCAATTCGTTATCAACGCCGTTGAGTTCTCTACCTCAGAGTTCGATGCCCCTTCAAGCTCTAAGCACGATTTGAGGAGACGTGGCGTTACATGGTGTGGGCGGCTGCCAGAAGTAGAGGAGAGAAAGGTCAACCAGTTCTTAACGGGGAACTTCCACTTTCCCTCGCCCGTCAGCGGTGAACAGATCAAGAAACTACAACGGGCGCTTCTAAGCGCGTTCCCTGAACACGCCTCTTTAAAGCAGTTTGTTCGAACGGAATTTAATACTCATCTAGTACATATTGCAGGTGGAGACAATCTTGCCGAAATCGTTTTCAACTTGATTACATGGGCAGAGGCCGAGGGTAGGCTGGATGAGTTGGTTGAAAAAGCTTATTATGCGAAAGTCGGAAATAAGGAATTGCGCGCCTTTGTGTTCCAAGTTTTCGATTGCCGGGAATAGACCACCGATAGCCTTCGATGATGTTGGCGATGTCTTCCCGGCAGGTTTAACAGTTTTGAGATGAGATCGCTACGTAGATGAGATCAATCATGTGGGACGGTATTTAGGGAATTCACCAATGGTATCCGAACGTTTCCGAGCCTGTTCTATGATGCTAGCAGTCAGGCTCAATTTCTAGCGTGTTTTGTTTATTAGCCCATCCCATAATTATTGTCTAACGTGTTACATATTTTGTCATCTGCATCTGCCAGTTGTTCATATACCACTCGCCCAGCCCCTTCGTGCTGTCGGCAGGCAGGGCATACTGCCCCCAGTGAATAAACATCCCGTTTTAGTAGTTGAGACGCGAATGCGCCGGGAAACTGCCGTACGAAGGGAGCGCGCATTCCTGGTCCATCGGCTTCCGGGCGCAGCAGAAAGACCACCTTCCGCACCAGCAAACCATGATGCTTCCCCACCATCATATTGTAACCCATAAACCGTTCGGCGTCATCGGCTTTGTAGTTGGATTGCAGCTCCAGATGGGCGATATAAGGAGGATCCGCTTCGACGACCAGCACCTTGTCGGGATCGGCGGAGACGGTGGAGAGGTCGGTATCGGTGATGGTGACACTGCGAGCGGGCAGTCCCATTTTTCGTATGGAACATGACTGGATCAACCTGTGCCGTGAATTCCATTTTCCAATGGTACTTCCACAGCAAAAGCGACTGCCTGTTCCCAGAGCATGGCATGTCCCTCCTCCCAGGCAACGGCGAAAGCGGTACCTCCCAACGCGGTACGCGCTTGTTCGATGCGCGGAGCGAGTTGGGCCTGTGTATGGGGAGGTTCGGGCATGCCAATGTTTGCCCGCAGACCATGCGTGGCTCCCAGCAAACGCACTGCGGCCTCGGTTTCAGATTGCTCCAGCCTCAAAGCGGCCCACTCTTCCAGACATAGCACGACGCCCTGTTTATCGCCCGCTTTATACAATTCACGCAGGCTCTCCCCCAATAACGCGCGCGCCGATCCGTAATCCCCCTCCAGGCGTGCCAGCGCTCCCAGAACTCGGGAGGAATGGGCGATCTCAGCCTTATTTCCAATTTCTTGAGAGAGACGTAATCCCTCTGTAAGCCATGTGCGCGCCACCTCCGGCTCTCCCCGATTCACTGCGAACTCACCCAACTGACGTGACATTCCCGCGATGCCCAGCTTGTTGCCTAATTCCTGAAAGAGCGACAGACTCGTTTCTACCCGCGCCTGCGCGGCATCGTATCGCATCTGGGCGAAATCTACCATGGAGAACGCATAGTGTGCCCAGGCAAGATCGGGCTTATTTCCAAGCTCTTCACAGAGAGACAGGCTCTCTTCCAGATAGGTCTGCGCCACCCCAAAATCCGCACACAGGGCGGCGACGATTCCCAGATGATTGAGCGCCCAGACGACCCTGGCTTTGTCTCCCAGCTCCCGGAAGATAGCCAGGCTCTCCTCGACTCGCGATCTGGCCTCTCCGAAATCCGATCTCCTCAGGGCAATCCAACCCAGGTTATTGAATATCACGGCAAGCGGATGTCTATCCCCAAGCTCCCTGCGGATCGCAATACTCCGCGCATAAAAAGCGCATGCGGAATCATAATCGCCGAGCGACGCCGACGCATTGCCCAGATTGGCGAGGCAAGATCCGACACCTGGCCGGTCACCGAGCTGTTCGGATACCTGAAGTGCTTGCTCGTAGCGCTTCCTGGCGGACGAAAACTCCCCCTGGCGCTCCAGTATAAGCCCCAAACCTTCCATCGCTCGGGCGCACGACGCGATGGGCGCCTGTGTACTGCCTCTGGCGAGTGCGATCTCCAGTTGCCGACGCCCTTCAAAATAGTCGCCCCGAATCCACCAAAACTGCCAGAGCGAGGCCGTAAGCCGCCAGCCTGCCTTAACGCCCGCTTCGTCCTCGCCACACCGCGCCATCGCCATCCGGAGATTGTCGTACTCGGTCATCAGGCGCTTTATCCAGGCCTTCTGCCCGGGTCCCGTTAACTCCGGCCTGGCCCTTTGAACCAATGCCAAGAACCAGTCACGGTGTTTTGTCTCGATCTCATCGATTCCTTCACCTTCCAGGAATTGTTCTCCGGCATATTGGCGAACGATCTCCAACAACCGGTAGCGTCCTTC
>DATGIG010000799.1:0-6861 GCA_035295825.1 Chthonomonadaceae bacterium | reverse complement strand
CGCAGTTCCTGCACATCGGCGGGCGTGACCGGATGGCCGCCCACCGTTAGCGTGCCGGTGGTCGGCTCCAGCAGGCCGACAATGAGCCGCAGCAGCGTGGACTTACCGCAGCCGCTGGGACCGATCAGCACGGTGGTCCCGCCCTCCTCGAACAGCAGGTCCGTCGGGTGCAGGGCGGTCTGTTCGCCGTAACGTTTGCTCACTCCCCGTAAGGTGATCATCGCGCGCAACGCACTCCCAGGAAGCCCTGCCGATAGGTCGGCACATACCAGTTGCGGAAACTGCACCGCAGGATACGCCGATCCGTGGCCCAGGAGCCTCCGCGACAGACATAGTGCCTGCCGTCCATGTGCTCTTTCGAGTAGCCGTCGTAAGGAAACGCCTCAAAACCGGGATAGGGCAGAAACGGCGTGGAGGTCCACTCCCAGACGCCCCCCGCCATGGCTTCAACGTTCAACGCGCTGGCTCCCTCCGGCGTACTGCCGACCGAAAACCCTCTCCATTGGCGCGACGCCCGCGCATCAAAATGGAAAATCGCCTGCTGCTCGCAGTGGGCATGCGCCGCAGTCGGAGGTTCCTGGCCCCAGGGAAACTGTCGCGACCGGCCCGTCGCGGGATCGAAAGCGGCGGCGTATTCCCATTCGGCCTCCGTCGGCAGGCGCTTGCCCGCCCAGCGCGCGTAGGCGTCCGCCTCGAACCAGCTCAGGCTGGAGACCGGTTCCGCCCATGTGAGTGAGCGGACGCCCAGCGGCCCGGCATAGCGGTAGGTCCCGTCGGGAAGGGGAGGAAACCAGTACTCCGGGCGCAGGACATCCCAGGCCTGTCGCCAGGCCCAGCCCTCCGGGGTCCATAGTTCCGAACGTTCATAGCCGCCATCCCGCATGAACTGCATCCACTGCCGGACCGTTACCGGATACCTGTCCAGTTCAAAAGGCGCAACCTCGACAAGATGCTCCCGCTTCTCGTTGTCGTAGCCATGCCGGTCGTTGGAACCCATCCGGAAGGTCCCGCCGGAGATGGCAATCGTCTCCTCCGACCATGGCGTGTTCTCAAGAGAAAGCCTGCCATCGGATATTCGCTCGAACTCTCCCTGATGCTGGTGGATCAACTGCAGCAGTTCGGCAATCGTCTCCTGGTGCTGGCACTCGTGCTGCAGGGCGAATTCCCAGGCATAGCCGTCCGCCAGCAGTGGCGCGTCGGTATCCAGATCGGCGGCCTCCAGCGCGTCCAGGGCGCGGCAGCGCGTCTCCTCCAGATACCCCCGGATCTCCTCCCGCGAGGGCAGATAGACGCGGTTGTTCTTGGGGTTTTCCGGGGTATTGGCAAACAGAAAGCTCAGCGCGTCGTTCATGGCAGACCTGCCGAGCGCCTGTGTGCAGGCCCAGAACTCCTCCGTCATGCCGATATGGCCGAAGTGCCATCCAATCGGACTATAGAAGTCGTGGAGGCGTACCTTGAGGAACGCCTCCGGAACGAGATCCAGCAGCGCGAGGGTCTTGCGACGGACCCGCGCTCCCTCCTGCCGTATCTCCGCCTTGCGTTGCGTCTGGTCCATGCGCTTCCCCCGAAGAATTAGGCAGTCGTCGGCTGGAACAGCAGCAGGCCGAACCACTCCCGGTCATCGTGCCAGCGCGCTTGCAGGGTCAATCCCGCGCGGCGACAGAGAGCCACGAAACCGGAGAGCGAATACTTATGACTGTTCTCCGTGTGGATCGTCTCTCCCTCCTGAAAGGAGAAGGAGTGCTCCAATGCGGCGATAGGCGCCACCTGAGGCTTGCGGCTGACCAGGTGCATCTCGATCCGGGATTCCGCCTCCACAAAGGGCGCGTAGTGGTCGAAGGCGTCCAGATCGAAACGCCCTCCCAACTCGTGATTGATCCGCACCAGCAGATTCTTATTGAACGCCGCCGTCACCCCCTCGGCGTCGTTATAGGCGGCTTCGATGATCGAACGCTCTTTGAGAAGATCCACGCCGATGAGCAGGCGATCCTGCGGCGCCATTTGACTACGCACATGCGTCAGGAAGGCAACGGCCTCGTCGGTGGTGAAATTGCCGATGGAGCTGCCCAGAAACAGGATCAGGCGCGGCACGTCCAGCCGGGGAAGGGCGGCGATCCCATCCAGGTACTCCGCGGCGAGGGCGGTAATCGTGAGCCGGTCGTACTCGGCGAGGAGTTCCAGGGACGACGCATACAAAAAATCACCGGAGATGTCTATCGGCAGGTAGTGGACGCGCTCCTGCTGTGCCAGCGCCGCCTCCAGGAGCAGGCGGGTCTTCCCGGAGCTGCCGCTGCCGAACTCCACCAGGGCGATGTTCTCGCCCGCCGCCGCGATCATCTCCGGCGCAAAACGCTCCAGAATGGCCTGTTCCGTGCGGGTCAGGTAGTATTCCGGCAAGCGTGTGATGCGCTCGAATAGCTCGGAACCGGCCCGGTCATAAAAAAAGCGACACGGGAGCCGCTTACGGGGAGCAGATAATCCCTCCGCGACCACCGCGCAGAAGGGAAGTGATTGTTGTGTAGATAATACCTGAGAGTACTCTAGCCGGGAGTGAAAGGGTTGCGTCATGGATGGCCCTCCGCAAACAGGATTAACCTTATAATGCGCACACCCCCCTTTTAGTTCCCGACCGAACAAAATTCCTCCTTTTTTATAGGGAAATTTGTCTCCAGGGAGTAATCGAGCGAGAAAGGAGAAATCGAGATGGCGGAAGCGATGTACGATGTCCTGGTAATCGGCGGCGGGCAGGCGGGGATCCCCCTGGCCTGGGCGCTGGCAGGGATAGGCCGTCGGGTAGCGCTGGCGGAGCGAGAGCGTCTGGGCGGCTCCTGCATCAATTTCGGGTGTACGCCTACCAAGGCGGCTATCGCCTCGGCGAAGGTGGCGCATCAGGCCCGCCGCGCAGCGGAGTATGGCCTCCATATCCCGACAGTAGAGCCGGACTTTGCGGCGGTCCTGGCCCGCGCCCGTGGGGTCGCGGCGGCCTCGCGAGAGGGGTTGGACCGGGGGCTGGAGCCTTCGGACAACCCGAAACTGATCCGCGGCCATGCCCGGCTGGAGGGTAAGGAGGGGGATGTCTTTCGGGTCCGGATCGGGGAGCAGGTCCTGACGGCGCGGCAGGTCGTGCTGAACACCGGCACGCGCAGCTTTCTGCCCAATATCGAAGGCATTGCACAGGCGGATGTGCTGCACGCGGGCAACTGGCTCGACCGGCCCGAACTCCCCCAGCACCTGGCGATCCTGGGTGGCGGCTATATCGGCCTGGAGATGGGGCAGTTCTACCGGCGGATGGGCAGCCAGGTCACCATTCTGGAGAACAGCCCCCGGATCATCGCCCACGAGGACGAAGATATCTCCGCCTCCCTGCAGGGCCTGCTGGCTCAAGAAGGAATTGCCTTCCGCCTGAGTACCAAATTGGAGCGCATCGAGAGCGGCGAGGGAATCACCCTGCATCTCACCGAGAACGGAGCGCCCTCTGAACTGCGCACCTCCCACCTCTTTGTGGCGACCGGTAGGGTCCCGAATACCGACGATCTGGGCCTGGAGACCGTGGGGATCACACCGGAGCACGGCTTTGTCCCGGTGAATGAGCGGCTGGCTACCCCAGTGGCGGGTCTCTGGGCGGCGGGCGATATTCGAGGCGCGCCCTTCTTCACCCACACCTCCTGGGACGACTATCGAATACTGATGTCGCAGATGACCGGCGATGGGAGCCGTACCACACACCGCGTGGTTCCTTACGCCGTCTTTACCGATCCGGAATTAGGGCGCGTGGGCATGACGGAGGCGGAAGCGCGGCAAACCGGAAAGGAGATCCGTGTCGCGCGCTTCCCACTCAGCCGTAGCGGCAAAGCCGCCGAACTTGGTGAGACAGAGGGCTTTATCAAAGTGATTGCCGAATCGGAGACAGGAAAGCTCCTGGGTGCGGCGACACTCTGCGCCGACGGCGCGGAGTTGATCCACCTCTACAGCGACCTGATCCGTGCTGGTCTGTCCTATACTGCCATCCGTGACGGGATCTACCTCCATCCGACCCTCGGCGAAGCGGTCCAGAGCGCTGTGTCGGCGCTGGATAAAGCCTGATAGGGAAACGGTCCAATGGCTCCTGCTAGATAGGATGCAGCAGTTCAAGCGGCTGTCGAGCTGGCGTTAGGTGCTGGCTGTTGTTGGCGTGCTTTCTCCAGTAGTGCGTCGAACGCTTCCGGTTCAACAATGCCCTTCTCAATCGCGATGCGGCGCAATGTCATCAGGTGGTGACGACGCGCAGGTTTTTCCGGCGCAATCATGGGTAGGAGCATGACCGCATCAAACTTCGGGTTTTTCCAGACGCGCGGGCCGTTCTCCACTTCCGTCAGATGATAGCCAAGTTGAGTGAATAGGTAATCCAGTTGTTCCTGGGTGAGTTGGTCAGAAGGTATCATGTCTTACTCCCTCAAACTGCCTGCGGAATTTGTCAGCGTTTTGGAGAGGAGGCTCTGGGGAACAGCTTTAAAACCTGAAGCATTGCTTCTGGCGCTGCCAGGGTGGCTACGGTATCGGTTTCGGCATGGACGGTCACATTCTCATAGGTACCATTCACCGGTTCGCGATGGATATGCAGTTTGCGCTCGGGAATGTTGACTACCCAGTATTCGATTAGTCCTGCCCGCGCATAGAGGCCGGCTTTGACGGACAGGTCGTACGCCAGAGTTGTATCGGCGACTTCGATACAAAGACGAAGTTCATCAGGCTTGGGGTTGGCCTCGAAATCTTCGTCCGCCCGTGTCAGAACAATGGCATCCGGTTGGGGTTCACTGGTGGGATTGTCTTCCGGACGAACATCTATCGTGGTCTGCGTCAGAACATACGCCTCGCCGAAAATGCGAAACAACCAGGTCAGTATGCGTCGAATGACACCCGCATGACGTATATTCTGCCCCATTTTATTGATCACTCCCTCGACGAGTTCATAGGGATAGTTCAAAAATCCGGCCTTCTCCAGGCCGGCGCACTCCTCACGCGTCCAGTGAACCGCGAGCGGAGAATACCCTTGGAGTATCTGTGGGTTTGTCGGAGGAGCCACCATCTTGCAATTTCCCTTCCTTATGCCTTTCATTGCGAGCGAATTTGCTTATTATACACCCAATATGGGTTGATTGCTTCCTGCAAATGTGCGCCCTCATAGGGAGCGGGAGGACGATGGGCTAGGCGTTCGAAGAGCCGGAGGGGTCGGACGGGCCGGCTTTATCCATCCGATCCCTCAAGTGCAGGGCGAGGGTGGCGACATAGGGTTCGCGCAGGATAACGACATGGTGTCCGGGTATCGGGATCACCTCCACACCGCCGGTCGTCCGGTCTTTCCAGCCCAGGGTGTAATCATTGATCCGGTAGAAGCGCTGTCTGCGCATTCGAAATACCGTGATCGGACATTGGCAGACCGTCGGCTTCCAGTCGGGACCGGGCCAGTAGCGCTGCATCCAGAGCCTGGTTACTTGATCCCGGGTGATCTGCGCCTGGGCCGGCGACACACTGGCTTTCGCGGGGGCAGGCGTCTTCGCAGCCGCCTGGGTACGTCGGCGGCGATACCGGGCGATCAGGCGATTGGTGTTGTTCGCCACCGCCGTCCAGTATCTCCAGAGCTTCCACTTGGGATAAGAGACCGTCTCTTCCAGAGGCCAGGCGTCCAGTATTCCGAGCAGATCTACTCTCTGTCCCTGTGCCTCCAATTGCCGGGTCATCTCAAAGGCGATGTGCGCGCCCTGACACATTCCGATAATGTGGTACGGACCCTCCGGCTGAACGTCGCGGATGGCGGCGATATACTCGGCGGCGAGCGCGTCGTACTCTACCTGGCTATAGGGTCCCATCTCTTCGGTACGATACTGCGCCTGCAAGCCGAAGAGGGGCTGGTCTTCTCCGATCCGGCGCCCCAGAAAGACATACCCCAATACGTTGGTGTTCGGAATGCCAATGCAATAGATGGGCGGACGGGTTCCGGAGGGCTGAATGGGAACCAGCGTGGGCCACTCGGTCTGCTTCTCCTCGTCCACCAACTCCGCCAGACGCTCTATCGTGGCATTCTGAAACAGGCTGACCAGAGGCAGCGTTTTCCCCAATACCTTCTTGATGTCCGCCAGCAGGCGTACCGCCAGCAGGGAGTGTCCACCCAGATCGAAGAAGTTGTCCCGGATACCGATAGGCCGAATGTGGAGCAGCGCTTCCCAGATACCTACCAGCGCCTCTTCGGTGGGCGTCCTTGGCCCCAGGATCCCCTGAGCCGTCTCTGGCGATTCCGTATCCGGTGCGGGAAGAGCTTTACGATCCACCTTACCGCTCGGCGAGAGCGGCAACGCCTGGAGAGTGACAAACGCCGACAGTAGCATGTATTCCGGCAAACGCTCCTTAAGGAAGTGGCGCAACTCCGCACTCTCCACACGTCGCCCCTCGGCAGGGACCACATAGGCCACCAACCGCAGGCTGCCGGCAGCGTCTTCGCGCGCCAGCACCACGGCATCCCGAACCCCTGTATGCTCTCGCAACGCACATTCGATCTCGCCCAACTCGATCCGGAAGCCACGGATCTTCACCTGGTGATCCAACCGACCCTGGAACTCGATATTCCCGTCTGCCAGATAACGACAACGATCCCCCGTCCGGTACAGACGAGCACCCTCCTCCGGGCGGAAGGGGTCTGCCACAAACTTCGCGGCCGTCAGATCCGCCCCGTTCAGATACCCATGCGCCAGGTTCGCGCCTCCCAGATACAACTCCCCGCTCACGCCCACCGGAACCGGCTGCATCCGAGCATCCAGAAGGTAGGTACGGACGTTGGAGATGGCGCGCCCAATCGGCAGGCTCGCCCGCTCCCAACCCGCCGAGCAG
>DATGIG010000798.1:0-3658 GCA_035295825.1 Chthonomonadaceae bacterium | reverse complement strand
AGTCCGCTCTATAACATTCCGAGCATGCTGCGATTGACCGGACCGCTGGATGAACAAGCCCTGCAGAGTGGTCTCACGGAGATTGTAAAGCGCCACGAGGTGCTGCGGACGACGTTCGCCTTTGGCGAAGGATCGCCTGTTCAGGTGATCGGCGATCGCTCCACATTCGACTTGCCGGTTGTGGATCTGGTCTCTGTGCCGGTCGAGGATCGGGAGGTAGAAGCGCGTCGTCTGATGCTGGAGGAGGCTCAGCGTCCGTTCGACCTGGAGCGGGGACCGCTGTTGCGTGCCTCGCTGCTTCGATTGGGGGAGGAGGAGCATCTCCTTCTGTTGACGCTGCACCACATCGTCTCGGATGGCTGGTCGATGGGCATCCTGCGGCGCGAGTTGGCAGCGCTGTACAACGCGTATCATGCGGGCAAGCCCTCTCCTCTGCCCGAGTTGCCCCTCCAGTATGCGGACTATGCGGCCTGGCAGCGGCAGTGGCTGCAAGGGGAGGTGCTGGATCGTCAGCTTGGGTACTGGAAGGAGCATCTTGGCGGTGCGCCTGCTCTGCTGGAGCTTCCGACGGATCGCCCTCGTCCGGCTGTTCAGACGTATCGGGGGGCTCTGCAGCGTCTGGAGTTGTCGTCGGCGTTGACGGAGGGTCTGAAGGCTTTGGGGAGGCGGGAAGGCGCGACGCTGTTCATGACGTTGCTGGCTGGCTTCCAGACGCTGCTTTCTCGCTACAGCGGTCAGGAAGACATCGTGGTGGGGAGCACCATCGCGGGTAGGACGCAGGGACAGACGGAGGGATTGATCGGTCTGTTCCTGAACACGCTGGCGTTGCGGGGTGATCTGTCGGGTGATCCGCGCTTTGTGGAGTTGTTGGGTCGTGTTCGGGAGGTGTGTCTGGGTGCGTATGCGCATCAGGATCTGCCCTTCGAGAAGCTGGTGGAGGAGCTGCAGCCGGAGCGCAGCCTCAGCCACGCCCCCATTTTCCAGGTGATGCTGATCTTCCAGAACGCGCCGCGCGAGGTACTGGATCTGGAAGGGCTGAAGGTGGAATCCCTGCGCAACGAGGGCGTCACCGCCAAGTTCGATCTGCTGCTGGCGATGTCGGACAGCGGCGGCAAGCTGCGGATGGGGCTGGAGTACAACACGGACCTGTTCGATAGGCAGACCATCCAGCGCCTGCTAAGCCATTTCGAGGTGCTTTTAGAGGGTATCGTCGAGGATCCGGAGCAGAAGCTCTCGCGCCTGCCCCTGCTGACCGGGGCGGAACGGCGACAGATCCTGGTGGAGTGGAATGATACTCGCGCGCCCTACCCCGATCAGCGCCTCCATCAACGCGTCGAGGCGCAGGCAGAACGTATGCCGGACGCGCCCGCCCTCCGGTTCGAGAGCGCATCGCTCACCTATCACGAACTCGACCAACGCGCCAATCAAGTGGCGCACCACCTCCGAACGCTCGGTGTCGGAAGAGGAACCTTCGTCGGCGTCGCAATGGAGCGCTCTTTGGAGCTTCTCGTCGCCCTCCTGGGGGTCCTCAAGGCCGGAGCCGCCTATGTGCCCCTCGATCCCGACTATCCCGCCGAGCGCCTCGCCTACATGCTTCAGGATGCCCGGGTGCCTGTGCTGCTGTCCCAGGAAGCGGTGCTGGCCCGCCTGCCGCAGCAGGACGCAGCCGTCCTCTGCCTCGACCGCGATGCGAGCCGGATCGCCCAACAGCCGACCCACCGCCCGGATGTAGCCGTGGATGCGGAGGAGGCCGCCTATGTGATCTACACCTCCGGCTCGACCGGCAAGCCGAAAGGGGTGGTCGTGCCCCATCGCGCCATCCAGAACCATATGCAGTGGATGCAGCAGAGCCATCCGCTGACAGCCACAGACCGGGTGATGCAGAAGACGCCGATCAGCTTCGACGCTTCGGTGTGGGAGTGCTGGGCGGCGCTGATGGTCGGCTCGGAGTTGGTGATCGCTCGCCCCGGCGGGCATATGGACCCGCCGTATCTGGTGGGGCTGGTGCAGGAGCGGGGCATCACGACCATCAAACTGGTCCCCTCGCTGCTGCAGATGCTGCTCACGGAAGAGAGGTTCGGGCAGTGTGCGACCCTGCGTCAGATATTTTGCGGGGCGGAGGCGCTGAGCGGGGAGCTGCAGGAGCGCTTCTTCGCCTGCTTCGGGGAGCGCGTGACGCTGAGCAATCTGTATGGCCCGACGGAGGCGGCCATTGACGCGACGGGCTTCCGCTGCCGTGCGGGGTGGGAGCGCGCGTCGGTCCCCATCGGACGCCCGATCTCGAATGTATCGGCATATCTCCTGGACCGAAACCGGCAGCCGGTTCCGGTGGGCGTGAGCGGTGAGTTGTATCTGGGCGGGGCGAACCTGGCGCGGGGCTATCTGAATGGCGCGGATCTGACCGCCGAGAAGTTCGTCCCCGATCCGTTCCAGGCAGGAGGCGCGCGCCTGTACCGGACTGGCGACCTCTGCCGCTACCTGCCGGATGGGAACATCGAGTTCCTGGGACGACTGGATCACCAGGTGAAGGTGCGCGGCTTCCGCATCGAGTTGGGGGAGATCGAGAGCGTGCTGCGCGAGTGCCCCGGAGTGCGCGATGCCATCGTGTTGGCGCGGGAGGATGTTCCGGGCGCCAAGCGGCTGGCAGCCTATCTGATGGGCAGCCCGGGGACCTTGAGCGCAGGAGCACTGCGGGAGCATCTTAAAGGGAAACTGCCGGAGTACATGCTGCCATCCGCCTTTGTGTTTCTGGAGGCGTTTCCCCTATCCCCCAGCGGAAAGGTGGACCGTAAGGCGCTGCCGGCGCCCGAAGCGGAGTTGCAGGAGGGGACCTTCGTCGCGCCGCGCGCCCCCATCGAAGAGGGCGTGGCGGCGATCTGGTGCGAGGTGCTGCACCGGGATCAGGTGGGGGTGCACGACAGCTTCTTCGAGTTGGGCGGCCACTCCCTGCTGGCAACGCAGGTCATTGCGCGGGTGCGGGAGACGTTTCAAGTGGAGGTTCCCCTCCGAACTCTCTTCGAGATGCCCACCGTCGCGGCGCTCGCCGACCACATCCAGCAACTCCAACGGGCCGGAGCGGGACTGCAACTGCCTCCCCTGCTCCCCGTCGCCCATGAGGGCGATCTGCCGCTCTCGTTCTCCCAGCATCGGCTCTGGTTCATCGACCAGCTCCAGCCGGGCAGCCCCCTCTACAATGTGCCCCATGCGCTCCGGATGCGTGGGCCGCTCGATACCGAGGCCCTCCAGCGCACGCTGCAGGAGATCCTCCGCCGGCATGAAGTCCTGCGCACGTACTACCAGGCGAAGAGCGGAAACCCCATTCAGATCGTCTCGCAGGACGCCACATTCGATCTCCCTGTACAGGATCTGGGTACGCTTCCCCAGGATCAGCGCGAGGCGGAGGTGCAGCGTCTGCGCAGGGAAGAGGCCGCCCGCCCCTTCGATCTGGCGCAAGATCGTATGATGCGCGCCCAGATCCTGCGGGTGGCCGAAGAGGAGCACATCCTGCTCCTGACCCTGCACCATATCGCCTCGGATGGCTGGTCCAGCGGCATCCTCACCCGCGAGTTGAGCGCCCTCTACAACGCCTTCCAGCAGGGACTGCCCTCGCCTCTGCCGGATCTGCCCATCCAGTATGCCGACTACGCCGTCTGGCAGC
>DATGIG010000797.1:0-6126 GCA_035295825.1 Chthonomonadaceae bacterium | reverse complement strand
GCGAGCGTGCGCGACAGCAGCCAGGAGCAGCGCGAGTACACGCGGCTGGATGGCGAGCCGGCGGTCGGCATGATCATCATCAAGCAGAGCGCGGCCAACACGGTAGATACGGCGAAGAACGTCCAGGACAAGCTGGCCCAGATCAATAAGCTCTATCCGAACCTCAAATGGAGCCTGGCATACGATCAGTCGCAGTTCATTGTCAACTCGATTACGGATGTCCGCAACAGCGCCCTCATCGGAGGCGTGCTGGCGGTGCTGATCCTGCTGCTCTTTCTGCGCAACTTCCGCAGCACCCTGGTAGTCGCGCTCTCGATTCCCATCTCGATCATCTCGACCTTTACCCTGCTCTATCTGTGCGGCTTTACGCTGAACACGCTCTCCCTGAGCGGCCTCTCGCTGGCGACCGGCTTGATCGTGGACGATGCGGTCGTGGTGCTGGAGAACATCTTCCGGCATATCGAGCGCGACCGTCTGCGCCCCGCGCAGGCCGCCGTGGCCGGCGCAAACGAGATCTCCGGCGCGGTCGTCTCCTCGACGCTCACCGTCATGGTGGTGTTCCTGCCGCTGTTTCTGATCCAGGGGCTGGCCGGGCAGATGTTCGTTCAGTTCGCCCTCGTCGTCATCTTCTCCATCGCCATTTCGCTGCTGGACGCCCTGACCGTCGTGCCTATGCTCGCCTCGCGCTTTATCAGCGAGGAGCAGGTGGAGGAGGAGGCCGATCGGGAGGCCAGGCGAACGCACCAGGCAGAGGGAGAGGGGGAACAGCATTATCGACCGGAGGGCGACGCGGAGCCGAAGAGGCGTAATCTGGTAGTCCGGCTCTTCGACTGGTTTGGCGACCGCTATGCCGCCCTCGACAGGGTCTACCATCGGGCGCTGGGGTGGGCGTTAGGCCACCGCGCCTGGATCATCGGAGGCGCGCTCGCCGTGACGGCGGCGACCTTCCTGCTGGTGCCCCAGATCGGCACGGAACTGCTGCCGCAGACCGACAGTGGGAACTTCACCGTTACCGTTAAACTGCCGGTCGGAACGGCCCTCTCCGATACCAACGACATCATGTTGCGCGCCGAGAAGATCGTGCGCCAGAACCCCGATGTCCAGACGATCTTTTCCGCCGCAGGCACGACCCTGAGTTTGCGCGGCAGCACGACCACGCTCGCGCCCTATGAGGGTTCGATGACCGTGCGCCTGAAGGACAACCGCAAGCACAGCACGCAGGAGATCATGCAGACGGTTCAGAAACAGTTGGCGCCGCTGGCGGGGGCGCGCAGCGTCGTGGCGCTCTATGACATCGTCACGCAGATCCTTTCGGGCGGCAACCTGAATGTCGAAGTGGACATCTATGGCAACGACCTGCCTACGCTCTCCAATGTTACCAACGATGTCCTGGCCCAGGTTCGGAATATTCCCGGCATGGAGAACGCGGATACGAATACACAGGACGCGACGCCGGAACTTCAGTTCGATGTGGATCGCCAGAAGGCGCTCGAACTGGGCGTCTCCTTCTCCGATATAGCCAATACGATCAATACGGCTACCAACGGCACCCTCTCCAGCTACTACCAGGAGGAGGGGTTCCAGTACCCGATCTATGTCCAACTGCCGGAGGTAAGCCGGAAGGCGATCAACCAGATCCTCAATCTGCCTGTCAGTCCGGGTACGACGGGTTCGACCGGCAGCGCCGGCGGGCCGGGGGCCAACACCGGATCCGCAACGAGCAGCACCCCAGCAAGCGGCGCGAATGGCGCGGCGTCCGATACATCGGGCACGCCGTCCGGAGGAAACGGCTATGTGCTGCTGCGGCAGGTGGTCAAGCCTTCCATCGTATTAGGCCCGAATGAGATCCTCCGCCAGAACAGCCAGCGCTACATCGGGATCACGGCCATTACGCAGGGGCGATCCCAGAGCCAGGTCCTGGCGGATTTGCAGAAGACGCTCAATCAGTACCCCTTCCCGCCCGGCTACTACTGGGACTTCGGTCTGAACCAGCGGCAGCAGAAGGATGAGTTTGCGGGGCTGGGCCTTGCCATTGGGATGGCGGTTGCGCTGATCTATATGCTGCTGGCCTCCCAGTTCGAGTCGTTCCTCTACCCGCTGGCGATCCTGGTCTCCGTCCCGCTCTCCGCCATCGGGGTGGCTTTGGGGCTGTTCCTGACCGGGCGGCACTTCGGCCTGACGGCTTTCATCGGGCTGCTGCTGCTGATCGGCATCGTCGTTAAGAACGGCATTCTGCTGATCGACTATACCAATCAGTTGCGGGCGCGGGGACTGGAGCGCAATGAGGCGGTCTTAACGGCCAGCCCGACCCGCCTTCGTCCCATTTTGATGACCACCAGCGCCGCCATCCTCGGCATGGTCCCCCTGGCGCTGGCGCTGGGGAAGGGGTCGGAGACCCAGGCGCCGCTGGCGACCGCCGTCATCGGGGGGTTGACCACCTCTACGCTGCTCACGCTGTTCGTGGTGCCGGTCGTCTATACGCTCTTCGACGATCTGGGGCGCTTCCTGCGCAGAGATAAGCGCGACCTGGCGGCTCCTACGCGGATCCCACCCGGTGAAGAAGCGGTCGAGCAGCCGACCCCCTCCGCGCCCCGCGGCCGCAAGGAGCAGCACAATGGCGCGGAAAAGCATAATGGGAAGAAGGCATAGGGGAGGGCAGCCATGTGGATCTATTCAAAACGTCGGGGCGAGCACGATAACCGTTTTGTGTTGAACCTGGACCTCTGTTCGCGTATCCACCTTACGCAACTGGGGGAGAAGTGGTTTGTCGAAGCGATGTTGGAATCGGAGGCGCAGCCGATTGCCTCGACCAACTCCCAGGAGGAGGCTTCGGATATTCTAAAACGGATCTTCGAGAGCCTGAAGGCCGGAGAGAAGGCGCTCGATCTAGAGTAGATGTAACGCTCGGACCTCTCTTCCCGTCCAAAGAGGAGCTTGGGAGGGAGGTAAGACAAGATGCAGAGAGTATCGGGCCGGTGTCCTTCGGCAATGGCCCTTGGAATTTTGACGGCGCTGCTGGGGATGCCGGGCGGCAGCGCCAAGGCGCAGACGGCGCAGGTTATCGAGCAATTTACCAGGGAGCCTCATACCGGGACTGCGGAGCAGGCGCTCGTCGGCATCGAGGTGGTGACCACGGCGAAGGATGGTAAGACGACGGAGGTGCGGCATGGCGATGGGTTTATGCTCCGCTGCGATGGGTTTGTGCTGGCTCCTTCGGAGCTGTTTTCCATGCGGATGGCCGGCCAGAAGGAGCTGGCCGCGCATCAGACGGTAACCGTCCTGCTGCACCCCGGTACGGAGCAGGAGCAGCGCCTGCCGGGGCGGCGTCCGCGCATCCTCGGCACGGAGATCCGCATTGCTGACAAACTCTATCCGCTCGGCTATGCCGTCTTCAAACTGGACAACATCCACCAGCCTGCGCTGCGCACGCTTCTGCCGGACACGTTGAGCGCCGGCGCGGAGGTGCAGGTAATGGGGCGCGGGTGGGATGAGACCGCGCATAAATTCGCTGCGCGTCCCAACCAGGTTGTGAAGCTGGGCGAGCCGCCCAAAAATCCGGGGCATCTTCCGCCGGGCTTTGTGCCGTTCGCCGAACCGCTGAAGGATGTTCCTGCGGGCAGCATTGTCCTCGGGCTGGAGGACATGGCGGTCGGCATCATTCCGGGCGTGGGCCAGGTCGCTGCCGCCGAGGGGTTCGTCTCGTTCGCCGTCCTGCAGGAGGCGACCAACTGCGTGCTGCCGGTGCCCACGCCCGACACCCTGTTTACAAAGGCGGAAGAGGGAAAGAACGCGCCCAACGGTGCGGCGGCGGACAGCATGCAGGAGATGGTGACCATACCGGGCGGACCGGTCCTGCTCCCGCCTGCGCTGCAGGAGGCGCAGCCGGATATGGAGGGCGCAAAGGTCGCCTGTGTCCCCACTTTCCGCATAGACCGTTACGAGGTCACCAACCGGGACTATCTCGATTTCTGGCTCTCGTTGCCGGAGAGAGAGCGGCAGCGAGAGAGCATACGTAGCGCGTACTACCCGCTCGGCTGGGAAGCGGCGGACCCGCCCTATACGGATGACGTCGGGAGGCTGCCCGTACTGGGCGTGCCGCTGGCAGGACAGCAGGCTTTTGCGCGCTGGAAGGGCAAGCGCCTGCTGACGCCTTACGAGTGGCTGCTGGCCGCGTATGGCCCGAAAGGCGTCACGCAGCCGCCGGATTGGATCAAACGCTATACGCAGGATACGGACCAGACCTGGCTGAAGGTGAAGCAGGCGCATGAGGATTATGGCCGCGCCCATCCCGAGATTTTTCGGAACGGGTTGGTGGACTTCCCGAGGATCCCCTGGATCGCACTGAAAGAGGAGGGCATAGAGACGGCCCTCTGGTCGAAAAAGACGGTGGAGGCGGAGACCGCGCATCTCTGGGAGCAGTGGAAGGACCCGCCGTATCTGCTGCCTGGCGGAAGCCGCCCCTTCGACAAGAGTCTCTTCGGCGTGATGGACATGCTGCTGAATGGCAATGAGATGGTAGTGGGACTGCCCTCCGTTCCCTACCGGAACAATCTGCTCACGTTTCGCCTGTTCTGGCCCAGCGATTCGCGCACCCTCCATCCCCAGAACGAGATGATCCCGACGTCTACAGCGGCGACCTTTCCGCTGGTGAACAGCTCTTTGCCTCCTCCGCGCCTCTCACGTCTCTATCGCCGCGCCTATGTCAGCCCCTTCCTGGACTATATCAAGGCGTTTTCACACCTCTACGAGACAGCGGATATGCTGCGCCCTCTGGCCGAATGCGAATTGCGGGTGGGGGCGGGATGGACCGAAACGCTCTCCTGGCCCCATCCCTTCCAGATCAGCACGTTTACTTCCGGCAACCCGCGTGTCGGTTATAGCACCCGTGGGGAGGTCGGCAGCCCTCTGGATGTCTATTCTCGGGAGATCGCCTATCCGGGCTATCGGCTCTGGACGGGGATGCCCCCACATTACCGTTCGGAGATAGGGCGTCCCGTCCCGCTGACGGGCACCGCGCCGATGACGGATACGGAGAGCGCCGAACTCTACTACATCACGCCCAACGGTTTTCGCTGCGCGCGCTAAAGGGGTTCCGACCGAAAAAATAGCGAGGAGGCCGTTTCCGCTCTTTCCGCCTTGCAGCGTTGGTGCGGAGTATCCCGGTGAGAGGGAAAAAGAAGCCCCCAGGAGAATTGCAGGAGAGGAAAGAGATGCTTTTTCGACATGGAGACATTATCATTGAAGCGGTCAAAGAGATCCCCACACAGGCGAAGCGGCAGGTCTCCACGATCCTGGCGCATGGCGAACTGACCGGGCACAACCACCGTATCGAGGACCCGGAGACCGCCGAGATCTTTGTGCTGGGAGGCGAGTGCTTCCTGCGGGTCCGAGCGCTGACGGCGCGCGTGATCCACGAGGAGCATAAGCCGATCACGCTGCCGCAGGGCCTCTATCGCTTCTGGTATCAGCGGGAATACACGCCCCAGGCGATCCGCCGCGTCTACGACTGATAAGGAGAGGACGATGACCGTACAGCAAGCCGAGAGGGCGCAAAGGGATGAACCCGGCATGACCATGGCCGCAAAGGATGCGGTCATCGCGATCCATAAGGGCAGTGCGCCTGCTGGGTTGCGGGTGATCGGGCACCTCAAATTGGCCGAGGACTTGAAACTGGAAGGATTGCCTTCGGGGCTCACCGTGGACAGTCTGGATGTGAGCAACTGTATCCACCTTCGTTTCTTGCCGAGCGACTTGAAAGTGCGACGCCTGAATATCAGCGGCTGCATCGGGCTGGAGGAGTTGCCGCAAGGACTGAGTTGTTACGAATTGAAAGCCGAAGGGACGGTCTTTGAAACTCTGCCGGATGACCTACAGGTGGAGTATCGGCTGGACTTGAGCAACAATACCGAACTGCGCGCGCTGCCTCGGGGCTTGAAGGTAGGCACACTGAACCTGACCGGTTGTACCGCGCTGGAGAGCCTGCCGGAGGGGCTGGACGTCTACTTTCTGGATCTCTCCGGTTGTACCGGGCTGAGAACATGGCCGCAGCAGGCCGCTCTTCGCTTTGGGCGCTTGAATGCACGGGGCTGCACCAACCTGACCACGCTGCCCGGCTGGCTGCAACAG
>DATGIG010000796.1:0-5362 GCA_035295825.1 Chthonomonadaceae bacterium | reverse complement strand
CGGTATCACTTTCGTTCGAGTTCACGCTTCTACGGGGATTCATCCCCGTTTGGTAACGCGAAACCCGCCTGCGCGGGTTCGACGTAGAGTCCGCGTAGGCGGACTTTGTATTTCAGAACGGCGTTTCAACGCCGTCGGACTTAAAACTTCTGTACCCGGTCGTCGTCCGAATCCAGCTTAAGGCGCTCCTCCTCTTCCTGGGTGGAGAGCTTTGAGGACGCATCGGAGGCCGGTGGGGTTAGGGTCTGTTTCTGTTGAGAAGGATTCGGCAATTGTCTTGAAGTATCCTGCCCGGCAACGACGTTATTTTGGTTTGTAGGCAGCGATGGAGCGGGCTGCGAGAGCGGAGATACGCGCTGTGCAGTGGGAGGCGAAGGCGAAGCAGCCTCTTCACGGGGAAGCGGATCGGCTTTGACTTCCGTTTTATCGTGCCGGTAGTGTTTGACGGTCGCCTTGCGGATCAACTGGCCGTTCCGCTGGAAGCCTGCCGCAACGACCTCATAAATCACCAGGTGCTTCTCGGGCGCCGTGGTCTTGAGCCAACTGTCTTCAACCGGATTATGGAGGTTGGGGTCGAGTTTGGTGACTTCCGGCAGGATGGGAATGCGCTGGACATGGAAGCGGTTCACCAGCAACTGATGCAGTGTGCGCCGGAAAGCGTCTATCTCCTCCAGGTAGGCGTAGAGCGCTCTGCTCTCCTCTCCCGACATCTCCTGGGAGGAGACCAGCAGGCTGAGAGGTCGATAGATATCGCGTTCGACCCGCTCCCACTCCAGGGAGTTGGCGGGCTGGAGCATCTGGTCGCCGCGCCGGTTCAGGTCCGCTTCCAGGTCGAGGCTGCTACGGGCGTCGCGCTGCAGCGCCTCGAAGGCGACGCGAGCGGACTGGCCTCCCCTGGTGAGTTGCGCGGCGTAGTAGGAGGTCGCCTCCTGCAGGCGTGGGGAGGGCGCGAGGTCCGGTCGAGAGGGACGGAAGCTGACAGGCGCAGGCGCGGCTGTAGGGACTTCTGGCGCTCCGGACAGTTGGCGCAAGGTCGCGGCGTTTCGATCCGCCTGCGATTTCAGCATCTCCAGGAGGGACTCCACGCGTTGCCATTGGGCTACATTCTTTTCACCGGGCTGCTGGACCGTCTTGAGGATCTGCTCGATCCACATGGAGGTCGTATCCAGCCGGGTCTGCAGTGAAGTGAGTTGTTGGGCTGCCGTCTCGATTTGCGCCCGATTCTCCCGCTGTTCCCGTCGCAATTCCTGCAGCAAGTGCGTCCCCTCCTGCTGAAAATCCTGGAGCCGAGTACGGATCCGGTCTAGTTTATCATCGGTAAATTCGGCGCGGATCAGGAGCAGACCGATCAGCAGCGCACCCCAGGCGATGCCGCAGATGAGCAGGACGCGATAGTAGTGCAGCGGATAGAGGTACCAGAGCAGGCCGCAGAGCGTCGCCGTCAGGACCAGGATGAGAACGCTCGAGATCATAGGGAACGGAGAGCGGGAGCGACGCGTTGTCGCCCCTCCCATTTCCTGTTCGGAAGCTATGGGCCGAGCCTGCGTCGGCCTCGGCTTTTCCAGGTTCGCTTGTTTGCTCAATAGAGGTATTCTCCCAGGATACGCCCCTCGAAGTGGAGTTGGATCCGATCCAACGTGGAGACGATTTGAAGCGTGACTGCCCTACCGCACAGATCCTGCGGTAAGGCGAGGTGGAGGATACGGCCTTGCGACGCGTCGTACTTGCCATGAAACTCGATCTCGGCGGAGCGCACCAGGCGCAGGTCCAGCGCAATAGCACGTGGGCGTCGGTCCGGCGGCACGGCGGCCTCTTGCGACCAGAGCGACACCTGTTCGGTCCGCCCGTCATCATACTGCACTTTCAGGATCGCTTCGACGCCGTACGGGATGAGGTTGGTGATCTCCGCGCCATAGTGCCAGGCATTGCCCCCTACCACCGCCAGCATCTTATCGTCCTGTTCCAGCGGCGGGAGGTTGTATTCGAGTTGGGAGGAGAGATCGATGAGGAACTGCTCCCCGAACATCTCCTTGCACTTCTGCCCGAAGGCCCGGATATGCGTGTTCCCACCGACCAGCACCACAAACACCTTACTGGCGTCCTGCCCGTTCAGCACATCCGACCGGATCTTGCTCTCCAGCCTCAGCCACCGGTCGTGAATGATTTCATCCAGGGAGGTGATGGGGATCTGAAAATCCACATTCTGTTTCTGCATCTCTTTGAAGAGCGTGCCCAATTCATCCCGGAGCAGAGGACTGACGGCCCGAACGTTGTTGAGCATCTCGCCGGCATTGGCGGTGGTGAGCGTGGTCGAGTTGGGCGCATTCAGGTAGATCTTGGCCGGTTCCACAAGCTGGTATTTCACCTGATCCGGGTAGAATTCGCGCCCGAAGATCTTGCGCATGCCTTCGCGGATCTGCCAGTCGGTGTCCAGTTGAGTGTAGAGGGCGTCCGTCACATCCGCGCCGCCGAAACGCCGCGCATCCTCGTCCAGTCCCAGGGTCGCCTGCACTTCCAGCTTCACTTTGCCGGACGATTCTACCTTGACCATTCCCAGCACCACATCGGTGGTGCCTCCTCCGCTGTCGATGACCACAAAGGGCGTGCCCTGCGCCAGTTGGGCCTTGCGGAGCATGCCTTCGATGCGGAGGTTCAACGCCTCGTTGCGGGCTTTGCCGATGAGGAAGTAGAGCGCGGCGGCGACCGGCTCCTGCACAAAGGAGTAGCTCTCTTCGTCCTCCATCGGGAAGCCCGCCGCCTGAAGCGCTGCCTTCATCCGCCCCACATGGCGGTGATAGAGCGGGCCGCGATCCAGTACCGGGACCGAAAAGACGTAGTGGACGTAGGGCTCCGCTCCAGCGGTGCGCTCGTGGATGGTCTTGTCGATCAGACCCTTCCAGTACTGTAAGTAGCGTGTGAGGAGCTTGTCCACCGTGAACCGCTCCGTATCCGGCACGCCCAACTGGGCGGCGCGCTGTTGGAACGGCTCGTCGTCCAGGATGAGGTACTCTTTCAGGCGCTCGACAAAGATACCGGAGTCGGGGCTGTCCGACAGCAGCCGGGCGGCGATGGCCTTCTCTCCGAAATAGGCTTTCCCCGTCCGCATCGAGTAGTAGAGGCAGGTGGGTTCGCGGGGAATATCGATGGCCGAAACCGCCAGACGCGGGTCCTCCACCTCGATATCGCGCAAGATGGCGGAGGAGTTGCGGGTCCCAAAGTCCAGCCCGACGACATAGCGGGGGCGACGCAGGGGGTTGCGGCGGTCGGCCCGGCGGTACAGGGTGACCGTATGCGACTGTCCACTGCCCTGTAGGGTAAGGGTCTCGGTTGGGCGGGGGACATTCCGGTCATCCAGGGCGATGTCGAGCACTGCCTGCCCCTGGGGCGCGAGATGGAACTGCATATTGCCGGATGCCAGGCGGTAGCCGAGCGGAAGGCCGGCCAGCGTGACGGTCAGCGGCTCATCGCCCGGATTTCGCAGGTGGATGCGCCGTTCGCGCAGTCCGGAGTGGAAGATAAGGAGCGCCTCATCCACCTCCAGGCGGGACGGTTGGAGCGGACGCAGGGTGAGCAGTTGGGGCTGGCTCTCCTCCACCTGCTCCTGCCAGGCCAGGTCGGGGTTCCGGTCTTTGCGTCCGTTGTAGGTGTGGAGGTAGACATTGACGCGCTGCTCCTCCTTGATCGTGGGCGCTTCGACCATAACATTGGCCAGGGAGCGCTCACGGGAGAGCGCAAAGTAGCGACTTCCCACGCAGCGAAGCGTGTTGTCATCGAAGGTGACCCACCCGCTGATGGCGACGTGCCCGTCCATACGGATACGTAACGCCAGGGGGCGGTTCTGTCGGGGATCTATCTGAAAAACGGCGCCCTCCAGCGCTACGGCGACATTTTTGCGCCCGCAGAGCGGGCAGAACTGCCAATCCTCCCGCAGGGGCGCTTCGCAATCGTCGTGGTGGAGTTTGCCGCAAGTATCCGGAGCCATTCACTTCCCTCATATTCCCTGCCATCGGATGTTGCCTGTGCAGGTTCGTAACGTCGTTACGTTTCAACGAGGGGTTCGGTTTCTCCTTCTATGCGGTTTGCGTTTCGGGACCATGCCGTACCCGGTTGCGATTTAGACGGGCTGCCACGTTCTCAGGTCCGTGACCGTGCCGATGCGTTCGGGCGCTCCCAGCCGATGAAACAGCTCCTCGGCCCAGGAATAGGAGGCAGGGCGCTCTCCCACAAAGAGGATTTGCGTGGGAAAGAGCAATCCGGCGATCTGGGGCAGGTCCGTGATGCGCAGGCAGTTGAGCATTTCGATAGCCTCGCCACGTCCGTCGGGCCGGCTGGGTGCGTTCTGCGTCGCCGGGGGCGACTGAAGGATGAGGGTGTGGATCCTCCCATCCAGGAGGGCGGCATAGAGCGCCACCGCTGCCATCTCGCCTTGCGCCGCAAGCGCGATCTGTTCGCCCTCATCCGGTGAGAGGAGACTACGAACGGCTTCGAGGGAGCGCAGGGTATCCCAGACGCGCATGCCGGCGAGCGTCCGCCCGGTCCAGGCGGCGGCGCGCCGCAGATGCCACTGTAGCTCCTGACCCCATGCCGTGTCCCCAATACCACGTGGTTCTATCAGGACCTTCCGCCAGGGCGCACGGATCTGTCCCACAAAGGCTTCCAGGGCCGTGCGCTCTTCGTCCGGCCCACGCAGAGCGACGACCGTAGGCACGGGAGGGGTGAGCGCTCGGGATAGGACGGACTGCCCATGTAGCCGCCATCCCTCTTCGGAGGTGTAGGCGAAGCGGCATCCGGTGGCGTTCTCATGGGCGAATTCGTATTCGATCGTGACATCGAGGGGAGGTGGTTCGGAGGGAAACGCCCCGAAGGTCTGTTCGCGCAGGGCGGCGATTACCTGCTCGCGTGCCTGTCGCAGGGTTTCAGGGTTGGTGATGACAGGAGGTTGAGGAGGCGTAAAGAGGTCGTCCTGGATGGTGGGCGTTCGGTCGTCCGGCAAGGGGCCACTCACAAAGACCCGCAGCGTCTCCGCCGATTCCTGAGATTGGGGCGACTCATCGATGTCTCCGACCTGTTCCGGTGAGATATTGCGTCCCTGCAGGTGCTTGAGAAACCAGGAGAAGATGGCGGTGCGCGAGCGCTCGTGATACGAGTGGTGCCCCGGCGTCTCGACAAGACGCAGGTTCTCCGCAGCGCCCAGGCGTTCGTAGAGCGCTTCCAATTGCCGGTGGACCTCGCGGATGGACGCGATGGTGAAGATGGCATCGCGGTCCGCAGAGGCGATGAGCAGAGGACGGGGAGCGATGAGCGCGCCAACATCCGCCAGATCCCAACGATAGGTGTTGGTCCACCACATACAGTCGCAGTG
>DATGIG010000795.1:0-6043 GCA_035295825.1 Chthonomonadaceae bacterium | reverse complement strand
ATAGAGCGTAGAGTTCGTACTCATTTTCCGGACGGTACAGCGTTTCGCGCACCAGGTCGCGGTAGAGGCGAGCCAAGAGGGGACGTCGCAACGTATCGCGAACATCACCTGGAATTGTGTAGAATGTGAGGATATCTCCATCCGTGAGATAGCGCTGTAGTTGGGGAATACTGAAGTCGCCCGCTTCGCAGACCACTCCACGACTGTTTGCTGTTTCTGAGAATGCTCGGATCGCATCCGGATTGCCCGCGATGACGGGAACGATTCCCCACTCTTCCCAGTCTTGCAGAGCAAGCCGCCGGGCAACCGACACTTCCTGAACGTCATCTATGAGCAGATACAGCCAGAGTTGATGGTGCGGCGACCCAATAGTCTTGAGCCGGGCAGCAACGCGCTCAAGGCGGAGGTTGTTATCTTGATCGGCGATGTTCGCAAAGATTTGTGCTGCTGCTTGCATATCCCTCTCTGCATTGTTGATGGAAGAGATCAAGACGACCGGATTAGTATCCGACAACTGCAATGCCAAGTTGAAGAGCCACCAGGATTTGCCTTGGCCGCTTTCTCCTGTCAGGGCAAGCAACGGCGTCTGAAGAGGCCAACTCATCGGTGGTTCCGCAACACGCACATCCTCTTCTGGGATATAGCCGAGTCGGTTGAGTTGACGTTTGAGGATATGCGTTGCATTATCTTGAATCGCCGTCCAATGCGAGAGCGGGACGGCTTGCAGTCCGTTCTCCGCAAAGAACGTGCTTGGAACGATTTGAGCTCCACCCACGCTAGCCCTACGCGCCAGGTCGAACAAGAGAGCATCGCGTGTCGCGGGTAGATTCGTGTTTATGGGGACAATCTCAAGTAATACACGGTCAATCTTACTCTGGAGGTGCGAGGACTTCTGGTTCTCGATGAATTTGAAATGACCTAGAAGATGCCAGAGGTTCCGATGCAGAATGTTGGTATCATGTCCGAGTTGCTGTACGGTAGGGCTGGATTTCAGTAGGTTGCTAGCAATACGCTCAAACAGCGTTCGCTCTGTGTAAGTTGAGTCAGGCCAGAAGGGATCTTTGCCGGAAGTCTGATGACCAAAGCGAATAGAGCGCGTATTGTCAAGGGCATCAAGTACATCCGAGTCTGGGCATTGCCGTATGTTCAGGGAGCCGAAGAAATCGCATGCTTCCTTCCAATTGCCTCGCCATCCTTCGGTGACGAATTCGTAGCTGTCTTCCGAGCGGTCAATGTCCACTTCCAAATAAAGGTCGGGCAGAACATCAGCTACTATGTCCTGTAACGACCATGAATGGGTTCCTGCCTTAAGTTGTTGAATACGTCTTCCGTCTGGAGTATGTTCCTGGATGTCTCCCCCTCCACCCACAGGTTCAAGAATAAGAGTAACGCTCGTACCGGAGGTTGCGTCTGGTGACAGATCTGTTCGTTCCACATGAATCTGGGAACTCCGCAGTAAGCTCCACAGAAGTTGATACACTATGCCGTTGATGGTTGCTGGCCCGCCAGCAGGAGAAGGAGACATGCTTTGCACCCCAAAAGGAAGTCATTATCGATATTAATTGTCTATACGACCTCTATAAGTTCGACGTTGGCGCGGGGGACGGTGACGCGGCGACCGTCGGCGAGTTGGGCTTCGAGGACGCGCACCATGGTCTCGGATTCGACCTGAACCAGTTCAGGTGGAAGGGCTGTAACGGAGCCGAGCAGGCCGAAGTAGGGTTCGCGGATGACGCGGATGGGGGAGCCGAGGGATAGCTGGCCCTCGCTGCTCGGTTCGCCATCGGCGCTGGGGGCGGCGGAAGGGTTGTCGAGAGGAACGATGATTTCGGGGCGGATGACGCCGGCGCGGATCTGGGTCGCGCCGTTGATAGCGGCGACTTTGCCCTCCAGGGAGCGCAGCAGGCTGAAGGTGCGCTGCGCCATGGCGATGGTCCCGAAGCCCTCGGTGAGCACGAGGGTGAAGGGGATCGGCTCATGGCCCGTGATGGCGACGCCGATATCGAAATCCGGCTGGTTCAGGGCCAGCGCCAGGTAGTCCATCAGGTCCCGATCCACCACGCCCCCGCAGACGATGCCGATGACGCCCAGCGCGGCAGCTTTATGCAGGGCGCCCGCAGACACGGTGGACCCGCCCACCACGATCTTGCCCGCATGCGCCGACGATAGGCTGGCTTCCGTGAGCGGCTCCTCCGGCCCCTTGGTGACGAGGGCGATCTCCCCCTGTCGCTCGCCTCCCACGCCAAAAATCCCCTGAACCAGCGCCCCCTGGCAGGTGACGACGACCCCCTCCTCAGGGATGACCTTGCTGATAACGCCCCGGATATAGGCGTCCTTGGTGACGGGAGTCGGCGCTTGCCGGACCCCGACGTGGCCGGTCTTGGGGGTGATGAACTCTACAACACCCGCGACGGGCGACTTGAACTCACTGCGGAAGAACCGTCCGAACAGCCCCTTCGACTCTGCCATCACATCGCCGACCCGGAGCGTGTCGCCAACCTGGACCCTGAGGGCGCCGGCCAGATCCGTCGGCTCGATCCCCATGCGCTCGGCCAGCTTCACGGTCTGCAGAATGCCGGGCAGCTCCGTACTGGCGACGACCGTATCGGGCGCGACGGTCTGGCCCACCTCGACCAGCACCCTGCCTTTTAAGGGGAGGCGACGCAGGCGCTCGATGGTCGTACCGGCGCTGACCTTCAGTCCAGGGGTATAGGCGGTTCCCATACGAAACATTATCCTTCTAAGTCAGGGTTTGAAATCCTGGCGTGTTTTGGTAATGACATTGCCGTTGGCGTAGAGAATGACCGTCGTCGCGCCCTTGGGATCGTCGGCATAGTGCGGGAACGCGAGTTCCTTCAGCAGCGCATCTTCGGCCTGCTCGTTGTTCTGTACCGGGATGGAGACATGCGCATTCAGGGGCGCGCCAGGCCGCTCGATCAGTAGAACGACGCGGCTGGGATCCACGGTCAGTTTGTGGGCGTCTTTGTGGTCATCCAGGTTGTATTCCGAGGCCAGGTCATTATAGACATAGCCGATGGTCTCGCCGTCGCCGGAGCCGTGCAGATAGGAGAGCTTGCCGCCGGGAGTATCGGGCGGCGCGGAGAGATAGCCCGCCGCCTCTTCCGCCCACTGATCCGCGTGGGGCAGCTTGTTGTCCCAATCCAGCGAGTAGCCGTGCATGGCGATATAGAGGGCGTGCAGGTTGCTCTGTGCGATTACGATGTCCCGCCGGGATTTGAAGTTCTGCGCCAGCCGGACGCCCGCGAAGCCGAGCGCAAGCACGATGACGCCAATGACCAGGAGCGAGATCAAGCTCAGTTCCCGCTGTCCCAGGCGCAGGGTGGCTTTGCGCTCCGGGGGGAGAAGCGGATGGGTCGGCTCTTCCTTAAACATGGTAATGGGTTCCTTACGGTAGTATGATGGCGCCCCTTCGTTGCGGAAGGGAGGGTTCTCTACCGTATACGGACGCAGAGGCGGGCGGCGTCACCCTTACCGAGCCGGAATCAGGAAATTCGTAGTGTTTATTCTGCGCCGGGAAGCGCCAGGTGGGTCGGGTACGGAACGTACCCGCCTGGAGGGCCTACGGCCAACCGTCCTCCGGACGGAAAGCAGATCCAAGTGTGTCGGCTCTACTCTGCACCGGGAAGCGCCAGGGCCGTCAGCCACTCTTTCAGCTTGGCGATGCGCGTGGAGTCGTCGGATGGCAGCGCCAGCGGGCGTCCGCGCGCATCGATAATGATGCCCGCCACGCCGCCCTGCACCGTCTTCTGGATGGGGACGCCCCGGCCTGAGCCCAGATCGAAAGCGCGCGTCGGCGTCACGGTGATGTCGGCGGTCTCCGGCTCACCATCCTCGCCGCTCTTAAAGCCCAGTGGGAAGACACGCAGCGCGCCGTAGGGAATGCTCTCCGTCCTGCCGTTCATCTGGACGGTGACGCAGGGATCGCCCTCTCGGGCAGTCCCGACAGGCGCGATGCAGGTTCCCAGGTAGATGAGGCAATCGCGCTCGAAGACCTGCGTAGCCGCCTGCGGGTGGACTGTAGAGAGGATACCCAGTTGGGGCATCATAAAGATGGAATCGACGGTGAGAAGCGTAAAGCCCTCCGGCTGGTAGGCGTCCATCATCATCAGGGCGGACTGGGCGCGGCGCGGCGCGTGGGAGAGCACGCCGCCGGAGCCGACGATCATATCCAGCGCCATCATATTGACGAGCGTCTGGCCGCTGCCCTTCTGGTCGAAGATATTGCCGATATTCTTCTCCATGGCCGTCCCGGTCAGGCCGCGCGCCAGCGATTTGTGGTGGTCGAAGGCCAGGCGGAGGGCTTCGCGGCTGACGGCCTGCTCGATGAGCAGGTCGTTGAGGCGCTGCGGGATGGTGGTCGGTCGGATCATCTTGTTGCGCAATTGGTTGCGCAGGTCGGGCTCGGAGACGGAGAAGGGCAGCCAGCGCCGGATGTTCTCTACCTTCGCTTCGGTCAGCACATTGCAGATGGAGTAGGACATGCCCAGGTTGGCGGAGACGGTGCGGTTGAAGACGCCTCCGAAGACGGAGAAGACATCGGTGGTCGCGCCGCCGATGTCCACGCCGAGGACGTTGATGCCCCGCTGGGCCGCGATGGTCTCCATGATCTTGCCGACGGCATTGGGGGTGGACATGATGCCGGTGCTGGTCCAGGTGGAGAGCTTGCCGTAGCCGGGGGCCTGCTGCATGACGTGTTCGAGAAAGAGTTCGTGGATCGCTTCGCGGGCGGGCAGGAGGTTCTCGCGCTCCATGGTCGGGCGCAGGTTCTCCACCTGCCGCAGCGAGACCCGCTCGCCGATGAGGGACTTCACATCCGCATAGGCGTTCTTGTTTCCTGCGTAGATGACGGGGAGGTTGAGGCCGATGCCGAGCCGGGGCTTGGGGTCGGCTGCGAACAGCATCTCGGCCAGCACGACCAGGTGGCTGACCGTACCGCCATCCGTGCCGCCTGCCATCAGGATCATGTCGGGGCGGAGTTGGCGCAATCGCTCGATGCGCTGATACTCCTTGCGCCCATCGTCCACGGCGATCACATCGATGATGATGGCTCCGGCGCCCAGCGCCGCCCGCTGGGCGCTCTCCGCGCTGAGGCCCTTGACCACGCCCGCCACGGTCATCTGCAATCCGCCGCCCGCGCTGGAGGTGGAGAGGTAGAGGTCCACGCCGGTCGTGGCGTCCTTGGCGGGCGTCATCGGCTTGCCATTTTCGCCGAGCAGGGTCTTGCCGCTCAACTCCTCGACCTCCCGCACGGCATTGACCACGCCGACGGTGACATCGTCGAAGGGCGCTTCGACCGTAGTAGGCGCTTCGCCGCGCACCTTCAGGCGATATTCGCCGTCGGGTTGCCGCTCGATCAGAATGGCCTTGGTGGTGGTGCTGCCGCAGTCGGTAGCGAGAATGGAGCGGACCGAGGCGGGGTCGGGTAAAAGGGACTGTTCCGTCATAGTTGTATAGACTCTTGGCGCTTATCGGAGGTCTTCGACAGGCAGACGTCACGCCGGATTTGTTCCTTGCGTATGAGATTAGAAGTCGATCTTTCAAAGAGCGTTTTTCTTGACAGCGGGTGCTTCCTATGCTATAATACTGCTGCCATTCAGGCGGTTGGCTCAGGGGTAGAGCGCTTCCTTGACACGGAAGAGGTCACTGGTTCAAATCCAGTACCGCCTATAACACGCTCCCTAATTTTCGGCTCCTCAGCGACTCCCCAATCTCAAAGCCAGCGATTCCTTAAGGTCTCTGCTGGTATATTGGGTGTCTTAGCTGCCCTTCCATCTCTCGATGGGAGGGCAAAAGTGAAAACTTCCGCGCTTACTTTTCGAAAACCGCATGGTTCGCTCGCTACACAAGATTTAGTGCGCTACTGCGAGGGCTGGCCGGCGAGATTGCCGAACATGCCGAGCAGGCCCTCAAACTTCGCAAGCTCATCTGCGATAAGCTCCTCTGGTTCCTCCATTCTAAGAAATTGGAAACTTGCGGGATGCTTGAACTGCATCTCTTCTTCGCCATTGAGCCATTCACCGAA
>DATGIG010000794.1:0-3886 GCA_035295825.1 Chthonomonadaceae bacterium | reverse complement strand
CGCCGTCGCCGCCGCGCGGCAGCGACCAGGCCGGATTGCCCGAATAGGCGTCCGTGCCGTTGTCCTGGCAGCCGCCGTAGGCGGCGATGTTGAGCGGATCGAGCGCGATGCCGTAGAACTGAATGGTGCTGAGGTCGCCGTTGAGGTTGGTCCAGGAAATCTGGCCGGGGGTCGCGTTATCCAGCCGCCAGATACCGCCGTCGCTGCCGTTTAAGAGCTTGCCGTTCCGGTCGAAGGTCATCGCGTGCTCATCGGTGTGCGGCGCGGTGGCGGCGGTATCTATGTTGGTCCAGGTATTGCCCCCATCGGTGGACTGTATGATATTGGGCCCGCCCTGATCAGACGTTCCGCCGGCATAGACGATACTGGCGTTGTTGGGGTCTATCGCCAGGATCGTGTCGTAGTTGCCCTGCGTGCCCAGGTAGTTCGGCACGTTGCTCAACGCATTCCACGTGGTCCCGCCGTCGGTGCTTTTAAGCAGCGCCACCAGGCTCCACGTGCTCGGATTGGAGATCGCCGAGTAGATCGTCTGCGGCGCTGCCGGAGAAACGGCCAGCGTGATACGCCCATCCGCCGTGCCCATCGGATAGTTGCCCGCCGGCGCCCAGGTGCTGCCGGCATCGTTGGATTTATAGACCCCGTTGACGCTGCTGCCGAACTGATCCCCTATGGCAGCGTAGAGCGTTTTGGGATCGGCAGGGTCCATGATGAGGTCGGTGAACGGCTCGCTGGCGGCGCTGGTAGAGCCGTTGGAAATCGAGGCGGTCGTGTTGGTCCAGGTCGTGCCGCCATCGGTCGTCTTCCAGATGCCGCCGTTCTGGAACCAGATGCCGTTGGAGCAACGGTTGGAGAGCGCCGCATAGACGGTATTGGGATCGGTGGGATGCACGACGATCTTCGAGAATCCCTCGCGGTCGAACTCGTTGACGCCGGCGTTGCCGGTCAGCAGGGACCAGGTATTTCCGCCATCGGTGGTCTTGAGGATGCCACGTCCATAGTAGCAATCGCCGACAAAGTTGGCCTCGCCGGTACCCGCATAGAGGATGAGGGGATTGCTGGGCGCGATGGCGATGGCGCCCATGTTGAGAGAAGCCTGACCATCCGTCAGCGGGGTCCAGGACACGCCTCCGTTGGTCGTCCTCCAGACGCCGCCGCCAGCGGCGGCGATATAGACCGTATTGGCGTCCGTGGGATCGGCGGCGATGCCGGTGATGCGCCCGCTCCACGTGCCCCAGAAGGTGGTGGCGATGTGCGACGGGCCGAGGGGTTCCCAGGTCGTCGAACCGGGCGCGAGCGGCAGGAACTCCGGGCTGAAGAGCGATTGAAAATGCTGCATCGACTCTTCCGGCCCCGCTCCGCGCGGAGGCGGCGGCACCAGCAAACTCCGGTGTCCCGATCCCGCGCCGCCCGGCGGATCGGCCTGCGACCTTCCACCCCACCCTGCCGCGCATACCACCAGCGCAAGGATTAAGGCGGCGCGCCTCCACCGGCCTTTCCTGCCAGCGCCATTAAAATGCCCAGGGAAGCGATTCTCCTCCATTGCCAGTTCCTTACGCCGTCGTGGGCTTGTTTCTTGTGCGGAATACAAACGGCTCCTGCTGCAGCAAAAGAGCATTGAGTCGCCTGCAACAACAACAAAATTCGCAGGTATTTCCTTTGAATCCTGCCTGTAGGGGTATTATCCCGTATTTTCGCCTGCTCCTGGGCAACGGATGGCAGGTTCATCTTGCTCGCGTAGCGGAAAGCCGTCGAGCGGAATGTACATGGTCTCCAACAAGCGCCAGAAGGCCGCTTGCAAGCAACCCACGCCAGCAGAATTGGTCATGTCCACCGTTGTACTCCGAATAAGTAATCGGGTAACCCCTCGCGATCAGAACATCTCGCATCCTCCGATTCTCGGTGAGGCCATCCCCTTCGAAGGTACCGGTCGTGAGATAGAGACGCAAAGGTTTGCGCGGGGTGGTTGCAAACTGTGTCGTGAGCCATCCCGTTTGCGTCGTATAGTTCGCTTCAATGGCCGGCCAACCCAGAAAGTAAAAGAAAGAACCCGAGAACGAAAGCACATTGCCGAAAACGTCAGGATAACGGAATCCAATGTAGGTCGCCTCGAGACCGCCCAGGCTCTCACCACAGACGATGGCATGGTTCGGAGCGGTAGTCACGTTATAGCGTGCCCGAACCCAAGGCACAAGCTCTTTGACGATGAAATCGGCGAAATCAGGATTGCAGGTCAGATCCGAAGTGCGACTGATTGTGCGATGCTTTCCATTGGAGGCAACCATCACCGCAATCAAAGGAGGTATCCTCCCCTGCGCAATCAGGTTGTCCAGAATGGCTGGGGCGGGAATCAAGCGCGTATTGTTCTGCCCATCGAAGATCACCAATAAGCCGCTGGGTGGGCCTTTCTCCCGATAGCTGGCTGGCACATAGAGGGTGAAGTCGCGCTCGTCATCCAGGATGCTGCTATAGATTTCTTGGCTTGTGAGCTTTCCCGCAGGTACGTTCGGGCCGCGCTCCACCTAGAGCTGCGGGGGAGCCAGTAAAAACTCACCGACCGACCCGTCATTGAAACTGCGTGGATTGAGCGGATCTAGCCGTTCTTGAGTCTGAAGCTTGCCGCCCACCTCCTCGGTGACGACAAAATCGTAAGTGAAGCGCGAGTCAATGGGAAGTCGTTCGGTGTGGTACCAGAGGTCCGTTTTCGGCAAGTGGACAAGCGGCCTCTCCATTTCCCTGTTGGGCAGCGTGCCTTCCAGAACCACTTTGAGCGTGTTCTGCGTCCCACGCCAGACGAACGTCATCAGCGCCTCTCCCCTATTTCGGGGTGGGATAAGTTCTTGAAGCCGACAATACGGGCCATATCTTGTAGAGAAGGAGGCGCGGTGAACTTTTCCTGCAGCAAATCTCTGACCTGTCGCAGCCAGCGTGGTGGTTTAGGATCGCGAGCGCCTATTGAACCCCGGCAGGTTGTGGCTAAGAGTTCGAGCAGAAGACCTTCCATGGCGATCGGAGTGAGAGCGTCCGGGTCTCGAAACTCATGGTACAGACGCAGCGTAAGCGGGAGCTCAGGCCCTCCTTCGAATGCAAGGGGTTGGTCCAGGAGGTATGAGCGCTTGCGAACTGGATCCAAAAAGAGTGAAGCAGGCTCGACATTGAATATGCGCACGACGACATCGTAATGCGTTTCAGAGTGGACCTCTCCTTCAGGATGGAACAGGAATGTCGCCGGTTTGCATTCGCGATTCCTCCGTTCGTAGGTTTCCGTGTAGGCGCCTTCCAAAACGAGCCCAAAGAAGGCGCCCTCATGCGAATGCCGGGGAATCTTGAAAGCCGGGAAGTATACCATCTCCGTAAATGTGGCGCCAGCTATCTTGAAATGCCTATGTTTCTGCCCATAAAAGTCGCCTGGGGCAAGGATCGGGTCCATCGCATAGCCCTCCCTTCGGACGGTTTCCGCAGGTTGCGCTTCTTCTTACGGTCCCGATCCAGCTTATTCCTTTCAGGCCGCCACCGACAAGACTACTGACGACCGCTCGCGCAGCCGGAACTGCTCCGGCGAGACGCCGAATTTGCGGCGGAAGAGCCAGCTGAAGGACCCCAGGCTCTCGAAGCCGACCTCCATGCAGATATCGGTGACGGGCATCTCGGTCTTTAGCAGCAGCCACTGCGCCCGCTGCAGGCGCAGGCGCGTCAGGTACTGGTGCGGCGTCTCCTGGAACGCCAGCTTGAACTGCCGCAGGAAATGATGCGGCGAGAACCAGGCAACCTCAGCGATCTGCTTCAGATCAATCGGCTCGCTCAGGCTGGCCCGCATGAAATCGCGCGCCCGGTGCAGCCGCTGATAGACCTCCACGCGCGTGGAGGATCGGACGGCAGGCAACCGCGC
>DATGIG010000793.1:0-13329 GCA_035295825.1 Chthonomonadaceae bacterium | reverse complement strand
GCTCCCACGATTTGCGCATACCATCCCTGCAATACCAGATAGAGATGGAGCCGATTGGGGCGGTCAGAAGTAAGCCATACCGCTACTTCGTTCCATACCTCCTTGGATTGCAAGTTCGTGGCCTGTTCGAGTACTTGGATGGCCTTATTGCTCCGAAGTAGAGGGCGATTTTGGGTTTCCAGGTGTTGTAAAACTGCGCGTACCATACGCAATGGATCGTGTGCCTGATAGCGCTCGGCCAACTCTTTTGCATAGTGCTGGGTCATAGTATCCCCAGAAAACGTATCATGGTGTTCCAGTGCACGCCAGGCATGCTGGGTGAGCGTCTGTTCATCCTCGGTATGAAAATCGAGACGTTGATGAATAAGAGCCAGTGCGCTTGCCGTCGCTGCCTCGCTATCGTCGCGCAAAACGCGCTCCACAAGTTGCATAAAAATGTCACTTGAGAAGTGGCGCGTCATGCCCCCCATAATGAGATTACCCATCCTCCCGGCTTCCAGCACTCCCCGATCCAACAGAGCGATCAATCGTTCCCCATCTTTGTCGTCCGGCTCGCTCCGCCACACAGCGTCGAACACTCCAACTGCGAACTCGTGCGTCGCCTCGACAACCCAGGCGTTCAGGGAGGCGTCACGCCATGCGTTTCGTCCGGCTTCTACATTGCCTTGTAAGTAGGCAGAGGCAAGCGCATAACCCTGACCTACCCGGACAAAAGCTTCAATTTCGTTCCACCATAGATGGGCGGCGTCCAACTCTCCCAACCGCTTACCAAAAGCATATGGTTGCGGCGCTTCCGTCGCCAAATAGCACAATTCAGGTCGCAACGTATCGGGCGCATTCATGGCCTCGTCCGCCAGATCAGCGGCTTCTTGTTCCATCGTTCTGCCGCCTGGCTCACGCCCGTTTTTCCAGTCTGCAATGGTGCTACGCCCAGTCCATCGGCGTAAGCGATCAGCAAAAGAGGAGCCGATTATCCGTTCTCGAAATGCGTTCAACCGCTGCTTCCGTTCAGGGGTTATTGTCGCTGTCTCAAATTCTAACAGAACATCTATTGTGCTGCGTAGTTTATAGCGCTCTTCTTGATTGGTTAGAGGTAGTTTTTCCAATCGCTCGATCACCGCATCGGTAAGGCCACTACGCGCCAACTCACGCGCTTGCCGCAACAGAATATTTCGTGCTTCGACCTGGATCTTCGGGTTTTCGTGAGTGGCTGCCTGATCCCATAGTGCCAACCCAGACTCACGCACGGCCCTATCTTCAGCGTAATTCTGTGGATGCCATTCTGGTTCTACCAACCGGCCACCTTGATCCTGTACGCCGAATGTGCGTGTCTCCTGCAGCGAGAACACGCGAGCAATGGCTCTGATTGCTAATCGTTGTTGTGCTTCAGAAGAACTATTCAGCGCTTCCTGAATGAGAACGTGACGTTCTATCGCCGGCACTGCGGTGCCGCCGAGGAAGGTCCCGAACAGGTCTACCCACACTCCGCCTGCGTTGTTGGCCCAGTATTCGTTTTCCGCGTCTGCTAATTGCAACAAGAGTCGCGCCGCTCCGAAAAAGGTCTGTTTCGACCATGCGAGTTTTTCCAGTAAACGGACCACCTGGCGTCGTCCGCTATAAAAGGTGAGTAGCTCGCTACGAGGTAAGTGTTCGATAAGCCGCTGCAAAGCACGTAGTCCAACCTGTGGGTTCATTTCCGCCAGCAGCGCAAAAATTTCGGCTCGCCCATCGTCGTTGATAGAAGCAAGATCGGGGAACACGCCCTCCACGCCGAGCAACATCTCTGTGACTTGCTTGGCCTGTAGATCGTCACCTAAATCGTACAGTCGCTCTAGTAATGCACGTCTGCTGGATGGAGTTGGTAATTTCGCTATCAGACTAAGCGTCTCTTCCCCATAATCATCCCATGCTTGAGCAGCCAGTGTTACTGCGAGCAGATGGGGCGTCACATAGCGGTATCGGCCCTGGCGTGCCACAAAGCCCTTCTCTACGAAGCGACCTACACGTCGCTGGGCATCCCGCCAATCTAATCCTATGAATTCCGCAACGGTTTGCCCTTCAGCGGCCAACTCTCCGTCCCAACCAACACGGCTTAACAAGGCCACCGCTTGGAGCGCCCCCCGATCCGCTTGGTCTGGAACAAGAAATGCGGCAATGACTTCTTGCATACGTTGCGTTCGCATCAATTCACGAGCAGATGCCTTTTCAGGGTGTTCGAGTATTGCCTGCGCAAGCGTGACTGCAAGTTTGACAAAGCCAGAAGACTTGCGAATGATGAAGTCTATCGCCTCCATTGGTACATGAGAGTAATCCTTCGTTAGCAATGCTCGTATGGATTGGTCATCTAATCTCTCTAATAAGTAGGTGTCTATGCGGCTGGCAGAGGTTCGAGCTTCTTCTGCTAAACCCACAGTTAAGAGTTTCAGCCGACCTTCACAACGTTGAGCCTGATGTTCCAACCTATCCCGAATTTCACGGCTGCATTCATCCACAACCAGTATGAGATGCGCTTTCGGATTCACCTCCACGAAATGAAAGTCGAATCTTGTCAACGGGAACTTTTCCGCTTTTGAATTGCCATACACTATGACCAATAGGTATCCAATCGGAAACAACCGCACAGTCACGCACTGCCGCATCTATGCCACCATCCGGGTCATCAATACGCAAAGACGTATATACCTGGGTCGTTGAAAGTCCCTGCTGACTGGCTTCTGCTCGGATAAGCCGATTGAGCACGTCCCCAAATCCTTCTTTGTTCAAACGGACAATAGAAGTAGCATCTACTTCAAATAGTGCGTTCATCGACGATAGGACCTCCAAAGTCAAGCTGAATACTTTGTGTAGCGAGAGGCTTCCGAGAGTTGTTCCAAACTTCCGTATCAGGATTATACCATAGGGCAAATCCTGTGCTATACGGTGGAAGCACGTTCGGAACACAGAGAGCGATTATTCTGCATAGGCGGATACAGATTGGACTATGGCCTGGAGGTCACAGGCATAAAGCCCTGCGGTCCCGAAAGTATTCAACTCCAACAAGCGAAAACCATTCTCCGCTTCCGCGATGTCCGCAACAAATACCTCTATGGGTCGCCACGAATACCTGGCGATTGTCTCGGCAAGAGACTCCGCGCCCTCCGGTGCGTCCGGCTTGCATACTGTTTCCCGTCCAATTCTGTACAGCGACCTGGCTACCACCCTGTCGCCCGCGATAACGAAACGCCATTCGGCAGAGAGCGAGCGCGCCCGAGCCAGGAGGACACGAAAATCCTCCGGAACCGGCGACCATCTTCGATGTTGTGCATAGTGGGCGTCGAAGAGAGATTGCTCCGGTTCCAGGACCGTACCGGATAAGAACTTGCCTCCCTCCGCAGGTTTCAGGAAGAGCGTGCCTCCCAACAGGCTTTCGTACTCCGCGCGCCTCGCGTTGAAGTCCGCGTAGGTGGTCGTGATGGCATCCGAGTTCAGGGCGAGGTCCCCATAGATGGGCAGATAGACTGCGGGGCGCAATAGCTCCGAACGGAAGGCTCCCGGACGGATCGTCCACTGGGAGTGCGCCCAGGCGGCGAACCCAACCGACCCGCGCAGGAGCAGAGGGCGCGTCGCCTCAAAAACGTGGGCCAGATCCCATGGAAAAGTGCCATTCTCAGGATCGTAGAAGGTCTCGATGACCTCATGTCCTGCTTCACGGATCACCTCTACGATAGGTTCTCCGCTGAGTGCCAATCGTTTCGCAGGTTGTGAATCAACGATCCATAGGGCCATCAGGTGTATCCTCCAGGAGCGCTCAGGGCCAGGGGAAAGAGGGCGTGGGGGTGAAGCGGTTGAAGAGAGCGGGGAGGGTGAACAGCACCGCCATCGTGAACTCGCCCAGCACCATGCCCAGGAAGAAGGGGCGGGCACGGACGTAGAGCTTCATGCCGCCGTAGCGGAGGATCACTACCTTGCAGAGCCAGGCGATGAGGCAGGGGAACCAGAAGACCATCATGGTCCAGCAGCCGGAGAGGGCATAGCCCAGCGGATGCAGAGGGAACCAGAGCAGGCGGGTGCGGAGGGTGGCGATCATAACCGTAATGAGCGCGCCGATAAAGAAGTTGAGCGTGCCGACGAACGGGAGCGGCGGTTGTGAGCGATTGAGCACCGTATTGGCGTTGTTGAAGGCCCAGACCGGGTTGCCCTGATACACATAGCTATACATCTGCACCGCACCCAGCTTGTAGGGCAGCGAGATATGCAGGTAGCCCGACACGCCGATGGCGACTACGAGCGCGATGGCAAAGACGCCGAGCAGCGAACGGCGGCGCACCTGGACGCCGTCCGCGAACTTCATGGCATCCAGGAAGCCCGTCAGCAGGAGGCCGCGCTGGTCACGCAGCCAGAGGCCGTCCATAAAGGCCATCGCCGTGATGTTGGCCGGCCCCAGGTTGCGCACGTCCCCCACCATCCGGTAGAGGTCAATGGGGCGAAACGAAGTCTCCGTCATCAGCATCCCCGACTCGGAGACGCTCCGCGCCATCACCAGCGCCACCACAAACAGCAACACCAAAATCTCGAAGAGCGCCAGGCCGTAGGACATCCCCACCAGATTCAGCCACCCCGCCGCCAGCAGCACGCTCGCAACCAGCCCCCAGAAGGCCGTGCGATAGGGCAGCAGTTCAGACCGCTCCTCGGCGTCCGGCGGGCGCTTCCAGTGGGTCGCCGCCTCCCAGACGCGCTTCAGGTGTGGTCGGGCCGAGTAGAGCATATAGCCCACCAGGACCACATAGCAGCCGATGATCTGGTAGCCCACAAAGAGCTTGCAGCCGTACATGGGCATCACTTCCGGCTCGTAGCCCAGCGCACCCGCGCCCACCTCCTCCACCTTTGTCAGCAGGAAGAAGAACCAGAGCGAGAAGAGCAGGTCGGTCGGGAGCAGATAGAAGAAGCCGACCGCTGCAAACGAGAGGAAGATATGGAAGTAGCCCATCTGGTTGTAGGGCATCGTCGGGAAGAAGTCGTTGAGGCTTATCTCGGTCATCACGTCGGGAAAGCTGGGATAGTACTGATGCAGCCCCTTGAGGCCGAACACCAGGGCGGGGAGCGCAAAGCCGAGCCAGGTGAGGCGGTTCTGGAGGAAGCTGCCTCCGGGCGTCGCGCCGGGGCCGGAAGATTGTCCGCGCACCATCTCCAGAGGGAGCTGTACCAGCGGAAACGCCAGCTTCTCGTTGTCCACCCACTGGCGGCGCAGCAGCGCGGCCAGGCAGAGAAACGCAAAGAACATCAGGGCCACAAAGAGGCCCCAGGCGCACATCGGGACCACCCACGCGCTCCAGGGCAGCGTCTCACCGGGTTTGAGGGCCTCGAAGAAGCTGCGGGAGACGAACTGCTTGGGATCGCCCTTCGGATCGAAGGGGACGAGCCAGTGCGGAATGTAGGGGAAGAACTTGGCGGCCCAGCCGTTCTCCGGCGTGGCGTTGTAGTTCGGGACGACCAGCAGGGGGATCAGCTTCTGCAGGAGGCCGCGAGAGGAGACCATCGAGGCCATCAGCATCATGATATAGATGGTGAAGAGTTCGTGCGGGCGGAGGCGCAGGCGGGAGGAGAGGCGGCCCAGGAGGGCCTGCGTGCCCAACAGCAGCACCAGCATCCCGACGACGACCGGCGGCAACTGCAGGAACCCGATCTGGATCTTGGCGACCACCAGCTCCGCGTAGCAGACCACAAAGCAGGTGAGCACCACACAGACCACCCCGACCAGCAGCGCCCGGCCGGTCAGCGCGGGGATACGCGCCTCCCCGATCCTCTCCCCTGCATCCTGCGTCGACTGCGGCTTGCCGGGCGCGTCCGTGCGCCTCTGCGCCGAAAATCCTGCCACACTTCTCTCCCTGCCGAATTCGTCTTGCTGCGCTCCCATTATAGGGGGCGATGGCAGGGAATGTCAATCCCGCGTTTTATACTGCGTACCCGAAGGGACCTCAGCGGCGGATCACGACCGGACCGGAGTTATTGCTTCGTGGCAGCGGATCCGGTTGAGACGGAGGCGGCGAGGCCACGGCTGGTTTCGGCGCAGGCCGTTTCGGGGATTCCGGTAACGCTTCGGCCGGCAATCGTTTGATCGCTTCCGCAAGCGTTTCCCTGAGAACCCTTTGACCGTCGTCCGCAAACCGCACGAACTCCGCCGCATAGGTTGCGAAGCGGCTGGAACCGGGCAGTTCACGCACCACCCGCGCCACGCACCGTATCTGGCAGGTGGTCCGCACCACGATCACCATCCCCAGCATATCATTCGAGCGAAAAGGATGCGGAGACATGAACAGGATGCCTGTTTCACTGACATTGACGATCTTGCTGTGCGAACTGTCTCCGGCTCGATTGGTCAGTTCCAACGTCCAGTCCACCGAAATACGCCTGGCTTTACGTTTGTTCTCACCCATCCCTATCTTATGTCTCCTCCCTCACGTGGTTTCCTCGTCCTGGAAGAAACATCTATTTATTGCCACATTCCACGGGGATCTTTCCCTCGTATTTCTACGGCATTCCCGGCACAAACGCGGTCTTGCCTACCATCGGGTGATTGCCGTATCACAGGGAAACGCCGAAAACGAAAATACCCCCTTCGCCTGGACGAAGGGGGCGATACATTAGAAGGAGCTACTTGGAAGCGCCGCGTAGCTTGTTGATCCAGAGCGTATTGTCCTGATCCGTCATGTCGGTGAACCCGTTGATGTCCAGGAACAGGATCTGGTGTATTTTGGCCGGATCCAGTTTCGCGCTCTTGTCCGGGGAATCGTCGGCGACCGTGAAGTCCGAGAACGGCAGCCAGAACTCCTTGAGTTCCGACCCGCCCGGCACATCGATGGTCGTGTTGAACTTGCCGTTGGGCTGCTCCAGTTGGACGATCAGCTTGGTGGGCTTGAGGGCGGCGATGGTAAACGCCACCTGACCCTTGCCTTCGAGCTTGCCGCTTGCGAAGCGCCGGATCGCGCCGTGGATCTTCATGGGACCCTGATGCATCTCCAACTTCAGGCTGGCGCCCGACAGGGGTTTGCCTGTCGTCGTGCTGGCTCTCATGTCTCCCATGATCATCCAGCCGACCTGGGGGCGCGAAAGCTCATCCAGCGCAACGTCTTTGCCCATGGGCGCGACGCCGGTCAGCGGCTCCGTGGTGACGGTGAAGTCGTCCAGGTAGGTCTTATGCGCTCCCCGCTGGATATTGAATATCTGATCGATCTGGGCATTATCGCCCTGCGCCAAAAACCCGCTGAGGTCCAACAGGCTCACGTTCTCGACCTTGTCCAGGTCGAGCTTGCCGTCCGGGTCCTTGGGATCGTTGGGATCGTCGCTGAGATAGAAGTCCGAGGGAGCGAGTTGTACCTCCTGCCACTTATCGGCAGGGACCGCGAAGATGGCGTTATAGCGCCCGCCCTCCTTCTCCGAAAGCGCGAGGACCAGCGACGCCGCATGATCGGACTTGACCCAGAACTTCAACGACTTCATTTTGGTCAGCGCCCCATCCGGGGTTGGCAGCATCAGCCCCCACATCTGGCCCTTCTCCACCGCATAGTCCCATTGGAGCGCGCCCTTGCCGGACTTGACATTCGCAGCCTCATGGGTCACACTGAGCTTGCCCGAGCCGCTCATGCTGTTCAGGATGTCTATCACCTGCCAGTCGCCGGCGTTCTCCTCGAAGGTGTGCTGGAGGAGGGGCTTGGCTGTATCCTGCGCCTGCGCCTGCCCGAAAGCGAGGCACAGTCCCAGCACCAGCGCGCCGCCTATCCACCCGGAGCGTTGTCTCATGATCTTTCCCTCCTGACGGCAAAAGTCGCCGTCGCGCCCGTTGCTTGATTCACGTTCGACTACGCCGCCGACCGCAGCGGGTTTCGGGGTGTGAACTATCTCACAGTTATCGCAGGCCGAGCAGCAGCTCCGTCGTCAGTTGGTCGAGTTTCTCGTAGTTGTAGCCCTTTTTGCCATAGGCGATCCGGTCTACGTGGAGTGCGGAGATCTTCGCCGCGTTTTCCGGCGAATAGGAGGTGAGCAGGGCGGCGACGTTGTCGGGGTCGGCGCTATTGGTTGTGAGGATCCCCTGGATCTCGGCGTCGGCGTTCCACTGCCGGCCCTTCTCTTTGAGGATCAGATAGGTGCGCATGCAGCCTTTTGCGAACTCCCACACGCCCGCCTCATCCTCCGTGCGATAGGCGTGGGCATCGAAGTGGCGCATGCCGGTGTAACCGCTGTCCTCCAGCAGTTTGACCAGGAAGAAGTTGGCCTTGATGTCCTCTGCACCGAAGCGGTAGTCCTGGTCATAGCGGCCCGGTTTTTGCCCGTTCAGGTCGATGTGGAAGAGTTTCCCGGCATCGATGGCCTGTGCGACGGCGTGGACGAAGTTGAGACCCGCCATGGTATCGTGGGCGAACTCGGGGTTGAGGCCGAACTTCTCCGGCTTGTCCAGGGTGGCGATAAAGCCGAGCATCGCGCCGACAGTGGGGCAGTAGATGTCGCCGCGCGGCTCGTTGGGCTTGGGTTCGAGGGCGAACTTGAAGTTATAGCCCTGTGAAATATCGTACTCGGCCAGGAAGTTCAGGCACTCGCGGAAGCGCTTGGCGGAGTCGCGGGCATCCTTGCTGGCATCGGTCTCCGTGCCCTCGCGCCCGCCCCAGAACACATACACCCCCGCGCCCAACTCTTTGCCCAGGTCCATCGAACGCATGGTCTTCTGCACAGCATAGGCGCGGATCTTGGGGTCCACACTGGTGAACGCGCCATCCTTGAAAATAGGATCGCTGAACAGGTTGGTGGTCGCCATCGGAACCTTCATCCCGTGGTCGCTCAACGCCTTTTTGAATTCGGCCACGATGGCGTCGCGCTGCGCTGCCGTCGCATCGATAGGAACGAGGTCGTTATCATGGAGATTGATGCCATATGCGCCGAGCTTCGCCAGTTGCTCAACGATGTAGGTGGGCTGATAGGCCAGGCCGCAGGGGGAGACCGGCTCGCGCACCGGCCCGCCGAAGGGGTCCCGGCCCGGATTGCCGACCGTCCACAGGCCGAAGGTGAATTTATCTTGCGGGGTAGGGGTAAAGTCGCTCATAGGGTGTTCTCGTCCTCTCTGTCGGGAAAAAATAGTGCGCCCTTTCAGACCGCCGAAACCTATTTCGGTCTGAAAGGGCGTTTCTCCTGCCATCTTATGCGATTGAGGATGCCGCTTATTTTGTGAACTTCCAGAGCGCCTCGGTCTTTCGAATATTGTCGGCGAAGTTCTCGATCTGCTTTCGCAGCACGGCGGGCGTGACGGCGCGATTGTCGAAGCTCCGATGCAGATAGAGCTTCTTCTGATCTTTGTCGAAATAGAACGCAGACGGATCGATGTCGCCATTGCTTATCAGAAGGTCCATCCACTGCGAAGCGGAGACGCCGGACGGATCCTCTACCTTGCCCAGGTTGGCATTGAGGCCCATTTTTTCGGTGTCTCCTGAAAGCACGATCTGCATATTGAGGGTCCAACTATCCTGCTTGAGGACGATCAGATAGCCCTTGGTGAGTTTTTTCGGCTCATAGCCCATGTTCTCCAGCATCTGCTTCAGGCTCTCATCATTCAGGGTCTGGCCGGCGGATGCAGCCGGTTGCGCCGTATCCTGGTCACTGCTCTGGGCATGCAGGAGGCCGCTCAGGGCGGTGCACCCCCACACGATAAGCGAAAAGAGGGCCGTTGCCGATAGGACCTTTTTCATGTCTTCTCCTTGAGTTCCAATCTCTCACCACCCCGACATCGTTCATGGCAATACGCTGACTTTGAAACCTGTTCCTATCGGGGATGATTCTCAAAGTCTTATTCCACAAGCATCCTGAAAAAAAGAGCAGGAATGCGCAGAGAGGGCGGTGAAGTAGCCGGTGTCGCAAAGGCCCACGCTGCCTGTTCACCGCCGAAGAGGGCAGCATCCCTCCGTTTCCTCTGAAAGGATCGCAAGGATCGTCTATGGCAGACCTGGTATCGTTACCCACTCAGGAGATCGAGCGCTCCGCGATCCGCAAGATCATGCTGTCCCTCGCTCCGTTCCTCGCTCTCCTGTACGTCTTCAATATGCTGGACCGTGGCAATGTCAGCAGTGCGGCGCTGACAATGCAGAAGGATCTGCATTTCAGCGATACGGTGTATGGCCTCGGCGCCGGGATCTTTTTCATCGGCTACTTCTTCTTCGAGGTTCCCAGCAACCTGGTCATGGAGCGAGTGGGGGCACGGCGCTGGATCGCCCGAATCATGATCTCCTGGGGCATCATTTCGGCGTGCATGATGTTTGTCCGTAACCCTGCAAGCTTCTATGGGCTGCGTACGCTGCTGGGAGTGGCGGAAGCCGGGTTCTTTCCAGGGATCATTCTCTACCTTACCTACTGGGTTCCGAGCAAATACCGGGCGCAGGTGATCGCCCGCTTTCTGGCGTTGACAGCGATTATCGGTCTGGTCGGCCCGCTCATAAGTGGGCAACTGCTTCGGATGAACGGTATCGGCGGGCTGGCAGGCTGGCAGTGGCTGTTTCTACTGGAGGGGATGCCTTCGATTCTGCTGGGGTTTGTGGTTCTGGGCATTTTGCCGGACCGTCCCTCACAGGCCGGATGGCTCACACCGGAGGAGAAGAGCTGGATCGAATCGAGCCTGGTGGAGGATGCACAGAACACGCAGCGCGTGCAGCATCTGTCCTGGCGTGTGGCGCTCACGGAACCTCGGATCCGCATGTTGTGCCTGATCTTTATCGTCACTTCGGTCGGCGGCAACGCGATCGGCTTCTTCGGCCCTCAATTGATTAAATCCCGAAGCGGCGGTCTCTGGCCCGATTGGCTTGTCGTGACGGCGCTGGTGATTCCTGATATCGTGGGGGCAGCGGCAATGGCGCTTGCTGCAGGCCATTCCGACCGAACGGGGCGGCGGCGGCGACATGTCACGTTGGGCTACTTTCTCGCCGGGTTAAGCTTTGTGGCCTGCGTCTTCGCCCCGAACGCCGGTTGGACGATTGCGGCGCTCGCGTTCCACAAATTGGGTGAGCGGACGGCGGCAGGCTCCTATTGGGCGCTGACGACGAACCTGCTGGGGGTGCGGGCAGCGGCCGGCGGCATCGCGCTCATCAACTCCGTCGGCAATCTTGGGGGCTTCTTCGGACCGCTCCTGATGGGCAAACTGAAGGACAGCACCCACGGGGGATATACCGTAGGACTCTACACCGCCGCGGGATTTATGGTGTTAGGCTCTATTCTCGCCTACTTTGCGCGCAATCACCCCTCCTCCAACCCTGTGCAGAGCGCTTATGTGGAGGGGCCGACCGCGATAGCCTCCCAGACCGAACAGCAAGTCCCGTGACCCTGCGCTACGGCGCAAATCCTTCCTGAAGGTATTGCCGATGTCCTCTGCGGACAATCCCATCTCGCCAGGCCGGCCGGATTCCCCTCCGCCCTATTCCGCAACGTATCCGTGGGGCGTGGTAGGCATGCTCTGGTTCATCTGCTTCCTCAACTATGCGGACCGGGTCGCCATCAACTCCGTTTTTCCCGTGCTGGAGAAGCAGTACCACTTTACCAAGGCAGAGTTGGGCTGGATCGGGACAGCGTTTACCGTGACCTATGCGCTGGCCGCACCGGTAGCAGGATATGTCGGCGATTGGCGCGCGCGCAAGTGGGTCATTCTGGGAGGGCTCTATATCTGGAGCCTGATTACGGGGTTGACGGCTCTGTGTACCCGGTTCTGGCAGTTTGTACTGGTGCGCGGCTCGGAGGGGCTGGGCGAGACCTTCTATATGCCCGCCTCGATGGCCCTTATCAGCGACTACCATACTCCCCGCACGCGCTCCCGCGCCATCGGGCTGCATCAGACCAGCATCTATGCGGGAACCATCGGAGGGAGCGCCCTGGCCGGCTTACTGGCCGAGCGGTACGGCTGGCAGACCCCCTTCTGGGCGCTGGCGCTGGCGGGGATCCTGCTCGGACTGATCTTACAGGCGTTCGTTCGGGAGCCGCGCCGCAATGAGGCCGAGCGCCGTGAGCGCGGCCATGCCGTGGAGACCCAGGAGCCGGAGCATGTGCCCCTGTGGGACTTTCTGGCCGATTTTGTGCGCACGCCGACCGCCGTGTACCTGAACGTGGCCTTCTTCGGAGCCAACCTGGTCGGGTTCGTCTTCCTGACCTGGATGCCCACCTTCCTCAAGGAGAAGTTCCACCTCAATCTGGCCGCCGCCGGACTGGGGGCTACCGTCTTTATTCAGCTTGCGAGCATGGGCGGCGCCCTGCTGGGCGGGGTTGTTGCGGATCATTGGAGCAGAGTGCGATCCGAAGGGCGCATTCTCGTGCAGGCGCTGGCGGTGTTGTTGGGAACGCCTTTCGTCTTCCTCTGTGGCTACACGCTCAACCCCTGGCTGCTGATCGTCGCGATGACACTCTTCGGCTTGAGCAAAGGCATCTACGATTCCAACCTGACCGCCGCGTACTACGATGTGATTCCCCCAGCCCGGCGCAGCACAGCCACCGGCATGATGAACTTATTCGGCTTTATCGGGGCGGGAGTGGGCGCGCCCGCCCTGGGCTACGCGGTGGATCACCATGTCACGATGAGCGCCGCGATCTCCTCGACGGCGGTCGTCTACTTTGCCGTGGCGCTCATCCTCTTCTTTACCGCCCGCTTCACCGCGGTGCAGGATATTCGGGCTGTCCGGGGCGCTACGTCCAGCGCATGACCTCTTTCCAGTGCGCCGGGGTGGGCATGGGGCGGTAGGCGATATTCAGGTCGGGCGTCTCCAGCTTGACGTCGCCCTGGAAATGGCTATCCATGCCGTAGGCCAGGATGCCGGTCGTCAGGTAGGTGCGCTCGCTGCGCGCCGTCGGCTTGCCCGTCAAGTACATCTCTTCCAGGGCGCGGACGGTAGCGGAGAAGTGGGTGAGGCGCGGCACCGGATCGAGGAAGTAGGAGGCGGACACGATCTCCTTTTGCCCTGTCACCCGGTAGGCGAAGGCGAACTCCTGCGAGTACCCATTGGGCATCAGGACCGTCATCCGCTGCCCGTCTCGATAGGTGATGTCGAAGGCATAGACCTCTTTGGTGTAGTCCTGGGGCTTCCCATTGGGCTTTTTCAGCGCGCCCAGCGCCGCCTCGGCGATCTCTTTCGGCCAGCGCCCGGCCTCCTGCGCATCCCAGACCGCCTTGCCCGAAAGGACCTGCACGCTCTCGACCCCGGTCTCGCCGCCTGCGCGGCACTCGGCGATGCGCTGCCCGGTCTCAAGGGAGTGGAACCCATAGGATTCCAGCCCGCCATACCCCACGGCGACGATGTGGTCCAGGCGTTTCCCATGTGGCAGCGGGGCCAGCGGCTC
>DATGIG010000792.1:0-11865 GCA_035295825.1 Chthonomonadaceae bacterium | reverse complement strand
CATCGTTCCCATTGGTCGCGACATAGAAGTTGGCTTTCGTCGTATCCGCCAGCGCAGGCAGCAAAAGCGAACAGAGAAATAGACAGATGAATATCAGGGGTTGCATACGATGCCCCTCCTGGATACATGGGCAGAAATCCCTGCATTGATGAAGAGCGGGACGATTCTCCCCTTGTGCTAACCTGTGATACAGCATTCCTATCCTCAAGCGATGGCAAACGGAGTGTATTTGCGTTGGTCCGGCGGATGGAAGCCGAGTACGATCTCCTTTTCAGGGATGCCTGCGTCCAGCAACTCCTGCACGATTTCCAGATCGGTCCCGTCATGCTCTACCCAGACCTTACCATCATGGAGATCAATATGAATGAGTGTGCCATGGATGCGCCGACGATTTTTCCATCCGACTTTAAGCAGTTGATAGTGTCCATCCGTGTCGTCGAGGATCAACTCATGCCGAATCCCCTCTTCTGAGGGAATGTATTCGGCAACTTCATGCAGAATGCGTTTGATGATTTCGCGATAGGAATCTATTCGATCCATTTCTCTACCACCTGAAGATTGACGTCGAAGACTAACAGCTTGAGATTCTCTTTTACAATAAGCGCTTCACCCTCTGCACCCTCAAGCACAGCATCGAATGCTTCGGTCGGCATCGCTAGATATAGCGTTCGCTCGGGCTCGTTCCTACCCAATAGAAGCCGATAGAGAATGTATTGCCCAAGCGCATGATACAGGTCGGTAATCGTGGACTTTCCCAGAAAACTCTTGATCTCGACAGCGATTTTACGACCTTCTCTTTCGGCAGCGAGCGGTAACTCCGCGCCCAGATCTACATATAGCGGTTCCCTATGGTACTCCAAAAGATAGGGATCATGAGTGATGATCCAACCTTGCTTGATAAGCGCATCTCGGACAGCCTCATGGAATGTATCTTTGCGCGGCATTCTCGTTCCTCACACGTTCTGTTTCAAGCCACCTTACCGCGCTCGACAAGAAGCCGAGCGGCATCCGAATCGCAAGCGGACATGATCTCCCATTCAATCCACCGTGTATTGGCCCGGTAATGCCGCCTTGAGACGCCTCATACCTGCCGTGGTCACTTTGGGGCAGCCTTGCACATAAAGCCATTCTATGCGGCTGAGAGTGTGCAATCGCATGATCCCTATATCTGTGATTTCAGATAGCCCCAACAAGCTCAGAGATTTAAGTTGGCTCAAGCGAGAGACAGCGTCCAGAACAGCGTCATCGAGGGACAGATCACATAAAGAAAGATTGGTTAAGGCGGGCAAGTGAGATAGGAATGCGAACCCATGAGAAGTGATATGCTTCGATTTTTCTATCGAAAGCACCTCCAGGAGTTTCAAGCCGCCAAGCTCCCGCAAGCCGGCATCCGAGAACTCCCCGCAGTCAAATATAATCAAGTTCCGAAGACCATGCAACGCACCGATTGTGTGCAGCGAGGAATTCGTTAATTGCTTGCAACTGACAATCAGACTCTCCAGGCGCGGAAGCGCGACGAGATGCCGTATTCCTGCATCCGTAATATTGTCACCGTAAATACGAAGATATGTCAATCCCTTCAGATCTGAGATGGCCTTGCATACCCCATCTGTGATGCCATCCCCCTGAAGTTCGAGATGTTCCAATTTCGTGAGTTTGGCGAGGGCTTGATAGCCCCCCTCATTGAAACTATCGTTGGGATCGCCCTGACATTGCAACATATCCAGGTAGGTGAGATCTTTGAACCGAGCCAGTTCAGCGAAGTCGACATTGGTCCAAGAACCATCCCGTAGTTCCAACGATTTGGTGGCCACGGGAAGCAGTTTCAGGTCGGCAATGCTATAGGCTATTCGTAAATCAACAGGCTCTGTTGATGTCCATGGTTTCTTATCAACCCGCTCGATGAACCCTCCCGATGGCGGTCCGCCGCTTCCCCATTCAGTTCTGCCCCTCACAATCTTGCCGAACGTATCTTTCGGAACGAAATCTTTGATGAGATCCTTTTTGCTGTCACCGGTTGCCGGGGGATCTAAGTCACTTGAGGCCTCATAATCCATTCCTTTCGTATACTTCGTCTTCTGCTCGTAGCGCATAAAATTCACAGATATCCGGAAACCATAGGGCACAGAATACTCATCACCATAGGAAACGCCTCTTCCGAAGATCGGTTGGTGGTATTCAAGCTCAATGGTTTCCAAAAGCGGGTATCGGGCAGCGACCTTCGTCAATTCCGGCACCTGGAGGAACGCGTCCAGAATGCTTCCCTTCGGGTAAGGTGGCCGCCGCGCCACATCGGCAAATGGCCGGTTGAATTTGGCGCTCAGGCTAACACTGATGAACCGAATCATCATTCTGGTGGGAGCGGTACGCGAAGCTTTGGGCGAGACTTCGAAATCAATCACAAGATCATGCCTGGGTCCGGAAGCGGGTTGATAGGCAAGGCCGTCCAGCGTGACTTTGTAGCGCCTGGAACCGCCGCCCACATCCTGATCTTCCATATGAAATCCTTGCGCCTTTAGCGATGGCTCGATAGCGGCCCATTCCTGATCCTCCAGCGCGTTCCGTGTCGCATGGAAGGAGTGCCGCAGAAAACGTTGGTAGGAATCCGGGTATTGCTGGAACCCGGCACGTAGATCCGCTGCCAGGGCATCCGCCGAACTTGCCGGTTGTGTAAAAGACACATAGGTGAGCATAGCCTGTCTCCTGACAGGGATGAGATCCGCCGTGCGGTCTACAGGGCGTATGTTATGGTAATGCCACTCCAAGCCCACCAGGATACAGAGAAGCGACGCGGACACCATCACAGCGGTGCGACGCTTCACCCACAGATGATGCAGTCCCAGCAGGCAGCCAACAAACAGCAGGCCCAGGCGACCATATTTACGCACCCATGCACGCAGTCGTGTTGGATTCATCTCACCCTCCCAATCTCATCGTAGCACACCAACACCCCTTTGTCCCGCCTGCTACAAGGACGGGAGCGATGTGAGACAGCATTCGGTATGTGAAGAGGAGATTCCTGCTCCTTATGTATCCAGCCCGTTCAACTTGACGAGTGAAGCAGGCTCCGCCAATGGCTTGCCAGCCACCACTGCATGTGCTGGAGCGCGTTGCCTGTGGCGGTCTCGGAGAGGTAGACGTTGCCGCCCAGCATGCTCTGGTACGTCGCGACGACATGGCTCTGATGCGCTGCTTCAAAGAGAGGACGCAACCGTTGCCAGAGCGTGAAAGCGGCTTGTAAATGCGGCATCGAACCATAGGGCGTCCAGGCTTCCAGATAGGCATCGCGTAGCCGGGATAATGCCTCCGGCTGCTCGGGAAACCAATCATCATCCAGGAAGAGGGAGCCGAACCCGTAGAAGGGGTGCATGATACAGGCATGCGACCAATCGTACAGCCGAAACCCGGTTGCATAGAGGGCCACATTACCAGCATGCAGATCGCCATGCTCCAGTGCGTCCGGAACTCCATAACCGGCCAGCTCTTCACATAGGGCTTTGAGGTGACTTTCCTGCGTGCGCAATCGCGCCCTCTCTTCTCCTGAGAGTTGCTGTGGCAGCCCCTGCAGGCGCTCCGATATGTGCGCGATAAGCTCTTGTATCTGCGCGGCAAGATGGGTCGTTTGTAGATCGAGGCATCCTGCGGCGAGCCATTGGGGAACGGAACCGACCGAGGCGACCTGCAGCTCGCCATAGAATCGAACGATCTCTTCCCAGCGTGCCAGGGAAGTGTGGCTCCCTAAAGGTTGGCGGTCTCCGAGATCGCGCAAAAGCATACGGTCCGGAGTGGTTGCCAGGAGCGTGGGAAAGTGATCGCTATCCTGTTGGGCAAGCCTCTGCGTGATGGTGATCTCCTGAGCAAGCGCATCGGGAATGACCTTCAGGTACAGATAGCCTTCGTCCGTCAAGACGCGCAGGATCGCGGAGGTATAGGCGCTGCGCATCTGCTCGACAGGCGCCAGCACCGTTCGGCCAAGCGCAACGGCCCGTGTCTGTAACCACGCGGACGCGGTGGCAAACCACCCCTCCTGCCACCAGGGAATAGCCAGCGCAGGAACATCCTCGCCATGGGCTTCGGCCAACCAGGCGGCGACCACGGCGCGTTCCATGGGCAGCACGAACGCTATCTCCTGAAGACTATCGCGTCCGAACCAGTTGCCGGGCAGCATCGGGCCTGGAACGTCTGTAGCGTCGCGACACTCCATGACGTAAACATTCAGTGGACTTCTCAGGCCAGGCTCCACGAGCCGCAGGGCCTGCCGCGTCACGACAGGGATCTTCCGTTGAGCCTGTACCAGTGCGTTGGCAGCATACGCGTCTATATTGTAAATATCGTGTTCCGGTAGAAAGGAGGGAAGCCCCCAGCCGTCATCGGCTGAGGAGAGAAAAACCTGAGGGACCGAGCCGAGGGCAGATCGGCGCGTGAGAAGAATGCGATAGGTTTCCATGCAGAAGGAGTTAGATGGTGTGGAAGCGATCTCCTGCTACATCGGCCTAAACAGCAAGGGTTATTGGGACAAACGATATTTGCCGGACCAGGCAACGTAGTCGGCGCGGGCCTGAGATTCGTAGGTGACTTCGAGGGAGAGGATATCGCCGGGCTGCAGGCGCTGTTTGCCGAAGAGGGAGGCAGGCAGGCGAACCGCCGCGATGTTATGGATCCCATCGCTGCTGCGAGAGAGATCGACGACTTCAACAGGGTCTCCGGATACCGCTGGCGCGCGACCGGATCCCAACCGTATCCGCAGGGGATGTCTCGATCCGGCAGGGCGGAGCACCCACTCCGCGCGGTCTATCTCCGGCACCCTCTTGTCTTTGTAGGCGCTCTCTTCCGTGAGGTTCAGGGCATAGAGGCCGACATAGAGGGCGTCCTGGTTCCAACAGAGGTAGAGATCCGCGACCGGTTCGCGGGTGGACGGGGGCACAAATCCGCGCTCGCGATCCCAATCCTGAAGCGCCTCCATCGGCTGCCAGTGGGCGAGAGGGTCTTGCGCGGCATGCGGCACGCCGCCTCCCACATCCGGGCGCGTGGTAAGAGCGGCAGCATGGAGCGCATCCCGCTGGATGGTAGCGGACACAGAGGTTATCTCGACATAGGGCCGGTCCTCGATGTCGACCAAGCCCATGTTGTAGTTTTCGCCGTCGGGACGGCCGAACATGGGTTCATCATAGTACTGGAACCAGTCGGCTCCGACGACATAGGGCGTTTTCGCTAGGGCGGTAAGCGTGGAGGCGAAGCCTGACGCGCGCTGCTGCTGCGTGGGGACGACAGGGAAGCCGGAGGAGCTGTTTTTGTTGCCGCTGCGGTTTTCGGTCGAGGTCATGTAGAACTCGCCCACCGTCACCGGTCGCCCGGCCAGGGCATACAGGGTGTCCAGGAAATAGCGCGGGTAGGACCCGTCCTTCCAGCCGGGGTTGAGATTGGTGGAGACGATGTCCATGTAGTTTCGGCAGGCATGCGCGACCTCGGGGTAGTAGAACGCCTGGTAGCGGTCGCCGAGGAGAAGGCCGCGACGGTCGTATTTGCGGACCAACTGCCGCACGAGGGCGTAGTAGCGCTCCGCGAGCATGCCTCCAAAGCGGCGGATCAGGCGCATGCCCTGTCCGCCCGGCTGCAGATAGAGTTTCCCGCTCCGTTCCAGCGCCGTGAAGTTCGCCGCTTTTTCCGGCAGGAAGTCCTTCTTCAGTTCGGACCATTCATTGTGGTACTGCTCCCTCAGCAGACGGATCAGGCGCTTGCGCTGCTCACTGTCCGGTTTCTGGTCCAGGGTCATCTGGAACAGGGCGACGTTCCACCACCCCAGTTCGTTGTCGGTATAGTAGCCGAGCAGGCGCGGATCGTCGCGGACGGCCAGGATCTGCGTGCGGGCTGCCGTCTCCATATCCCCCACCACCTTGGGGTCCCACATATTCCACCAGGGCGCTCCGGACGAGGAGCCGAGATGCAGCACGGGAGTATAGGGCAGATCCATCTGGGAGGAGCGCTTCAGGAGGGCATAGTCGCTCCATCCGCCGACGGTGGTGAAGCCCCAGGATTTCATCCGCCCGAGGGTAGCATCCGCCCAGGCGGTAGAGGTAGGATACTGCCGCCATGCGGCGTAGGCGGGCTTTTTGGAATCGTACTCTTGCCAGGTCTCGCCGGGCGTAACACAGCAGATGCCGGAGGAGAAGAAGCGCCTGCCGGTCGGCGTGGTCAGCCACCAGCGCCCCTCCTCCGCATGGACGGCGAAGGGAGCGCCTGCGGCCGGAGCAGGCCCCCGGTCGGTTTGTGCCGAGGTCGAAATCATCGTGCAGATCAGGGCGACAAAGACGAAGAGGAGATGGGGCAGGCACCGGCCTATCCGGCCAGGAGCCTGCCCTCTCTGCTTATACACGTGCGAACGGAACTGCCCCTCTCTCAAGCGGCCAGTAAGTAGGTGAGACGCTTCCACCAAGGGAGGGGTTGTTGGAAGCTTGCTCATTGGCCCGCAGGCGTACCGGGCTTACCTGCTCCCGGCGGCATTCCCATGGGGCCGCCTCCGGGGCCTTTGCCGGCTGCGCCGCCCGAGGGGGTCATAATCAGCATGCGAGCGGTATGTTCGTTGCCGTTGGCCATCTTGAGGAGAAAGTCGCGATCCTCTGCGGAGAGTTTCTCCCAGTCGCCTCCGGATGCGTGCCTGATCTGTCCCAACCGATCCGCCGACTGCACCTGGGTCGCAGTCAAGGGCGCGCTATTGTCGGAGTGGCATCCCGCGAGGGTGAGGGACGCCAGCGGCAAACAGACCATCGCCGCCAGAACCACGCGTCCTGAGCATCGTATCCGCATCATTTGTCTCCTACGGCCAGTTGCAGAGCCAGTGGCTGCCGTCCAGCATAGCGTTGGCCTGCAGCGCCTTCACATGGCCGTCGCTCAGAGCAAAGTTGGAGATCCCCGTGTGCTTGTGAAAAACCGGGATGAGGCGCGCATCGTAGGGGTTGGACTGCGCCAGGATCGGCGCCAGCACGAAGAGCTGGATATACGACTCATCGTAGATGCCGATATTGGAGTAGAAGCACCAGTCGGTCTCATTGTTCTCATAGGTCGGGGTGCCGCACCACCAGTTCTGAAAATCGCGCTTGCCCTCCGACAGCATCACCACGTCCGCCGGATGGTTTACCTGGGCCAGGATCGTCGCCGGGATGGTCGGCCCATAGGAGTAGGCGTTGTCCATGGCGAAGATGCCCTGGGGGTTCGCGATGCCGAAGGCGGTCTGGCCGCTATAGTAGGTCGAGATGGAGTTCGGCATATAGGAGCTAGGGACAGGGTGCCGGGAGGCAGGCAGGGCGCTGATGATGCTCGGATCCACCGTACCCTGGTCGTCCGGGCAGAGCAGGACCTGCTTGTTTTTGATGTAGGGCTGCGTGACGTTCACCCCGGACCAGAGGTTATAGCCCTGGGGGAACGGCTGGTTGGTATCCCAGAAATCCGTCTTGGGGAAGGTCTCATCATAGTCCTGAACGTACATCAGGACACTGAGGCTCACCTCTTTGATGTTGCTGAGGCAACTGGTCTGGCGGGCTTTCTCACGGGCCTGGGCGAAGACCGGGAAGAGGATGGCGGCCAGGATCGCGATAATGGCGATCACAACGAGGAGTTCGATCAGAGTAAAAGCATGAGGGCGACGTGACATAGTCATCTCCTTTGATTTAGAACAACCTGGCACGGTTTGGTACAGCGGCGCGGACGTTGCAGTCACCCCCGGCAGGGCGCGGCTTTCCGTCGGCGTCAGCGTGGTTAGGCGGTGGAGGCACGGACGCTGAGCGTGACAGGCAGAGTGACCTGCCGCTGCGCCACTTCACGCCCCTCCACCTGGGCGATCAGCATCTGCGTGGCCAGCATCCCCATCTCATGGATGGGCATATGTACGCTCGTCAAAGCGGGTTGGGTCATCGCAGCAAACCAGGTGTCGTCGTATCCGACGACGGCCATCTCCTCCGGCACACGGATACCTGCCGCGCGCATCGCGCCCAGCGCCCCGTCGGCGCACAGGTCGTTGGCGGCGAAGAGCGCCGTGGGCCGACGGTCTGGCGGCAGCTCCAGCAGCTGCTGTGTCGCACCGACCCCATCCCGGTAGTCGAAACCGGCGGGCACGATCAGCCCCTCGTCTACGGGAACGCCTGCCGCCTCCAGCGCCGCCAGGTAACCGCATTTACGCGGCTCGGTGGTGGCGACGGCAGGATTGCCCACCAGGTGTGCGATGCGCCGATGACCGCAGCTCAGGAGATGTTCGGTCGCTATCTGGCCGCCAACGAACTCCTCGGCATTGACGGCAAAAACGTCCGGATCGTCCGCCGCATAGACCAGGGCCACATAGGGGACATGGAGTTGCCGGCAGCGGGCGATGACGGGGCTGTTCGGGGCCGGGATCACGAGCAGGAGCCCATCCACACGCGGATCGATCAGCGCGTTCTCGTCGGCGCTGTTCCAGTCGTTGCCAATGGCCGTGTGCAGCATCACATTGTACCGCTCGCGGACCGCCTCCTCGAACACGCCCGACATGATGCAGGAGGTGAAGGGATTGTTGTCCGCAAACGCCCGCGAATAGGGAAAGGCCAGGCCGAGCACCCCGGTCTTACCGGTCACCAGGCTCTTCGCCAGCGGATTCGGCTTGTAGCCGAGCTGTTCGGCGGCCTCCAGGATGCGCGCACGCGTCTTATGTCCAATGCGGATGTTGTGGCTTCGATTGACGCTGATGACCGCCGAAACGGCGGCCACGGAAGTCCCGGCCCGCTCCGCCACATCCCGGATGGTTACCGGCATGGGTATCTCATCCCCTTCCTCTGATGAAACCTTTTATCAAAGTGATGAAACCTTTTATCAAGCTCCTGGCTATTATAACGCCGAACCTTTTTCCTGTCAAGGGATTTCCTGACCGGGACCTTCGCGCGGCGAGTTTTTAAGGCCGTAGCACAAGCGTCGAGACGCTCATGGGAGGCATCGTGTAGCGGAGATGCCCGCCGGAGGGCGTGAGCGTTGCGCTGATAGGCTGCGGTTCCACGGACCGCGCCGTGAGCTGATACCCCGCGCCGTGGTTCAGGGCCGTTTTGGACGTGATGTCCAGGTCGGCAATCAGCGGGGCGTCCGTCTTGTTGATGGCGACGAGGACCATGCGGTTGGGATTGGCGCTGTCTATACTGGCATAGACGGAACTCTTCTCAGCGTCACTGGTCTGCGCGGCGATGGAGGTATCGCCGAAGTGGCCGCCCTTGCCGTCGAAGTTGCGGTACATGGCGAACCCGCTGTAGATAAAGCGCTCATTGCCGGAGAGGTGCCAGAGCGCGGCGGCGAAGACGCCCTCCCTTCCGAAGAGACCCAGCACATCGGCCTCCGCCAGCGCGCCGGAGATGTGGTTGCCGCCGCCGTAGTTGTACTCGGTGATAGAGAGCTTTGTGCCGGGATAGTTCCGGGCGATCTTCTCTTTCAGGCGCGGCAGCAGGCGCAGCGGCTCATGCAGCGCGTCCCGCACGATCCAGGAGTCTTCTCGATAGTTGGGGTCCCAGAGAGAGCGGGGGGCCTGCAGACGTGCCTGGATGAGGCCGGGGTCCGTTCCGCCCTCGGTGATCCGCTTGCCGCCGCCGCGCGCCTCCGGGTACCAGTGGACGTCCAGCACATCCAGCAGGCGCTTGCCGGCCCGCTGCTCCGCCTGCCGCATCCCCGCCAGGTAGAACTCGAGGAAGTCACGCCCGTTGGCGTCCGGCGCGCCCTGCAGCGTCTGATAGCCCGCCCAGCCATAGCTGGCCGGGCCAAAGATGAGCGCGCCGGGGGCGACCGCCTTGATCGCCGTCGTGTAATCTATGGTTCGTGTCAGCAGTTCATGGTAAGTGAGCTTGGCCGTGCGGAGGCGGGCGTGGGTGCTGTCCCAGAGGTCCGGCTCGTTGTCCAGCGAGTAGAAGATAGAGCGGTTGACGCTCTGGTGCGTGTTGGGAAACGTCTTCTCCAGCCAGGCGACGAACTCATCCTGGTAGACCACCTTATCGTGGGTGTCGGGCGGAAAAGTGAACGGCGCGCCTTTGTGGGGCAGCGATTTGAAGAACCGTTTGTTGAGAAAGTCCGGCGTCTTATTGACATCGCGGTCCCCGTTTTTGTCGGCGGAGACATAACCCGCCATAGGGATGGTTACGACAACGGAGGCGCCCGCCGCCAGTGCCGCTGCCACGGATGGGCGCACCGCCTCGCCGGGCGTCTCCCCCCCTCCCAGGAAGCCGTCGTTCTGGAAGAAGTAGTCGCTGCCGGCGTTGGAGGCATTGGTCTCCCAGTTGTAGGCGGTCCAGCGATTGCCTCCAAGACGGGTAAAGGTCAACTCCCTGGCGGTCGTCGCCCAGTCGGGCTGGTTGGTTCCATAGATCAGGGGCGAGATCGGCGACCGGTTCTTGGTGGCGTCAATGGTAAACCGGACATCGGCGGAAACACGCACCGTCAGCGCGCAAAGCAATACGACCAGGCCAAACTTTCTCCACATCGAGCCACTCTCCTTTCGTCCATCCCTCCCTCACTTCAGCAATTACGCCGTCACTTAGAGGTCAATAATTTTGTCGTTGTCACAAATGCTCGCGCGCCTCCGCATCAACCAGGGTAGCGGGTTTCGTCTTGTAGTTCCACCGCATATGCAATACGTGGCCTGGCCATAGCGCATAGTTGGCGGGAAATGCCGCAGGCGATCCGCTTCCACCGATATGCGCCTTAAATCCTCGACCGGACAGACCTAACGTAGACCAAACCTGCTGTTCCGTCATGCCGGGTCGAAGCAACGAAACGCGCTCAGTTGCCCGCGCCGCGACATAGGGTGGCACACGATATGGAAGGGTCGGAAGAATGGAAAACAAGATCATATAGAGGAACATCGTCACCACCACGCCGATGAATATGCCCCTGGCGTACGTAACAACCTTCGTTCTGATTTGCACCTTCTGCATGGCAGCGCCCCTCCTTTGCACCGCTGGGTTTGACAGCAATCGGGAATGCGAAACTATCTGTCGTTCAATGCAAGCTCCTCCGGGGAGGGAGGCTGAAACCAGGACCACCAGAGACTAAGCTGATCCTCGGTGACAACAAATGTTCCAGGCGGCAGATTCGCATTCCGTTTCGACAACCTTGCCCACAATTCCTGGCGATCTACTTCCAAACAGTGCACCTCGACACGCGCGCCTAGCGCTTCCGCCAGCGCCCGATAGTGCATGCGCTCCTCGCGTGACCAGAAGCCCCACTCCAGGATAACATCCACGCCTAACGTAAGCACCCTGGCGGCGACTTCCCACTGGACCGCTTCCACAGGCGATCGAAGCCTATCCAATTCCACCTGATCCGAGGCATCGGCCAATAGGGGAGCAATCCATTCGTCGGGTGACAATCGCAATGCGGGACGCGTCTGTTCCAGTTGCCTGGCAAGCGTCGTCTTACCTGCTCCCGGCAAACCGCAGATCAGAAAGAGGGTTGCCATCGTAACGCAGTGCCTCCATGCTGGGTGCATCCGACTTGGATTAAGGGTGCCGTTCCCGGTCTTGGCCTCCATCGGCGCTTGGTATGGTAAGTGTTCGACATCCAGGCTCTCAATCCTCCCTGTTGAAAATCGGGAAGGAGTCGGGCTATCCGGCAACGAATCTGGCACGCATAAGAATTCTCAGGTCGTTGCGTGTGTGCCGGAATCCGGTGACATGGATTTTGGCAGAGCATTTTTCGGATTCCAGGAGACCATCGCCATGCACCGTATCTGCCGTCCGCATTTTGACCGTACAGGCTTTACGCTCATCGAGTTGCTCGTGGTACTCGCCATTTCTGCGGCGATTTCCGGCATTGCCGTCGTGTATAGCCACGTCGGCCAGAACCAGATTGCGCTCTCTATAGAATCTT
>DATGIG010000791.1:0-44466 GCA_035295825.1 Chthonomonadaceae bacterium | reverse complement strand
GGCCGTTTTCGGACACGCCGCCGGCAACGCCTCCCTGGGATAATCTGCGTGATCCAACAGGCTCCTTGTCTGCTCTGCGCCGCCGGTCCATGAAGACGCGGCGGCGCCGGATCTCCCAAGACCCACTTGCCGATACGAAACGAGGCTTAGGGCTCCGGGATGAGCCTGGAAAGGCAGTGGTCAGGAAAGTCACTCTCTTTTTCACAGAAAGGAAAGTCGCATGTCTCTCTTTACTTCTTCTCTGGTTCGCCGGGGCAAGCACCTCGGCCTGGTAGTTGGGGGTGTGTTCGCCGTGCTGGGAGTTCTGTCGTTGTCGCGCAGCAATCCTGCCAAGGCGCAGGGGTCGGGCGAGAATATGGGGTTGTATCAGCAGGTGCAGGCTTTGCAGGCCGCCTTGAAAAACCTGATGGTCACGGTGAGCAATCAGCAGCAGACCATCAACGCGCTTCAGACCTCGATAAACTCTCTGAAGACGTTGACCGCTCCTTTGAGTTTGTCGGGAACGGACTTTACGTTCACCGGGGTCAACGTGCATATCGTCAGCGGAAGCGGTAGCACGAACGATGGCGGCACGCTTACGGGGTTGGGCAACCTCATCATTGGATACAATGCCCCCGGCAACCCATTTGGTGACATGCGCACCGGTTCGCATAACTTGATCCTGGGAGACCAAAGCAGTTACAGCAGTTATGGCGGGCTTGTTGCGGGATACGGCAACACCATCAGCGGGGCATATGCCTCCGCCAGCGGGGGATACGCGAACCGTGCGAACGGTTATTGCAGTTCCATCAGCGGAGGAGATGTGAGCCTTGCGAGCGGTCTTTACAGCTCCATCAGTGGAGGAAACGCGAACACTGTGAATGGTCAAAGCAGCTCCGTCAGTGGAGGATGGCTGAACAAGGCAGACGGCCAAAACAGCTCCGTCAGTGGAGGATTTAGTAACTATGCGCCGGGGTTTGCATCCTCCATCAGTGCGGGATACGTGAACACGGCGAGGGGTGATTACAGTTCCATCAGTGGGGGATTTTTTAACTATGCGAGCGGCCTTTACAGCTCCATCAGTGGGGGATACCAAAATACTGCGAACGGTCCTTACAGCTCCATCCTTGGAGGATTCCAGAACAGTGCGAACAGCGATAGAAGCTCCATCAGCGGGGGATGGAAGAACATTACGACCGGTCAACTCGGCTCTATCCTTGGGGGACTCTCAAACAATGCAAACGGTCATTTTAGCACCGTCAGTGGGGGAGAAATCAACACGGCGAGCGGGGATTCCAGTTCCGTTAGCGGGGGAAATGGGAACATTCAAAGCAACAACGATGGTTGGACGGGGGGCAGCTATCACACTCCCTAGCCTCTAGGCTGCTTCTGAATACGACAAGCGGGTCGGCCCTGGCGACATCCGGATGAAGCCTTGAGATCGTCCCGGTGTGTCCTTCACCCGACAGGAAGGAGATCGGAGAAATAGAAACTCCGTTCTCCTTCCTGCCATTCTTGGTCACCGGCAATACCGCTCTCTGTTTCGCTGTAACCACCGCACATTTCTTCCCTGCGTCCTGGAAAACTCCCTTCGGACACGCTCCCATGCCCTTTTCGGACACGCTAGCCGCAAAATCCTCGCCAGAATTCTTCCATTCGACCACGCGAAAAGGCCGTTTTCGGACACGCCGCCGGCAACGCCTCCCTGGGATAATCTGCGTGATCCAACAGGCTCCTTGTCTGCTCTGCGCCGCCGGTCCGGGAAGACCAGGCGGCGCCGGATCTCCTGAGGGGATTACCCCTCAGGCATATGGGATGCAGCCGAGCGTCTCCACACAGATACTGCACATGGCTCGCGCTACGCACGTTCAGGATAGGAGGAAATAGACCATGTTGTCGCATCGTTTCACGCGCATCTCGCTCCGCAGTTCGGCCTGGGGACTCTTTATCGTCCTATTGGTCGTGGCCTGCACCCTCGGCTCCTGGACGTCGCGCCGACACCCCCAGGCGCAGGCTGACGCCTCCGTTAAGACGCATACTCCTGCCGAAGTCATCCAGCAGCGCGCGCTCACACTCTGCCTCGCCTTCGGCGACTCGTCTCGCATGATGGCCCTGCCCGAATGTGATGCGTATGTTTTCATCGCCAATCGGGACGGTCAATACCAAAGCGGATGGCGTAATGTCTGGACGGTGTATTGCGAGGTGGATGGCAAGGGCTACTACCTGGAATTCAACGACGCGACCGGTAACCTCATCGGGATTCGGTCACGCTACCTGGAACCCAACAAAGCCGCGCAGCAGATCCGTACCCCGACAGAGGCTGCGTCCATCGCCTTGATGCGATTACAGACGATGCGACTGGTTCCTGCCGACGCCCGGATCCAACAGAAGGAAACCCCGGTATACCAGGATCAGTACCGCGCCTGGAAGACGACATGGACTGTGGATACCCCCTCCTCAAAAGAGCCGTACCTGATCCGATACATTCTCGGCGATGTGGATGGCAAACCCATCCGATTGATGAACGAGAGGGAGGCTGGGACGTTGCGAGAGGGCCGGCTCACGAGTCACCTGTGGGGTATTGATGGATGAACGTGGCCTTGAAAAACCGATCTGGAGCCGTCTGCCTGCTTGCAATACAGTGGGTAGAGCAGCTCACGCTCTCAAAAGAAAGCACAACTGCAATGAAGACATCGGTGACATACCTTTCCGCCGGGCTGATCGGCCTGATCCTATTCGGAGCGAACCAACCCTCCGCGACCGCGCAGAGCAAATCCGGCAAAACCGGCACCTCCGCTTCCGGCAAAAACGCCTCGAAAAGCAAGACGAAGATCCCGGATAACGTCATCAAGACCGACCATATCGGGTCCGGATATGGCGGGAGCGGAGCCTTCGACAATCATACGACCGACGACGCAGTCAAACACTTCAGCGTGCGCTGGGACGGCGACAAGGTCCGGGGAATCAAGTGGACCTACTTTAACGGAACGTCGCAGCAAGTCGGCGGCTATGGCGATGCGGGCTATACGCTGAACTCCTACACCTTTAAGAAGGACGAGACGCTGACCTCGTTCACCATCCGAGATTCCGGTTATGGTTACGGCAGCCTGCGCTCTCTGGAGTTTACGACCTCTACCGGCGGCCATTTTGCGGTTGGTCCGAGCGGTTTTGACAATCAGAAGAACCTGGATGTGCAGGGCTCGGTGTTGAAGGGCTTTTATGGGATCAGGAATCCGGACAACTTTATCAACTGTCTGGGCCTCTGGGTCTCCGCACCGGCCAAAGAGGTGGATGTCAGCAATGTGCGCTATGACAAGAGCGGTGTCAAGCGATCCAAACCCACCAACATCCTGCTGGATAGCGGCACGCTCGACAACTCCCGTGGGTCCAATGCCAATTACATGAGCATGACCAAGACCCTGAGTTATACGCAGGAGAACGATTGGACCAGCAGTTGGGGCATGTCCGCTTCGGTCACGGTTTCCGTTGAGGCCGGAGTGCCCGGTATCGCCAGCGGCTCCCTCAGTGTAACCGCCGAGGCGCATCAGAATACCGGAACAGGAGGCTCTTCCACGCAAACGGTCACCACGTCGTTTACCACTTCCCAGAACGTGCCCGCGCATCAGAAAGTGCGCGTAGACTTTTTCTCTACCCAGGAGACCATCTCGGTCCCGTTTACATGCGATCTGGTGGTGAAGTATGCAAACGGTTCCACCCGCAAGCTGACCCAGTTCCAGGGCACCTACGTGGGCAGCACCAGCACCGACATCACTGCCACCCCTTCCGATGGCAAGTCGTCCGCAAGCAAACCATCGAACTCAAAAGCCAGGAATGGCAAAAACAGAAACAAGAAACAGGAGAACGGATCATGAAAACGACTTTCCCCCCGGCGCAGCCGAAGACAAATCGCTGCCTGCGTTTGCTCGTCCTGTTGACGCTCTGTGTCGGCATCGCGCTCGGCACGACGACAGCCTGGTCCGATCCAACGGGGAGCCACGCGACCGGATCGCACAAGACTTCCAGCAAGCACACGACATCGCATAAGCACAGCAGCCATAGCAGCAGCGCGAGTAAGCACCATGCCAAATCCACTGCAGCCTCTCGCGCCAAGCAGCGCACCTCTACGGCGGCGCAGAAGAATTATCTGAAAAAAGGAGACGGCGGAGGCTCCAACCATAACGCAAACCACGCCTCCACGGGAGCCGGCGCGCCCGGCGGGCCGGGCCGGGCCGGAATCCCCGGCGCCGTCGGCGGTCCAAAGCGCTGATCCCGATTTCGATCGCATCGCGGCGTTGCTTTCAAAAGAGCGCACACGCCTTTTCTCAAACCATGAAAGGAGATATGCATCATGTTCAAACCGATGCCCGTCTGCCGTTTCGGCTTCTGGGCGGCTGCCATCGCCCTGGTGTTTGCACTGGCCCTGGGTACAACCGATGCGGCCGCGTCGCCGAAGGCCGACCGACCGGAACCTGCGAAGACCTGGGTGTTCGCGGTCTCTTCCCTGGTATGGAAATACGACCATGGGCTGAATATGCCCAAAAAAGGACGCGAGGACATCGACTTTGTCCGTGTATTTCAAAACTATGGCGTGCCTGCCGATCACATTGTCTTTTTGAAAGACCGGCAGGGGACCCTCAAGCAGATCAACGCACGCTTCACCGAACTGCTGGAGAAGACGCAGTCAGGCGGCACCCTCCTCTTCTATTTCCAGAGGCCATGGGGGACGTGATATCAAGGGCAATACCAGCAAATACTATTTCGTCAACTTCGACGCCAATCCGAAGGTAGATGCGACGTTCTGGTATGTCACTGACATCTTCGACCAGATCCAGCAGCATTTCAAGGGGAATCGCGCGTTGATGATGGCGGACTGCTGCACTTCCGGCAGCCTGGCGCTGGAAGCGGCCAAACGTCCCACGAACATCGCCTATGCCTGCCTGACCTCCGTGTACGCCCATAGCACCTCCACCGGCAACTGGACCTATACCGATGCCCTGGTACGCGGCTTTCAGGGCGACCCGGTCATGGACACCAATGGAGATGGCGTCATCAGTCTGGACGAGCTTGCCCGCTATATTCAGCGCCAGATGGCCTTTGTTGAGGAGCAAAAAGCTATTTTCGCCGTCACGGGTGGTTTCCCCACCGATTTGACGCTCACCGATGCGACCGGGAAACGAGGCAAGGGCGCGGGGCAATCGGTTACGGCGCAGGGTTCGGACGGTGCCTGGGAGAAGGCGGAAGTGCGGGATAAAAAGCCGGGTCAGGTGCAGGTCCGCTTTGCGGAGAGCCATGCCACCGAGTGGGTGCCTGCCGATCATATTCGCGCCTTTGAGCCCAAGGACATCGCAGTAGGCGCCAGGGTGCAGGCAAAAGATGACGATGGCAAATGGTATCCCGCCACCGTCAAAACGGTCTGGTATGGTCTCGTCTATGTCCATTATGATCGATACAACGCGGAGTACGACAACTGGGTCGGTCCCGATAACCTCCAGCTCAAACCCTGAGATCCTCCCAGTGTGTCCTTCACCCGGCAGGAAGTAGATCGGAGGGAATAGAAACTCTGATCTACTTCCTGCCACTTTAACGCGTCACCTTCCTGGATGTGGGGCTGGGAGACAGCGAAGTGATAAAATCGCCATCCGGTAAAAGAGGCTTCACGGTTCGTTGAATGAACCGTGAAGCCTCGCTGCATAAGGAACTTCAGAGAATATCGAAGAGCGCCTTTGCATTCGCTAGGCCGGGGTTGCGCGCCGCTAAGTGGTCTATTGAATCGCCCAGGTTGATCAGTTCGACCTGCGCCCCCAGGGCCGTCATGCGGTTATAGGCCACTTGCGCGTTTTGATAGGTTACCAGCGTATCGCCTTTGCTGTGGAGGAGGCGGACCCGAGCCGCTGGCTTCCAGTCAAAGACGTTATTCTGCTGCAACGCCAGGTTGGGGGGGAAGTTGGGGTTGGTCTTCAGGCCGGTCACAAAGGCGGATTGCAACAGGGTCGTGGGCGCGATGGCAAGCCCTTTGAATACCTCCTGATTGGTATGAGAGCCATCTATCAGCGCCGGAGCCTGGGTATCGTAAGGCGGTGCAAAGACGTTCGACGGCATGGTGTAGAGGTGGTAGATCGGATTGTAGCCGATCAGCAGATAGGCCATCACGCCGGAACTCTCCACGCTGTCTCCCGTGTTGGCCTGCGAGTTGAGCAGAAATGGGACTTGCGTTCCTGACAGGTCGTAGGCCCCGGCGATGGGCGCGGAGGCGGTGACGGCGAACTCGGAGTTGTACTGCTGTTCGATGGCGCGATGCAGCGCCAGGGTCGCATGCCCGCCCTCCGCATGGCCGGTCAGGAACAGCTTTTTGTTGAAGGTGAAATTGAGATTTTTCAGCACGGTCTTGGCGGCGCGCAGCATATCCACGCAGGCGGTCGCTTCCGAATCGGCATGCAGGAAGGGATGCGGGCCAGGCGAATCACCCATGCCGAGATAGTCGGCCATCACTACGATATAGCCCGCCGGAGCAAAGGTGAGCGCGACATACTGCGTCTCCTTGGTCGTGTTGCGGGATGGTACGTCCGCTTTTGCAAACTGCGCGCCATGCTGATAACTCACCGCAGGCAGCGCCCCCGGCGCGCCATTGGGCACAACCACCAGCCCCGAGGCGGTCGTGAGGTTGCCGTTGGTATCCACCGTGTTGTAGTCCACCTTATAGAAGGTGATGCCATAGGTGGCCGGTGTGTTGATACCAAGCGCCTGGGCCTGCGCGGTTGCCTGCCCCGGAGTGAGCGTGGAGATCTGGGTAGCGCTGATAACGCTGCCACGGGTCGCCGGTGTGGGAGTCCCGCCGCCTCCCCCTCCGCCATGATGCCCCCCTCCTCCGCCTCCACCCCCGCCGCTGCCGCAAGCTGCAAGCCCGACACCGGCTCCCAGTGCCGATAGGATCAGCAGGATCAGGCGCAGGCAGGGCCGTACCCGATGAGATGGGATAACGTGTCGTGATAACATGGTCCTATTCTCCTTGATAAGGGTTGTGCGTTTCGCGACGCCTGCGCGTGGAGGCATCGCGATGGAAAACGTCGAACTGGCGGCATTGTACGGCCCGAGCGTGACACAAACGCGACAGGCATCGTGACATGCTTTTGGGTCCACCGTGCAAAGAGGCACAAAAAGAGGGCGGGGATTTTCCCCGCCCTCTTCGAACCTCTATCGCTTTCCGTACTTCCTCTCAGGGTTGCATCGCCCTCTCCGGAGCCTCCGTCAGATCCATCGCCGCGATGATATTCTGCTCCAGAGAGCCGACATACCCACGGTCCCAACAGGAGGTATAAGCCTCTTCTCCGAGTTGACGGTGCGCCTCCGCCAGGGTCCGCTCTTGCTGCATCTTGGATGCCTCGGTCAATGGACTTGCAATCGCTTCCCGCAATGAGGTAGCGGCTCCATAGAGCCAGACCGCCCGTTCCGTCCTCCGCTGCGCCGTAGCCAACTGCGCCAATCCTTCCAGCACATGCGCGATCCCCAGCTTGTGTCCCATCTCACGCCATAAAGCCAGGCTCTCCCGGTGCTGCCGGAGCGCCGCGTCGTATTGCCCCTGCGCACAGAACACATTGCCGAGGTTGACCAGCGCAATGGCGATGCCGACCTGGTCACCGACCTCTCGCTTGAGCGCCAGCCCCTCCTCCAGGTATGCCTGCGCCTGCCGGTAGTCGCCAAGGCAGTAGGACACATCGCCCAGATTGGTGAGGATGGTCGCGCTTCCGGCCACGTCGCCCAGGGTGCGCTTGAGCGCCAGGCCCTCCTCGAAGCAGCGCCGCGCTGCAGTATAGTCCTCCTGCCGGACCGCGACGTTGCCCAGATTGTTGAGCGTATTGCTCAGTCGCACCCGGTTATCAGTTGTGCGCGCCAGCGCCAGCGCCTCTTCCTGCAGGGCGCGCGCCTCCGTCAGGTCGCCCCGGTTCAACGCCAGGATCCCCAGGTTGCCCAGGGTGGCGATGATCCCATCGGTATGTCCGATCTTCCGGCGGATCTCCAGGGCCTGAAGATGCAGCGCCAGCGCCCCCGCGACGTCGCTCTGTGCATACGCCAGATTGGCGGCGCCGGTCAGGACCTTGGCGTGCAGCGACGTCTTCTCCTCGGAAGCGGCGCGCGCCAGAAGGCTCTCCATCCACATTCTCCCCTCGGAAATGTGGATGCGCACATACCAGAACCGCCATAACGCCCCGGCCAGGCGCAGCCCTAATTCCAGGGCGGGTAAACGGGCCTCGGGTTCGGATGTCAGGATCCGCGCCCCGGCACCCTCACCCTCCCGGTCGCCTCCCCAGCGTGCAGCGCCGGCCTGCCCGTCTATCTGCGCCAGGGACCGCTGGAGCGCCGCGCGCAGGTTGTCATGGTCCTGTTCTAGCCGGTCCAGGCAGGCTTTGACGTCCGGTCCCGTCTGATGTTGTTCGCTCTCCTCCGCCATCTGCAGAAAGTATGCGGCATGGCGCTCCGTCCCATATGCCCACTCTGTGGCGCTCAACTGCTCCTGAGCATAGTCCCGCAGGGTCTCCAACATCCGGAAGCGCATCGCGGTTTCCGAGATCTCTGTGGTTTCGCCAATCACCAGGGAGCGCTCCTGGAGTTGGGTCAGAGCATCCAGCGCCTGGGGCTGTTCGCAGACCTGCTCCGCCGCTTCGAGGGTCCAGCCGCCGGCAAAGACGGCGAGGTGGGCGAAGAAGCGCTGCAATTCCGGAGAGAGCAGCCGGCAACTCCACTCGATGGCGGCGCGGAGCGTCTGGTGACGCGGGATGTAGTCCCTGCGCCGCGTGACCAGCAGGTCGAAGCGGCTCTCCAGGCGGGATAGGATCTGCGCCGGAGTGAGGGTCCGCGCCCAGGCTGCCGCCAGCTCCAGCGCCAGTGGGATCCCCTCCAGCCGGTGGCACAGGGCGGCCACGGCGCTTGCGTTGCGTGGGGTCACCTGAAAGTCCGGTTTGACTGCCTGCGCGCGGTCCACAAAGAGCTGCACACTGGGAAACTCCATCAGGCGCTCCGGCATGCCGCGTGTACCCGGCGTGGGTAGGGGCGATAGGGGCAGTTCGCGCTCCCCCTCGATGCCCAGCGGCTGGCGAGAGGTTGCCAGGCAGGCCAGTTGTGGCAGGCGCTGCAGCAGTGCCTTTACCCGGAGCGTGCCCTCTGCCGGAGCATTCGGCTCCGGGGCGTGGTCCGGATCGGCGTCTGCCGTGTCTTCCGCTTCTGCCGCCAGGAGGTGTTCGAAATTATCCAGTACCAGCAGGGCGGGCTGCCCATCCAGGGCCTCCACGATCTGTTCCAGGTCCGTCCTGGAGGGCGTACGCGGCAACAGTAGCGTGTCGGCAATCACGTCTCCGAGCCGGCACGGGTCGGTAAGATCGGCCAGCAGGACAAACCAGACACGACCGCCATACGCTCCCCGGAGGCGCTGCGCCGCTTCGAGCGCCAACCGTGTCTTCCCGGTGCCTCCTATTCCGGTGAGCGTGAACAGGCGTGTTGTGCCCTGCTGCCCGGCAGAACCTATTCCATCGCTCGCAGCTTCGGAGGTTCGAGGATAGTGTGTCTCTCCCTTCTCTTCGGAACCCGATGGCAACCGGAGGTCAGGGGGCTGTAGTTGCGCGAGGACCCACTCTATCTCCTGTTCTCTTCCAAAAAAGCGGGTCAACGGCAGCGGCAGATGGGGTGCGGGCAGCACGGCGTCGGGAGTAACGAGGGAGACGGAGGGCGGCTCCGGCGAAGCGGGCCGCGCGGAAGGAGAGCGCGGGCGCTCCTTTGTGGGAAGCACAGGCGGAAGGTGGTGCGTGGACGGAGGGGAAGTGCCGCCGGTAAGCTCCGTAAGTAGTTTCCGGGTCGCTGCATCCGGCGCGGTATCCAGCACCTCGCGCAGCAGGCGCTCCAACTCCTGATATTGGCGCTGGACCGCCGGGAGGTTTCCCTCCGCCGCGTAGAGACGCATCAGGTGGCCGTGGATCTCCTCGCGGAGCGGGTCCATGGTGAGGGCGCGGTGGGTGATCTCCAGGGCATACGCCCGGTCCCCGTGCTGTTCGGCTGCGAGCGCGAGTTGATGGAGCGCGCGGAAGGCGCTCTCCGCCAGACGCTCCCGCTCGAGGATGGCCCAATCCTCATAGTGGCCGGGCAGCAGTTCGCCCCGGTAGAGAACGATAGCCTGGGTCAGTTTGCCGATCCGCGCTTCCGGATCGGTCGCCTGCGCCGCCTCCTTCAGCATGCTCTCAAAATCGGCGACATCGGTCGTGATCGCATGGGGATTGAGCTGAAGGTGGACGCGGTCGGCGATCAGGACGCTATTGGCCTGGGCGCCGGGCGGTTCCAGTTGCGCCCGTAGCGAGGCCAGCGCCGTGCGCAGGCTCACCCGGCCCGCCTCCAGGGTTGTGTCCGGCCAGAGCAGCTCGATCAACTCTTCGCGGGGGTGCATGCGGTTGCGATAGTAGGCCAGGTAGGCCAACAACGCTGCGGTCTTATGGGTTCGGAAGCGGGTGATCGTTCGGCGGCCCTGTTCCGCTTTCAGGCCGCCGAAGAGTTCGATCCGCCACGGTTGTTCGAGCATCAATGCTTGCAAGCCTCGTTCAAGCTGCGGTGGTGAGGCCGATAGGCGTTAGAGTTCGGTCTTGCCGATGGGATCGCCGTCGGAATCGCAATCGTAGACGATGGGAACGCCGTTGGGAATGTTCAGCTCGACCACCTGCTGCTCATCCAGGTTGTCCAGCTTCATCACGATGGCGCGCAGGCTGTTACCATGCGCAGAGACGATGACATTCTTTCCGGCCTTGAGCGCGGGCACGATCTGGTCGTGGAAGTAGGGCAGGGTGCGCGCCGCTGTATCTTTGAGGCTCTCGCCGCCGGGCGGGTTGACATCGTAGCTGCGCCGCCAGATCTTGACCTGCGCCTCCCCGAACTTCTCCGCCGTCTCGGCCTTGTTCAGCCCCTGCAGGTCGCCGTAGTGCCGCTCGTTCAGGGCCTGGTCATAGTGGGTGGGAATATTCGCCTGCCCTGCCGCCCGCAGGCAGATGGTCAGGGTGTCGATGGCGCGCTTGAGCACGGAGGTGAACGCCTCATCCAGGTGAATGCCCGCCAGTGCGATCTTTCTGCCTGCGTCCTCCGCCTCTTTCTTGCCATCCTCGGTCAGTTCGATGTCGATCCACCCGGTGAAGCGATTCTCCAGGTTCCAGAGAGACTGCCCATGTCGCAGCAGTATCAGTTTTGCCAAGTTCCTTCTCCTCGTAAAAAATAGTTAGCCCAGGTTTTCCAGCGCGCCGGTGAAGTCCGCCATGGTCAGGACGCGGGGAGTGTTTTTGTCGGTGTTGTCGGCGATGCGGATGAGGGCCTGCAACCCGGCCTCATTCACCAGCGCCCGAATGTCCGCGCCAGCGTAGCCCTGGGTCAGCTTCGCCAGTTCGTCCAGGCTCACGTCCTGAGCCAGATTGGCATGGCGGGTACAGACCGCAAAGAGCTGCTTGCGGGCCTCCAGGTCGGGCAGCGGCACTTCGATCTCGCGGGAGAGGCGTCCGCCGCGCCGCAGGGCCGGGTCCAGCATATCCGGGCGGTTGGTCGCCCCGACCACAAAGATCCGGCTGTTGGGGGTCAATCCGTCCATCTCCTGCAGGAACTGGTTGACGACCTTGTCCGAATGGATGGCGACGCCGCCCTGCCGGTTGGGTAGGAGCGCATCGATCTCGTCCACAAAGATGATGGCGGGCGGGTTGGCGCGGGCGCGGGCAAAGAGCTCGTGGACCCGCTTCTCGCTCTCGCCGACATACATCTGGTTGATGTCCGCCGGGGTGATCGCGTAGAAGTTGCACCGCGCCTCATGCGCCAGGATACGGGCGATGGTCGTCTTACCGGTGCCGGGAGGGCCTTTGAGAAGGATGCCGGTAGGAGCCTGGACCCCCAGCTCCTTCGCCAGGTCCGGTTTCTCCAGCATGAGCTGCATCTGGCGCAGTTCGCGCTTGGTCTTCGGATTGAGAACCAGGTCGTCCCAGGTCATGCCGGGCGAGGGCGCGAGGTCCTTCGGGCCGTTGACAGGCGGTGTCCGGGGCGCCTCCTGACCATGCGACAGCGAGCGCGCCAGGTCGGCGTAGGTGGCGTTGCCGGGATCGAGTTGCCGCGCTTTCCGCGCCGCCTCCTCCGCCTCCGTCTTGCGGTCGAGCGCCTGGTACGCGCGCGCCAGATAGTGGTAGGCGCGGGCGTGGTTCGGATCGCGCTCCAATACGGAGGTCAGGTAGTGAATACAGTCGTTGAGCGACTGGCGGTAGACCTGGAATTTGCGGCGCGCGTCCCGCGCCGTCTGCTCGAAGCCGAGCGCCTGCGCGCCCATGACGACTGCGACGTTGGCCAGCGATGGCTTGCCCAGGTCGGCCAGGTTCCACAAAGCCCAGCCCAGCCGAAAGCGGGCCTCCACACTCTCCGGGTCGAGCGCGATGGCTTTGCGAAACGCCTCGACCGCCGGTTCCCAATCGTAGGCGCGGGCGCGCTGCATTCCCCGATGCAGGGCGTCCACCGCCGTTTCCGTTGCTTTGTCTGGCATAGTAAAAGAACCTACTCTACAAACTCCACCGGACCGACGGCGGGGATCAGGCCACGCTCCACACCGCGATCCAGAAAGAGCTGGATGCTGCGCTTGCCTGCCTCGCCCATGTCCACCGTCCAGTTATTGACATACATCCCAACAAACGTATCCGCTGTCGAAGCATCCATGTCCCCGGCGTAGGTCATCGCGTGGTGCAGCGCCTTATGGCGATGATGGAGGCTATACTCGATGCTGGCCTTGAGGGCGCGGCTGGCCTTCTGCTGTACCTCCAGCGGCAGGTCTTTTCGGATGGCATTGACGCCGAGCGGCAGCGGCAGTCCCGTCTCGTCCTTCCACCAATGGCCCAGGTCGAGGATATTGTAGAGGGCCAGCGACTCATGGGTCAGTTGCCCCTCATGGATGATCAAGCCCGCCGTTACCTCGCCCGCCGCCACCGCCTGCATGATCTTATCGAACGGCATGACCACGTAGTCGAATGTCCCGCCCAGATAGAGCGACAGCGCCAAAAACGCGCTGGTCATCAGGCCCGGCACGGCGATCTTCACGTTCGGCAGGTCGGAGGGAAGGATCGGATCGCGCACCACGACCATCGGGCCGTAGCCATCGCCCATGCTCGCGCCGTGGGTCAGGATCGCGTACTTATCATGCACATAGGCGTAGGCGTGGACCGAGATGGCAGTACACTCCAGTTTGCCCTCTTTCGCCCACTCATTGAGCGTCTGAATATCGCGCAGGATATGTTCGAACTCCAGCCCTTCCGAATCCACCAGGTGGGCTGCCAGGCCGTAAAACATGAAGGCGTCGTCCGAATCGGGGCTGTGGCCGAGCTGCATCGGAATGGCCTCCGATTGGGAAACTGTCTCTGCTGACATAGGGGTTCTCTCTTTCCGAGCCGTCCGTATTCTCTTGTTGGGGCGCCCGCGCGTCCCATGCTTCGCTCACTATTGTACCGCAAAACCCCGCCCCTTCCGGCGGCGCTCCCGATTCCCAGTATCACTACGAGAGTCTCCCCGTCTACGGTTGCAAGGAAAATTTCACGGGGAATTCACGATTACTTTGCGCTGGCTTCATGGTCGGTTGGTACAATAATGGCACGGTAGACACAGGGCATTCAAAGGAGACGAAAATACGGTTGCGAGCGACTTGGCGGCCATTGCGGTAGAATGGTTCTAGCGACAATTATTAATACGAATGAATATCACCTTTCATCTCGGGCGAGAACATTATGACACTACCCTGGCGTATCGAACTCTTCGGCAGGCTGCAGGCGCGACGCGGCGAGCGGAGCCTCACGCATTTTGGAACGCGCAAGGCGGCGGCGCTGCTGGCCTATCTCGCACTCTTTCCGGATTGTGCGCATCCGCGCGAAGTGCTGGCGGAACTCCTCTGGCCCGAGGAGGACGCCGAGGCGACCCGCGACCGGTTCCGGCAGGCGCTCTCCACGGTACGCCGCCTGTTAGAGCCGGAGGGAACCCCGCCAGGGAGCGTACTGGCGGCGGATCGGACGGAGGTGCATCTCCTAACGGGAGCCATCACGACCGACGTGGGGGAGTTCGAGGCGCTGCTGGGGGTGGCCTCACACGAAGAAGAGCAAGGCTCACGCAAAGTCGCAAAGACGCAAAGAGAAAAGCAAGGGGACACCGATGGGGAAACGTTGACGCGTCGGGTGGCGTTGGAGCGGGCCGTCGCGCTCTATCGGGGTGAGTTGCTGCCTGGTTATTATGAGGAGTGGATTGTGCCGGAGCGGGAGCGGCTGGCGGAGGCGTATCGGAATGCGCTGTACCAGCTTGCCGCCGAATGGGAGCGGGAGGGGGATCTGCCGCAGGCGCTGGAGGTCGCTCGCCGCGCCGTCGCCGCCGACCCGCTGCGGGAGGACGCGCATGGCAACCTGATGCGGCTCTATGCGGCTTCCGGGCGGCTCTCTGATGCGGTCCGGCAGTACCGCGAACTGGAGCGGGTCCTGAAGGAGCAGTTGGGCAGCGTGCCGTCGCCCACGACGCAAGCCCTGTTCGCGCAGTTGCGGGCGCATGTGCCGCAGGCGGATGCGTCGAACCCAACGCCTGCGCCGCCGGTCGCTCTGGTCGCACTCGAACCGGAAGGAGGAGCCGTTCCCTTGGACTCATCATTCTATCTGCTGCGCTCGACCGATGAGGAGTTCGAGTCCGCCATTGCCCGCCGAGACAGCATTGTGCTGGTGAAGGGAGCGCGGCAGATGGGCAAAACATCGCTGCTGGCGCGGGGCCTGCAGCAGGCGCGCCAGGCCGGAGCGAAGATCGTGCTGACGGACCTGCAGAAGTTGACCTCCGCGCAGATGGCGACAGCGGACACCCTGTTTTTCCATCTGGCCGAGGCGATGGCCGAGCAGTTGGAACTGGAGGTCGCTCTGGAAGCGGTCTGGAACCCGCAGCGGGGCTGGAATGTGAACTTCGAGCGGTTTCTACGGCGGGAGGTGCTGGGCAAGGTGGAGACTCATGTCGTCTGGGGATTGGATGAGGTGGATCGGCTGTTCGGCCATCCCTTCAGCACGGAGGTCTTCGGGCTGTTCCGCTCCTGGCACAACGAGCGCTCGCTGAACCCCGGCGGTCCCTGGTCGCGCCTCACCCTGGCGATTGCCTACGCAACGGAGGCGCACCTCTTTATCACGGACCTGAACCAGTCGCCCTTCAATGTGGGCACGCGCCTGGCGCTGGAGGAGTTTTCGCTCGCGGAGGTCGCCGAGGTGAACCGCCGCTATGCCTCGCCGCTCAAGGACACGGCGGAAGTGGCGCGCTACTATGCGCTGGTCGGGGGCAACCCCTACCTGGTGCGGCGCGGGCTGCATGCCATGGCCACGCAGGGGCAGGACATCGCGGCGTTTGAATTGGAGGCGGAGCAGGAGAGCGGGGTCTTCGGAGACCACCTGCGCCGGATGGTGAGCGCGTTGGGGCAGGATGCGGCGCTCTGCGAGGCGGTGCGCACGCTCTTGAAGGGCGAACTGTTGTCGAACCCGGACAGCTTCTACCGGCTGCGGAGCGCGGGCATCGTCGTGGGCAGATCCACGGAGGAGGCCCAACTCCGCTGTAGGCTATATCGCAATACGCTCCGGAGGTACTTGTTATGAGCACCGATGTTTCCGACTTCTATGTGCTGGGCGGTACGATCCCCCGCGATTCCCCGGCCTACGTGGCGCGGAGGGCCGATGTGGACTTGATGGAGGGTCTGCGGCGAGGGCAGTTCTGCTATGTGCTCACCTCGCGCCAGATGGGCAAGTCCTCCCTGATGGTCCGCACGGCAATGCGCCTGCGGGAAGAACATATCACCTGTGTGGTGCTGGATTTGACCTCCGTGGGCCAGAACCTGACGGAGGAGCAGTGGTACGACGGCCTACTCAGCCGTATCGCCGCGCAACTCGATCTGGAGGACGCCCTCGATGACTTCTGGATGGACCACAAACGCCTCGGCCCCCTGCAGCGCTGGATGGAGGCATTGAAGGCGGTGGTGCTGAAGCAGGTTTCGGGGCCGGTGGTGCTGTTTGTGGATGAGATAGACGCCGTGCGCTCGCTGCCCTTCTCCGCCGATGAGTTCTTTGCCGCCATTCGCGAATGCTACAATCGCCGGACAGAAGACCCCGACTACGCCCGCCTGACTTTCTGCCTGATCGGCGTCGCCACCCCCTCTGACCTGATCCGCGACACCCGCACCACGCCCTTCAACATAGGCAGGCGCATCGAACTGACGGATTTCACCCTGGAAGAGGCCGCGCCGTTGGAACCCCCTAACCTCCCCAGCGGGGGGTTAGGTCGCATCCTCTACTGGACCGGCGGGCATCCCTACCTCACCCAGCGGCTCTGTCAGGCGGTCGGCGCAAATCACGCCAAGCTAGGCTACGAGGCAGTAGACCATCAGTGTGAGGAGCTGTTTTTGGCATCCGGGGCGCGGGAACGCGACGCCAACCTGCTTTTTGTACGGGATCGTATCCTGCGTAGCGAGGTGGATCGGGTCGGGTTATTGGAGACCTATGGGCAGATCTGGGCCGGCAAGCGCGTTCGAGACGACGAGGCGAACCCGCTGCTGAGTGTCCTGCGGCTTTCGGGCATCGTGCGTGCGGAAGGCAGCTACTTGCGTGTGCGCAATCGGATTTATGCGCGTGTCTTTGATCGGGCCTGGATCCGCACCAACATGCCCGACGCGGAGTTAAGGAGACAAAAAATGGCTTACCGAAGAGGATTTATCCGGGCCGCGGTGATCTCCGCAGTCATCATCATGGTTACCAGCGGGTTGGCCGTGATTGCCGTCCGGAACGCCAATCTTGCGGCGACCAGTGCACGGATTGCCAGGGAAGAGACCAAGAAAACTCAGACGGAAAAGTCCCATGCGGAGCGCGAGGCGGAGGCTGCGCGGCGTAACCTCTATGCGGCCAACATGAGTCTGGCCCAGCAGGCATGGAACAATCAGGATTACGGGCACGTGTACCAACTGTTGGAGGAGTTGAAGCCGGAGCCGGGACAGACCGATCTGCGTGGTTTCGAGTGGGGATTTCTGTGGCGACGCGGCCATTTCGACCTGCCGTTCCTGCCGCTTCAAGACAGTTATGTCTATACCGCCGTGACATTCTCACCGGATGGCAAGAGCCTCGCCGTAGGCGATGGACATGGCAGCATCACCCTATGGGATCGTGCGACAGGAACACCGATCCGCTCGATAGGGCCGAAGGCATTCAGCGGCAAGGAGCCGATGTTCACCGGGGATGAACTGGCTTTTTCCCCGGACGGCAAGACTCTGGCTGTTTCCACTAAGCCGATGGATGAGAAGGATAATTTAGTCAATCTGTACGATACCGCGACGGGAGAGTTGGTTAAGACCTTTCGAGGAGCGCACGCGCCGGTTGCCTTCGCGCCGGATGGAAAGACTCTGGCGGCAGGAGATGGCTACTCGGCGCTGGTATGGGATGCAGCGAGTGGCGAGAAGCGGTTTGAGTTCCGAGGCTCGACGACGCTGAGGTCGCTGGCGTATGCTCCGGATGGCACTCTGCTGGCGACGGGAGACTACCAGGATACCATCACGCTCTGGGATATGAAGAGTGGAAAGGCCGTTCGTACCATCAAGCCGGATTTTCATATGCCGTTCGTAGACCTTGCAGATGGGATTACGCTGGCTTTCTCTCCGGATGGCAAACGCCTGGCGGCAGGGCGTATCCTCGGTGAGGAGGACCCGGCTACCCTTCGAGGCAGCGTGAAAATCTGGGAGGTGGCGACAGGCCGGTTGGTACAAACCATTCCGAATGCCAACGGGCCGGTAGCGTATTCGCCCGATGGGGCCTTCCTGGCAACCGGAGAGAGGGCGCATACCATCGTGTTGCGTGAGGCAGCGACCGGGAAACAATATACGGCATTTCCTTCCGCAAGCGCTCCTATCGCCTTCGCACCCGACAGCAAAACACTGGCGACACGCACCAACGCCTATGGCTGGGGCATCAAACTCTGGGATACCGCCAGGCGAGAACCACAAACGGTCCGTGGCTCTTGGGATAAGGCGGGACTCTCTAAAGACGGGAAGTTATTGGCGACGTCGGACTGGGAAGAGAAAACAATAACACTTCGAGATGCGGTGACGCTTCAGCCTTTGGGAACGCTCAATGTATGGCGAACGCCCCAGGACAAAACCCCTCTTCCCCAGGCTCTATTGCCTGACGGGAAAACCCTGGTGAGAGAGGGTGACCAAGGAGAATTAATTTTATTCGACGCCAGGACGAACACGGAGAGAGAGCGTTGGGTATTCGGGGACATGAAGATGCTTGGTATTCTCTTCTCGTCGGATGGGAGGCTCATGGTACATGGCGGAAACGGCGGAGAAGTTCAATTATGGGATGTTGCCACGAAACGCCTATTGCATACCTTCCCGAAAGCGGCGCTCTTGCCCGCCTTTTCGCCGGATGGAAAACTGCTGGCATTTTGGGAGCAGGGGAAAGGGGTGGAACTCTATGAGGTCGCGACAGGTAACCGGATCGGCGGCCTGGCCGGCGCGCAGGCTCCGATTGCTTTCTCGCCGGATGGAGCCATGATTGCGACGGGCGGAGAGAAGAACACGGTGCTGCTCTGGGATGCTGTGTCCAAGCAGAAACTCTTGACGTTCAAGGGCTATCGGTATAGCATGCATGCGCTCGCCTTTTCTCCGGACGGAAAGCGTCTGGCGGCAGGAGATGGCGGGGAGTATACGGTCCGTATCTGGGATACGACGAGCGGGAGGGAGGTCTTTACGATACCCGGCATCACTGACAGAACGGATGTCCCCTCCTACTCGCTCTTCTTCTCGCCGGATGGAAAGCGGCTCTATAGCGGCAATCAGAACAATACGCTCAAGGTCTGGGAGGCAGCAAGCCCCTAGCTTCCCTGGGCAAAGTAACGCTTGCGCCCTTGCTCCCCTCTCCCTTGAAGGGAGAGGGGCGGGGGGTGAGGGTAGAACCTTCCAATCCCCACCAGATTTTGATAGGAACTTTTACGTTTTAAAGGGTGACGAGTTGGGCGGTCTCCATACCGGGGAGGGCGCACAACTGCTGCATGATCTCCGGGGAGATGGGATCGTCCACGAGCAGCACCATGATGGCCCGCCCGCCGGTCTCGGCCCGTCCGACGTGCATGCCGGCGATATTGACGCCCTGTTCGCCCAGCAGCGTGCCCACCCTGCCGATCACGCCGGGGCGGTCGGTGTGCTGGGTGACGATCATGTTGCCGGTGGGCAGGATGTCCACATGGTAGCCATCGATATGCACGATATGCGCCGCGCCGCCGTAGACGGTACCGCAGATGGTGTGCTCTCCGCTGGGAGACTGAGCGCGGACGACCAGTTGGCAGGTGTGCGCCGTGGAGGCGGGCGCGTGCGATTCGACGACCTTGATCCCGCGTGCCTCCGCCAGTGAGGGCGCATTCACCTCGTTGACCGGGTCGGCCAGCAGAGGGGTCATCAGGCCCTTGAGGACGGCGCGCGTGATGGGGCCGGTAGGCAGCCCGCCCAGGTCGCCCTGGAAGATCACTTCCACGGCATTGATGGCGCGCCCGGCCCCGGTGGTGGCGCGCCCCATCTGCATCTGGAGGCTGCCGATCTTGGCCGCCAGCTCCTGGTAAGGCACGAGGCGAGCCATGTCCTCGGCGGAGGTGGAGGGCAGGTTGACCGGCGTGCGCGCGGGACGGCCCTGCAGCACATCCGCGATCTGCTCGCAGACGTCCACGGCGACCTTGATCTGCGCCTCCTCGGTGGAAGCGCCCAGGTGGGGCGTGAGGACGCTCTGGTTGCCCGGCAGGGAGAGCAGCGGGTTCTCCGGGGGCGGGGGCTCCTTGCTGAAGACGTCGAAGGCGATGCCCCCGACCTTGCCGCTTCGGACGGCGTCCGCCAGCGCCGCCTCATTGACGATGCCGCCCCGCGCGCAGTTGATGATGCGCACGCCGTCCTTCATAAGGGCGAACTGCGGCGCATCGATCAGGTTGCGGGTCTCGTCGCTGAGCGGGGTGTGGATGGTGATGAAGTCGCTGCGGCGGAGCAGGTCGTCCAGGGAGACGGGCTCCGCGCCCATGCGCCGGGTCGCCTCCTCGGTGACGAAGGGGTTGTAGGCGATCAGTTCGACCTCGAAGCCTTTGAGCCGCTGCGCCACCGCGCACCCGATGCGGCCCAGACCGATGACGCCGACCGTCTTGCCGTAGATCTCGGTGCCCACAAACTTCTTGCGCTCCCACTTGCCCCCATGCAGGCTGGCATCCGCTAGGGGGATCTGCCGGGCCAGGGCCAGCAGCAATCCGACCGTCAACTCGGCGGCGGCGAGCGTGTTCCCATCCGGCGAGTTGACCACCACCACGCCCTTCTGCGTGGCAGCAGCCACATCGATATTGTCTACACCGACCCCCGCCCGCCCGATGATCTTGAGTTTGTCGGCGGCAGCCAGGATGTCGGCGGTCACTTTTGTCTCACTGCGCACGCCGAGCGCCTCATACTCCCCGATGATGCTCTTCAGCTCTTCGGGGGCCAGTCCCAGCCGCACATCCACCTCCACGCCGGGAATGGCGCGCAATTTGGCGATCCCCGCCTCGGCAAGCGGATCGCTGACCAACACTTTCGGCATAGTGCCTCCCTTTCTGTCCTCTCTGTCCTTGAAGACCTCCGTGTCTCTGCAAAGATGCTGTTCAGCATACCGAAAGTTGCCGCCGCCTGTCAACCGAAACATACGTCATCCCGCATTTTGAGAGGGCCGCTGGGTCAGCATTAAGAATTCGATCAGGTTCTCCTGGGTGAGCATGCCGATCAGGCGGGGATTGTCCTGTGCATCGGGCTCCATGACCAGGATCGGGAGGTCCGTAGAGATTTGCGGCAAGACGCTCTGCAGGTCGGCCTCCGGTCGGACCCAGGTGAAATCGCGCTCCATAAAGCTAGTCACGTAGTTGTCCGTATCCTCGGTCGTGAAGCCGCGAATGAGCGCCGACCGGGATAAGATCCCGATCACTTCGTCGCCGTTCATGATGGGAAAGTCGTGCTGGCTGCCGGCGATCAGGGTCTCCGCCGCCTCTTTCAGGGTCGTTCCGGAGGGCAGAGTGTGGAATTCCCGCATCATCGCCTCTCGGGCCTTATGTCCCCGCACCAGCGCCTGTGTCTGGTACCGGGCCGCCTCCTGCCCGGCGGCGAAGTACACCAGGCCCGCGATAAAGATCAGCAGCAGTTGCTGGTTGAAGAGGGCGAACAGGCCAAACAGCGCCGCCAGAAACTGTCCGATCCGCGCCGCAATCACGGTCGCCTGCGTCTCATCCAGAAAGAGCGCCAGCATCGCCCGCAGCACGCGCCCTCCGTCCATGGGGAAGGCGGGGATCATATTGAAGACGGCCAGCGCCACATTGATCCAGAGCAGATTGGTCAGCACAAATTGCGCCGCCGATGCGCCCGGCTTGATCCCATTTATCGGGATACCGAGGATCGGCAATCCGGCGACCTGCAATCCCACGAAGAGCAGCGCGGCGATCAGCACGTTCACAGCCGGCCCGGCCAGCGCGATCCAGATCTCCTGACGTGGGCGCGGCTGGCCCGTCAGGCTGGCGATCCCCCCGATGGGATACAGCACGATGTCTCGCGTGCCGATGCCGAAGCGCTGCGCCACCAGCGCATGCCCCAATTCGTGCAGCACTACGCAGGCGAACGTGCCGATGACCATGAGCAGGCTGGCCCAGACGGCGACCTGCCCCTGGGAGACGTTGCTGACCGCCACCCACACCAGCAGGATCAAAAACGTGAAGTGCAGTCGGATAGGAATGCCCGCGACCGTCAGGATCCTCAAGGCGCTCCAGTCGGCGTGGGTGTGTGGCTCCGGGGGGCGAGGGCTTCCCTCTATGGGGCCTTCCGGAAGGGGCGGCGTTTCGCGCGTCGGTATCTCTGTAGGCATCCTGGACCTGTCCTTTCGCCTGATCGGAGGATTCGATACACTCCGTTATAGAATACGAATCGCGCGGCCCCGATGTGCCAAGGGAGAGGGGCGTCAGCGCTGATCGCGGACCGGGGCGACTTCGGCGCGGGCGTAGAGGTCGCGCCAGGCCTTGGAGCCGTCGTCGGCCAGGACCTCCATGCGAACGCCCCGCTCCTGCACCGGCTGGTTGCCCTGCCAGCAATCGTCCCAACACGCGCGCATTCCCGCGTAGTGGACCACCCGCCCGCCCGGCCAGACGACCGAGAGCAGCAGACGTGGCCTGGGCAACTCGAAGGGCGGCTCCATTCGGTAGTTGGTCAGGGCCTCCTCGTCCACGGTGACGCCCAAGCCCGGCGCTTCCGGGACGCGTACATAGCCGCCCTTGATGGTCAGCGGCTCGGCCAGCAGATCGTCGGCGTAGTTGTTCAGGCAGTTGACGGAGGGCCACTGTGCAAACGGCAGGACCGCGCCCAGGTGCGCCGAGAGGGTGGTGGTTAGCCCCGTCCCGACGAGCTGCAGCCAGAACGGCTTCTCGAAGGCCGCCGCCAGCGCCCCCTGGCGCAGCACGCTCGCCACGCCTCCGCCGACCACAAAGCCGTCGCACACCTCATCGCGCACCACGGTGGGGAAGGGAGGGTCGCCGAAGTGGAGCGCAATCGGGCGCGTGGTCTTCTGCCGTAGCTGCCGATGCCCCTCCACATCCCGCTGCATGATGGGCGATTCGTAGATGGCGACCCGCTCCCGCTTGTCCAGCTCCGTCAGCACCGGAGCGGCATTGCCCGCGTTGAGCAGCATATTGTTCCAGTCCAGATCCAGGCGGAAGTGGGCAGGCGTCACCTCCCCGATGGCATCGGCCTGGGCATAGACGTCCCACCAGGGCCGCGCCTTGATCTTGTAGGAGGTGTAGCCCTTTGCGACCGCCTCCTTCGCCTCCTCCGCGAACGCCTCCGGGGGCATGTCGATGTTCCACCAGGAGATCGGGCACCACTCGCGCACTCTGGGCAGGTTGAACAGCCGATAGGCCGGAACGCCGAGCGCCTTGCCCACCACATCGTAGATCGCCATCTGCAGGCCGGCGCCCAGCGAATCGTCCCCCAGGAAGTCCGCCGGGTTCTTCCCTTTGACCTTTTCGATGGCGGCGTCCGAGACCCGGCTCCAGGTGTAGTGCAGGATCGTCTCGCCATAGCCCACGATGTCGGGTGCATCTGTGGTCACTCGGAGCACTTCGCTGACGCGCCACTGCCAGACCTCGCGGGCGTTCCACTGCTGGCAGCGCTCGGTAAACGGCACATCCACGACGATGCGTTCGACATCGGTAATTCGCAGGTTTCCAGGCATGAAGCCCTCCTCTTCTTTGTGGAATAGCAGGCAGTGGGCGAGGTCACCCGCCCGTAGCAAAGCGGTGGATCATCTGCCAGTAGCCTCCGCCGCCGGCGCCATAACGGACAAATCCGCACTTCTCGTAGAGAAACCGCGCATGGTTTTCAGGATGGACGCTCAACGTTACGGCCTGATAGCGACGGGAAGCCGCCTCCACATAGTGCGAGAGCAGCGCGGTCCCTACCCCACGGTTGTGATACTCCGGCAGGACCGCGATGCCGACCTGCGGCGTCTCGGCATCCACATACGATCCCCCTTCGTCCGGCTGCAACAGGCGGCTCCAGACCGCGCCGATGGGTGTGCCATCCGGCAGTACGGCTCCTTCCACCCGCGCCATTATAGCAAGGGGCGGGAGGCGTGTCAATGGAAGAGACCTCAGGCAGAATCGGGGCTGACGATCACACCCTGGATGGCGGGCCGGCACACGTTGACGCCCCATTTCGCGATATGCTATACTTTTGTGCGTTGCCACCCGAAATGCCGACGGTAGCCTGACGATGAGAGAAGCGCCGTCCTACCAGGGGCAACGCTTTCCTGTGTTTCCACCCTGTCCGGATTGGAGGCTCTTGCGTGAGCAGAACGAAGCGCAATACTCAACCCAACATCGCACTGCCCGACCCATCCGACACCAGCCCCCCCACCACGACGCCCGCTGTAGATGTGATCGCCGAGCCGCCGGTGCGTCGCACCGCTTTACCCGAAACTCTGGAACCTCTCTCGCCAGTAAGAGAAGAGATAGATGAAGTTGTAGATCGCCTGTTGGCGACACAACCGAAGGAGCAAACCGAAATGGCCCCCACGGGAGAGTTTGACGCCGACATTGTGGTCGTCGGCTCCGGTCCCGGCGGCTACGTCGCCGCCATTCGCGCCGCGCAACTCGGCGCACGGACCGTCTGTATTGAACGCGAAGCCACCGAATGGGGTGGCACCTGCCTGAACTGGGGCTGTATCCCCACCAAGGCCATGATCGCCAGCGTCGAGCGCCTGAACCATGTCAAAGAGGCCGACGTGATGGGCGTTACCATATCGGGCGAGATCGGGTTCGATTTCGCCAAGATGATGACCCGCAAGACCAAGGTCGTCACCACATTGCGCGGCGGCGTCAGCGCCCTGCTCAAGAGCAACCATGTGCGCAGCATCGTGGGCACGGGCAAGATGGTGGACCCTCATACCATCGAGATCACTGCGCCGGACGGCAAGACCGAGCGTGTGACCAGCAAGGCGTTTATCCTGGCGACCGGCTCTGTGCCCGTCTTCCCGCCCGTTCCCGGACTGCAGCGGGATCCCAAGGACAAGCGGGGGGAGAGCAGCAACGGCATCTGGACCAGCGATGAGGCCGTCTCCGCCAAGGCGTGCCCCAAAACCATGGTCGTGATCGGCGCGGGCGCGGTCGGCCTGGAGTTCGGCTACACGTTCCGCAACCTGGGCGCGGAGGTAGACATCGTCGAGATCGCCCCTGAAATTCTGCCCACCGGCGACCGGGAGATCGCGGCGGAGCTTCGCAAGGCGCTGAAGAAGCAGGGCATCCGCATCCACGTCGCATCGAAGGTGGCGAAGGTCGAGCAGAAGAATGGCCTGCGCGTGGTTACCGTGGAGACGCCCGAAGGCGTGAAGACCCTGGAAGTGGAAGTGGTGCTGGTCGGCGCGGGGCGCAGAGCCTACTACGACAGCCTGGGCCTGGAAGCCCTCGGCGTCCAAACCACCAAGCGCGGCGTCGAGGTGAACGAGTACCTGCAGACCAATGTGCCCAGCATCTACGCCATCGGGGATGTCACCGGCAAAATGCTGCTGGCGCACCTCGCCTCGCACCAGGGCATCGTGGCGGCGGAGAACATCATGGGCCATACCAAAAAGATGGACTATCGCGCTGTGCCCGCGCCCATCTACACCGTGCCGGAAGTCGCCTCCGTCGGTATGTCGGAGGAGGAGGCCCGCGAGAAGAACTACGATGTGATCACGGGCCGCTTTCCGTTCCGTCCGCTGGGCCGCGCCATGGCCCTGGATGTGACCGAGGGGATGGTCAAAGTGGTCGCAGAGCGCAAGTACGGCGAGCTGTTGGGGGTCCATATCATCGGCCCCTACGCCACCGAGATGATCCATGAGGGCGTCATGGCGATCAAACTGGAATCGACTGTCGAGGAGTTGATGGACGCCATCCACGCCCATCCGACGCTGGCCGAGGCGGTCGGCGAGGCCGCCCTGGACGTGAAGGGCGAGGCGATCCATAAATTAAAACGTTAATCGGTCGAAGAGGATGGACATGCGCATGAGAACCATCACAAGGAGAACGCTGCTGGGTCTGGGGGCGGCGCTGGCGGCAGTCGGATTGGCGGGCTGCCCCGGACCGCCGGAGGAGAACAAGGGCGCGGAGACGCCCGGCTCCAGCGGCGCGCCCGCAACGCCGGGAACGAATGGCGGCGCGGCGACGACGGATAAGAGCGGCAAGAAGATCAAGGTCGCCCTGGTGTTCGACCTGGGCGGCCCGGACGACAAGTCGTTCAATGCCTCGGCAAACAACGGCCTGATGAAGGCCAAGGCGGACCTGGGGCTGAGCGACGCCGACGTAAAGACCGTCGAATCGAAGAATGCTGCCGACTATAAGATCAACATGACCAACTTCGCCACGCAGAATTTCGACCTCATCATCGCGGTCGGGTTCAACATGGCGAACGCAATGAAGGAGGTCGCCCCGCAGTTCCCCAATGTGAAGTTTGCGATTGTGGATGCGGACGCTCCCGAGGGCGCTGCCAACTGCGTCGGACTGAAGTTCCAGGAGGAGCAGGGGTCTTTTCTTGCCGGGTTCCTCGCCGCCTCCATGAGCAAGACGAAGAAGATCGGGTTTGTCGGGGGGATGGAGGGACCGCTGATCGGGAAGTTCGAGGCGGGCTACCGGGCGGGCGCCAAGACCGCCGGGTTCGATCCGGATAAGCAAGTCTCCGTCACCTACACGGGCACCTGGGACGACCTGTCGAAAGGCAAAGACCAGGCCAATCAGCAGTTCGGCAACGGCGCGGACATCATCTACCAGGCGGCGGGCAAGGCCGGGTTGGGCGTGATCCAGGCGGCGCAAGACAAAGGGAAAGGCTTCTACGCCATCGGGGTGGACCAGGATCAGGACTACATCGCGCCGGGCCGGGTTCTGACCAGCATGGTCAAGCACGTGGATCTGGCTGTTGCCGATACCATTGAACGCGTTCAGAAAGGCACTTTCGTCTCCGGTACCAAGGTCTACTCGCTCAAGGATGGAGCCATCGGGCTGTCGGAGATGAAGTACACCAAGCAGGACATTCCCGCCGATGTGCTGGCGAAGCTGGACAAGCTGACGAAGATGGTCGCGGATGGCGAGGTCGTTCCGCCCACGAAACCCGCCGATGTAGCCGCGTTCACCCCGCCGAAGCTGTGAATGCAGGGCAAGGAAGCCTTCAGGAGACGATGCGATGACCGAAAAGGGAGCGCGACGGCTCGCGTTCTCAAGGCAGCGTCACAATAATTTCGACCCCACTGCCGGGAGCGCTTTCAAAAGAGAGAGACCCGCCAAGCGCTTCCGCTCGGTCACGCATGGCCTGCAGTCCGAATCCACCTCGCCGCTCTTCGGGAACGAAACCGACTCCATTGTCCCGGACGGTACAGACGACCCCACTCCGGAGCGGGAAGGCGAGTAGCACCTCGATGGAGGTCGCCTCCGCGTGCTTGGCAGCGTTGGTAAGCGCCTCTTGTACGATGCGGGTCAGCCCGAAGGTCTCCGCAGGCCCAAGTTTCCGTTCGCTCCCCGTCACCTTGAAATCCACGCGTAACCCCGTCCGCTCCGCAAAGCGCCCGATATGCCGTCGCAGCATCTCCGTCAGTGATTCATCGCCTGCGCCGCTCTCCCAGGGGCGCAGGTGAAACGCCAGATCCCGCCCCTCGTTCCAGGCCGAGCGCAGAGCCGGGATCTCCTCCTTCAAGATCGCCTCGGCCTCCTCCGGCGCTTTGCGGATCAGGCGCATGCTCAGCTCCAGCCGTAGGATGATGCTCACCAGCGCGTGGCCCAGCCCGTCATGCACCTCGCGAGCGATGCGTCCCCGCTCCTCCGCCGTCGCCATCTGTTCCCGCAGCAGGGAGAGCTCCCGATCCCGCTCCTGCACATTCCGGCTGATCCGCCGCGCCAACGAACTGGTGAGGATAAGGAAGAAGAGGCGAGAGAGGAAGATGCGGGCGAACGCCGGCCAGGGCAGAGGCGCTTCAAAGTACTGGGTCGGCAGGGCGGCGGCGAGATAGGCCAGGGTGATGGCGATATTGAGCAGCCGCTTCTGCAGGGGGGTGGCATAGAGCGATTCAAAGATCAGGACCACGAAATAGACCAGCCAGAGGTCGCTCTGCAGGCCGCCGGTGAAGTGAACGGCGCAGGAGAGGAGGAGGATGTCGAGACCGGTAAAACACCAGGCCCAGAGGTCGGGGAGGAAGCCGCCGCGCCGGTAGGCCAGATAACTGCGGGTGCCGCCATCCAGCAGCGCCAATGCGAACAGTCCCGCCGCCTGCCAGCCGGAGAGCTTTAAGATGCCCTGCCAGCGGGCTATCGGCAGATAGACCAGGAGAAAGGCCAGGGTCATCCAGAGGTACTTGTTGATCTGCCAGAGCGCCTGCAGGTCTCTGCGAGGCACATCCGGGCGACGCAGGAACCGCGAGGGCTGGGTCATTTTGCCTCAGCCTTCGGCAGGGGCGGGCCGACGATAGGCAGGGCATTCTCGCCCTCATAGTGGCAGATGAAGGCGCGGCGGAAGCGGTCTTTGGTAGTATTGGGCATAGAGCCATGCACCGTCAGCCCCCCGAAAAAGACCACATCGCCTGGCGCGAGGGCGATCAGGTCATGCGGCAGGCCGGAGGGCACGACCGTTTCGCTGTCGGTGAAGGAGAGATCGGTGTCGGCGAGGCGGCAGGGCAGCAGGCCGAGCAGGTGGCTGCCGCGTACCATCTCCATCGCGCCGTTCTCACGGTCGGCGGCATCGAGGGCGACCCAGGCGGCCATCAACGGCGTGGTGCGGAGATAGAGGTTGTCCTGGTGGAAGCTCTGGCCCCGGCTGCCCGGCGGTTTGAAGTAGAGCATGGTCTGCAGCAGGCACGGCGTCTGCCCGGTCAGCGCCGCGATGACGGAGGTGAGGCGCGGGTCTTCCATCCACTGGCGGGTCTGCGGGTCCCAGAGGTGCATCTGGATCTGGCGTGGATAGCGGGCCAGGGGGTCGGGTGCGGCGGAGGCGGTCTTCGTCGGAACGCCGGCGAAGTCGCCGGGATGTCCGCCCTCCGCGTTGAGCGCCATGTAGTGCGCAATCATCGCCGCGACCTCTTCGGGCGTGAATGCGTTGCGCTCGATATGGTAGCCGTTGGCGGTGTAGCGCAGGTAGGTTTGTGCGTCCATGTTCAGATTTCGGAGCGACGCCAGGCGGCAGGCTCTCCGGCGCGGGTCCAGAGCATTCCGGAGGCGGGCAGGAATTCGATCTCAGGTTCCGATGCCTTCGTCTCGCTCTCTACGACGCGCCGAATAGCGACGTAGCCCGTCTCCATATCCTCCCGGAAGCGCTGTGCCTGGCGAATACGGAATGTGAGGAGCGTGGCGAAGAAGAGCACCCCGATGCCGAGCAGCGCCACCCGCGAGAATTGATCGCTCTGGAGCGTGTGGTTCTGCTGGAGATAGCGTACCAATTCGTAGCAGAGCAGGATGAAGATGGGCAGGGAGGCGCTGAGCGGGCGCGTCCACATGCGCCGGATATGGCGCCTCAGTTCGATCCGCTCGCTCGAAGAGAGCTCCCGCTGCCCGCCATAGACGACGCCTTCTTCGTTGCGGCCCAGCGGTTCGAGCCACTGAGCGGCGATGGCGGCGAATTCGGGCGTCAGCGCGACTTCCGAGGCGCTGGCCCGCAGCCAGGCGCGCGGTGCGATGCCATTGACGCGCCACACGCGCCGGGAGATCGGCAGCAGTTCGATCCACTGGATCTCCTCGCCGTCCAGATGGAGCAGTTGCGCGGCCAGGAGCGCCTTCTGCGTCGCGTCCATGGGAAATACCTCGTCCAGACGCCCCTTGAACAGCCAGATGCTCCCTTCCCGAATGTCGGCCCACAGGCTCTGGCTGCGCCCCATCCAGCGCATTGCCAGCAGGATCTCCACCGGAATGCCGGCGAGGATCAGGAACAGCGAGACGGAGAGCAGGGTGACGCCGACCGGGATTACCTCATTCCGCGCCTGCGCCTCACGCAGTAGCGCAATGATCAGCAACAACGAGATCGGAACCACACAACACATGGCGATGCCGCGCACCCGCAACTGTTGCGCCTCGCGGTCGAGCGCTTCCATCTCCTCTTTCGTCAGCGGGCGATCTCCGGTGCGCTGTAGACCAGCGCACCAGAACGTCATTCTATTCTCCAGGGCGAGGGTTTCGTCGAACATAGTTACCTGGCTTCGTCAAGGGCGCTTCCAACAAAGCGCTCAGTCGTCGGTTTCGGCCCGTGTGATGACATAGGCGCCATCCATCTTCTTCAGGAAATAGCGCAGCGTGACCGTCTGCTCGTCCCCCTTCAGGTCGCTGGTCGTCCGACGGGCGGTCAGCTTATAAAGGGTTCGCGTAACCGGGCTCAGGCTCTCTATCTGGAACTGGACCGTTTTGGTATCGAAAGCATACCGCATATCGTTGAGAAAGTCGCTGGCGTCGCGCGTCTTCTCCAACTGATGGCCCACATAGATATCGATCCGGACATCGCGGCGAATGTGCTTGGAGATCAGATCCATGTCGTTATTCAGCCATGCGGTGCGAATATCCTGCGCAGCCTGTTCGGCCAGGGGGTCTATCGGCCCACCATGTTCGCCAATGCGGTAGTCGTCCGGGTTTCCCCCATCGTCCGGCGTCGGTTCGGGGCCGGGCATGGGAGGATACGGGTACGGTTCGGGCGGAGAGCCGGGATAATACCCGCCATAGGGGTTAAAAAAGGGATCATAGTACGGGTAATAGAAGTGCCCATGCCTCGGAGGGGGTATCAGGCGGGTCCTTCCTTCCAGTGTCCGCTGGAAGCGATCCAGGGCGACGCCGTTCTGAGCGCCGGAAGCCGATGTGCCCGAAGAGGCGGTGGGTCGCGTGCGGGCAATTCGGTCTCCCTCATATGTGACGCCGGCTCTGTTGAGCGAGTGCGTCGCATCCCGGTTCGATCCGCGCAGGACGCTGCTCTCTGAGGAGGTCGGCGTCCATTTGAAGAGCGCGTCGAAATTCACTCCTTTATCGGAACCGCCGTCATGTGCAGAAGGCAGAATGGAGACATGGCCCAATAACGCCCCGGCATCGGAACCATCGCTGCGTGTATGGGACGCGGTGGACGCATGGCCTGAGCCTCCTCTGGAATAGGTCCGCGAGGAGGAAGAGGACGAAGAAGAAGAGGAGTGAGACGGACTGGATTGCGAGGAGTGTGACGAACTTGATGACGAAGAGCTTGATGACGACGAACTGGAGTGGTCGTTATGCTGGGCCTGTACCGCCAGCGTCAGGCAGAGGCACGAGGACAGCGCCAGGGGGAGCCAGTAGCCGACGGAATTTCGGTTGCGAGTGTGTCGCTCTAAACGAGACATCGGGTCATCTCCTTCCGAAACACACAGATAGGTTGAATAAGCACACAATTAAGTACACGCTAAATACTCACGCTTATTCAACGTATCCGCCGGCTCGCTGTGACCCCACGCCCGGCACAGCAAGCCAGGAGATTATTCTATTATAGATCGGGACCCTCCCGGTGTCAAGAGAAATCTGGTTGACGCTTCCGGGAGGGGCTCGACAGCTCACATCGGCTTCTGTGTGAACTCCACGCCATCGTGGGTAAGCAGGGTCTCTACATTCTCAATGACGGTGGCGATGTGGACGGGACGCTTCCAGAGGAAATGAATATTCTTCAGCGTCCGCGCCGTGTAGTCCATGTCGAGCGCCTTGCCGTCGTAGGCATGCCTGAGCAGCAGTTCGCCATGCCGGTTGTAGTCGGCATCTTCGACCAGGATGATCGGGATGCCGAAGTTGGTCATGGTGTCCAGCAGCGTGTCGCGTACCCGTCGCCAGTCGGTATCCTGTACCACCCACATCTGCTCTCCATTGACCTCTTCCAGCTTGTAGGTGTACATATCCAGCTTATTGACCAGCCCCTGCGTCAGGTACTTGCGGAGGAACGTCACGTCGTTCTCATCCCGGCGCACCTCGAACAGCTTCTTCATGCCCTCGCCCTGCGGGCGCTTCAGCTTCTCGCCGCGCCAGTCCTCTTCGGGGAAGTCCTCATCCGCTTCGCCGTTCCAGCGCCGCTCGATGTCGCGCAGGATGTTGTATCCGACGTAGTAGGGGTTGATGGACATCCGCGAACCGGGCGAGAGCACGGAGGAGTGCAGCTTGCGGAACTCCAGATGCTCCTCCGGCGTCAGCGGCAACTCCGTCATGATCCGCTCATGCCAGAAGGAGTTGTGATTGACGAAGCCGTTGGCGACATAGGCGTGGGCTACATCCACGGTGATGTCATACACGTCCGCCTGCCCGGCCTCGATGGCGACGATCTCGTCGGTGGTCTCTTCGCGCTTGAACCAGCGGCGATTTTCTACGTAGGCGTTCAGGGCCTCCTGCTTGCGCGCTAGTTTGAACCCGATGGCCTCGCGGAACTTCGCCACGGAAGCCCCACGAATTTCGAGATTGATGATCTCTTTTGCCTGGAGACGCTGCGAAGAGAGAATACCATAGTTCAGCAGGAGGATCTGTACGGTCCGTGCCAGCTCTTTGCTGGCCGTCGAGAGAATGACGCCGCCCGGTCCAGCATAGCCGTCCGCATCGAAGTAACCGCGCAGGAACGCCGACATGACAGCTCTTGGCGAGCGCAAAATGGCTTCGGGGATCTGTTTGTCACGCGCCCGCGCCGAAAGGTTTACTCCCAGGCATTCCAGGAGGCAAAGCAGTTCGCGGGAGTGGACTTCTACACGCCAGCGTGGACCGGTTGCCGTGCGGTCGTCACGTACGGTGGCCGGGATGCCCAAAGTCGCCTCGACCATACAGTCCAGATAGCGTGCGTGGGCCTCGTCGCCGCAGGTCAGACAGATCCCGGATTTGGTGATGTTGCCATCGCCGACAAAGTAGCCCAGCAGGTAGGCTAACGCCTCATTCACCGTGTCAGGCAGGCAGAGACGCTGCCGGGTGGAGATGGTTTTTCCTGTGCGCCCTACTTGATATGCACTCGCATCCAGCGCCCGGTCGATCTCGGCAGCACGGAGCGTGCGTTTCCCTGCGCGATGGCGCAGTACCGTCCAGAGCGACACACCTGCCTCTTCCGCTACATCTGTGAGGGAAGCATCCCGCGCTTTCGGCGCATAGGCTATCGGAACCTGCTGTTCCGGCCAGATCTCCGTGCCGCAGGCCAGAGCGATGCGGTCGCCCTGTTTTACATCTTTGAGGTATGCCCAGGAGCCATCCGCTAACTGAACCCGGTGCTTCAAGGCCCCTTCGATGCTCAGGCCGCGCCGCGTCGTGATCCGCAGCGTTGGGACGTTTGCCTCTTTGTGGAAATCGGTAATGGGATGTTTTGCCCCAACAGCACCACTACCGACGGAGATCTTCTCACCTTTTTCCACGAGATGATCGAAACGAGAGATTCCCTGTGATGTTAACAGTAAGGAATTCTTTGTCGCACACGCCCAGCCTTCATTAGCGATCTTAGTACGCATCTGTGGGATGAAGTAGATCATCTCTTCGCGGATCATATTGAGGATGTCGCGCTGCCACTTTTCGAGTTCTGGGGCGTGTTCGCGCAGGAAGCCGAGCAGGTCTTTGTCCGGCTCCGGGGGGAACTTCCGTGGCTTCGGCGCTGTCGGCGCGGTTGACCCCGTGATGTCCCACAGGTCGTCGTACTCCGTGGTAGGTTTCTGCGGGTGGAGACGTTCGGCCTCATGCTGCTCCGGGCTTTTCCGGCGAAAGGAGGTGGTCAGGCCGGTATCGAAGTTCAATTCGATGGAGAGGACCGCATCCAGGAACTCCTCGACCACCAGCGGCCCGAACTCCTCTTCGTACTTGCGGATCCGGTTGCCGTGGAGGCGCACCTTCTCGATCATCCGCCGGTCGGTATGCTCGAAGTAGACGTTGTTCTTAAAGAAGTCGTTATGGCCCAGGACGTGCGCGACGACGAACTTGTGGGAGAGCATGGAGTTGCTGTCCATGAGGAACGCCTGGCAGGGGTCGGTATTGAAGACGATCTCATAGATTTTGGACATGCCATACTCGTAGCTCGTCTTCTGGCGATGGTAGTCGCGCCCGAACGTCCAGTGCGAAAACCGCGCCGGGAGGCTATAGCTGCCCAGTTCATAGATGACATAGTCCGGCACGACCTCAAAGTGGGTGGGATAGAAGTCCAGCCCATACTCGAGGGCCTTCTCCGTAATGATGTCAATCCATTTTTCCAGCTCTTCACGTTCCTGATGATTCATTCCAATACTCCCCAATCCTCCTGCCGTCAGCTCTGCATGGTCTCCAGTTCCGGGTACAGAACGTACCCGTCTTGAGGGCCTTCGGCCAAGCGTCCTCCGGACGCCAATCCCGATTTCGGGGCGGGTACTTAGCTCTGCATGGTCTCCAACTCCGGGTGTTTGCTGAAGAATTTCTTCAGGGCGGGCCAGACGTCTTCTTTCGAGTTGATCTTGACCAGGCAGACCCGTTTCTCGCTGGCAAAGGCTTCCTGATACGCCTGCCCCAACGGGGCGAAATGCGGCGACTGACTCCAGACGTCGTTGGCGATCTCCCCATAGCCGACCAGGTTGCAAATCTCGACCATCTTCTTGACCAGATCCACGCACTCCGCGTCTCCCCAGTTGTAGCCGTCGGAGAAGAGGAACGGGTAGATATTCCACTCGCGCGGATTGTAACGCTTGTCAATGATCCGCATGGCGAGCTTGTAGGCTTCGCTCATCTTGGTGCCGCCGGAATCGCCAAGTCCGAAGAAGTCGTGCTCGTCCACCTCTTTCGCCTCGGTGTGACAGGTGATGAAGACGATCTCCGCGCTGGAGTACTTCTTCCTCAAGAAGCGCAGCATCCAGAAGTAGAATGAGCGGCAGATGTAGGCCTCGAATTCGCCCATCGAGCCGGACACATCGCGCATCGCAACGACAACCGCATTGCGCTGGGGCTCCTGCACCATCTCCCAGGTCTTATAACGCCGGTCCTCGTTGCGCACTTCCCAGCCGGGTTTGCCCTGGCGGGCGTTGCGCTTGTATGCTTCCAGCAGGGTACGTTTGCGGTCCAGGTTGCTGGCAATGCCACGCTTGCTGATGCTGTTGAAGTCGGCGTGTTCGGTCATGATCTGCTTGACGCCGCGATCCTCCAGGTTCGGCAGGTGCAGGTCTTCAAAGACGAGCGCCGTGAGCTCCTCGATGGTCAATTCCGCATCATAGAAATCTACGCCCGGCTCCTGGCCGGCCTGCTTCCCGGCGCTCTGCCCCTCCTGCTGGGGGCCGCGCGCGATCACATCGCCGGGCTTCGAGCCGCCCGCGCCCTGTCCGACCCGTTCCCGGTCGTCGTTGTCGTAGCGGATATGCGGCAGTTCCAGACCACGAATGGGGATCTTGACGATCTTTCCATTCTCGGCGGTTATGATGTCCTGCTGGCTGATGATGTCGCCGAGGTTTTTCTTGATGACCTCTTTGACCTTCTCATTGTGCCTCTGCCGGTCGCGTTCGGCGCGGCGGTGCAGGTCCCAACTATCGGTACTGAGCGAAAATTGCGGCATGGAAACTTACCTCATTCGGTGCAGAGAAATCTCACTCTGGCACAAGCACTACTATTAATTATCATGACGTGTTCTGAAGCGAGAAGTTCCGTATGTGGTTTTCTTCTCACCGGAACACGTTTCGATACCTAACTTCTGGCCTATCAGGCGCCACCACAACATCCCTGTGCGAACAGTAAGTCAATGGCCTGGATATAACCGGGCATTTCGTTTCCCTGTCTTTATGAGAGCCTTCCTGATTTGAGTTCTCTTCCGCTGACCTCCAAGGTCAGCGGAAGAGAACGATGCATCTCTGCTCCAGAAATCACACCGGGCGCAAGTAGGCTTCCAGTTCGCGCTCTGCGGCCAGTTCCTCTGGAGTGCGCGGACGCGGCACGGTCGGGGTATCGGTAGGCGCGGGCTTCATCCTCTGCGCCTTCAGAAGCGCCAGACTGCCCGCCGTCACCAGCCCATACGAGGCCACCCAGATATAGAAGCCGATCAATCCTTCGCCTCGTAACAGTGAGAACACATCCAGCGTCGCGATTGTCAACAGGGCAGGCACAAGCCAGGACAACTTGCCACCTTTAAGCGCCCGACGGAGCAGTAGAGGGGATGCCAGCAGCAACAGGTTCGTCAATGCGAAACTGCACATTTGAAGATTATTGCCATCCCAGTTGCCCGGCCACAGCATGCTCAGCACGATCCAGGCACATTGCCAGCCTAAGAAGGGACCCTCAGAAAAGATAGGACCTATCGCCGGCAGGAACATCGAGAGGGCGAAAAGCCCCCAACCTGAATAGCACAGCCATTTCCCGGTACGCCGAACGCTCTGCGGCGTTTTGCGCTTCTCACGCTTCCGCTTCATCCTCGACTCCTTTCATGTCTCCTCGTGGCGGTGGGGCCTACCTCGCAGGCGTTCCCACCATCGGTAGTGGAAGGGCAACAGGATGGTGCTGACATGCTGCCCATTGTGAAAGGATAACATAGCCGGAGGCGGCAGGCAATGGGCCGAAAGACCTATTTTCGCAGGCGCTCCGTCCGCAGGCCGAGGGCTACACGGCCTGCGGAGAGGATGTACCGGATTAACGGTTCAGCAGGGTGCCGACATAGCGGAGCAGTTCGTTGGCCGACTCCGGCGTATAGCCCTGCTCTTTGCACATGCGGTCAATGACCTCGTTGATCTTCTTGAGCTGCGTGTCGTCCGGCGTCTTGGTGCTGGTCGTAATCTTGACGATGTCCTTGAGATCGGCGAAGAGCTTCTTCTCCAACGCCTCTTTCAATCGTTCGTCCGAGTTGACCGTGAAGTTCTGGCCGCGGCGCATCAGGCTGGCGACCGAGCGCATGACGCCCTCGCGGAACTCCCGCTTGGCGTTCTCGGTGACGCCGATCTGCTCCTCGATGGAGCGCATCAGCCGCTCGTCCGGGTCCACGTCGTCGCCGGTGATCGGGTGCTTCACCTTCTCCCGGTTGCAGAACGCTTCCACGTTGTCGATGTAGTTGTTCATCAGGGTCTTCGCCGACTCCTCGTAGGAGTAGACGAACGCCCGCTGCACTTCTTTCTTGGCGGCCTCATCGAACTCTTTGCGCACCTCATCGATGAAGCCCAGCAGCTTGCGCCGCTCCTCCTCATTGTTGGTGTACTCGGTGATGCCGTCGCGCAGGGAGCGCATGATGTCGATGGGCGTCACATACGCCTTGCCGCCCTTGACGAGCGCGGACGAGATGCGGTTGATGATAAAGCGCGGGCTGACGCCGTTCATTCCCTCGTCCAGGTACTCCTCATGCAGCTCCCGGACGTGGCGCTGATCCCAGTCGCCCACCTGCTTCTCGCTATCGTAGAGCTTCATCTTACTGATGAGGCTCAGCCCCGCCTTCTTGGAGGGCTTGAGACGGGTGAGGATGGCGAACATGGAGGCGATCCGCAGGGTATGCGGCGCGATATGAACGCTCGCCAGGTTCACGTTCTGATTGATGCCCCGGTCCTGCACATCGCTCTGCCCGATCAGCTTCTCATAGATGCGCACCTCTTCGCTGACCCGCAGGTTGTAGGGCACTTTGACCACAAAGATGCGGTCGATCATCGCCTCGTTCTCTTTGTTGGAGAAGTAGGAGTTGTACTCATACTCGTTGGTATGGGCGATGACGGCGACATCGCAGTAGATGAGCGCGAAGCGGCTGGCCTTGATGGTCTGTTCGCCTGCCACCGTGTTCAACTCGTACAGGAAGCGCTTCTCGGCCTTCAACATTTCGATGAACTCCATCACGCCCCGGTTGGCGATGTTGAGTTCTCCATCGAAGTTGTAGGCGCGGGGATCGGATTCCTGGCCGAACTCGGTGAGGGCCTGGATGTTGACGCTGCCGGTCAGCTCCGCGACATCCTGGCTCTTGGGATCGGCGGGCTTGAAGGTCCCGACGCCGACGCGGCTCTTTTCCGAGAGGAAGATGCGGTGCACGGGCACCTTGTCGATGTTGCCCTCCCACTCATGATCCAGGCGGTAGCGGCAGACCGGGCAGAGGTCGCCTTCGATATAGACGCCGAAGTTCCGCTTGAAGTCCTCCCGAAGCTCATCGGGAATGAGATGCAGCGGCTCCTCATGCATGGGGCAGCCCTTGATGGCGTAGGTAGCGCCATCGTCGGTTTTACTATAGTTCTGAAGCCCCCTCTTGACGAGCGTGACGAGGGTGGACTTTCCGCCCCCGACCGGGCCGACGAGCATCAGAATGCGCTTGCGAATATCCAGGCGGCGCGACGCCGGGTTCAGATACTCTTCGACGAGTTGCTGCAGCGTGCGTTCGACGCCATACAGATCGTCGAGGAAGAATTTATATTTGCGTGGCTTGCCGTCGCTATCCTCTTCAAAGCCGGCAGACATAATCATATTATAGAGGCGGGCGTGGGCCAGGTCGGCGATCTGCGGCTTCTGCGAAACGAGATCCAGATAGTCCTCAAAGGTTCCTTCCCAGGTCAGCGATTTTTCCATGCTTCGCTGCTCTTCCACCTGTTTGAGAAAGTCCGAAGGTTTAATGGCCCCCATGTAATGTGTCCTCCTGCGCGTCCGGACTGTGGGGCTGTGAGGCCCGTTCGTCCCCGTATCCAGCGGAGAGACGCGCGAAATATTCCAAATCGGCAACCCGTGCGGTTGCGTCCAAACAAAAAACGCCCCGGCGGAAGGCTATTCCTTCCCCACCGAGACGGCAACCACGGCGTCGAACACCGACTTTGTTACGTTCGATTTCTCTGTCCATCCGATGGACAAAACGGCGACCATGGCAGCGACAGCGCCTGTAAATCCGGTGGGGATGTAAGAACATCCCAGGCACAACATGTCATGTATTGTTCCGGCGGCGTCAGGGTCTGGTTCCTTCCTTGGAAGCGGCGTCTGCGCAGGCGACTTGCCTGGTGCAGAACGATTATTCGCTGTTAGGCATTATATCACAAACGCCGGGTTCCTGCCAATCTTGTGGACGGAAGTTCCCCGTACTTTTACGGGTAAAATAGATTATCGGTGAATTGGCCTGCGTTCTCTATCTTCTATTTTCTTGAGGAGAACCCGGTCACCCGATGTCTACTATACGTATCAAACGAGAACGGCAGTTCCGTGTGACAGAGGTCCGGATTCGGTGCTACAAACCGTGTCATAATTAGTGACGATGGAACCAGGGGTACATGGCACGGTGCAAACAGCGGTTCAACACCAAAACGGTCGGTAACGAAAATGAACATACAGGAACTACCGGTGTTCCTCTGTGAGGATCTGCCCCACGAAGCGACGACGCGAATCACCACCTGGATCACGCAGTCGAGACGCTTCTACGCCTTCGCGCTCGACAACCGGTCCAAGATACGCAAGAAGCTGCGCACCGCCGTGACCCCCGAGAGCCTGCAGAGTACGCTGTTGGAGTTGGAAGTCGCCCACTACTTTCTGGCGGATCGACGCTGCCTGGTGGAGTATGAGCGCTATGGGCTGGGCAAAGGCCGCAGCCCCGACCTGACCGTGACCTTCCGCGCCCGAACCCTCCTCAATCTGGAAGTCACGCTGGTGAAGGACCCCACCCCGGAGACGCCGCAATGGGAGGGGAAATTGATCGGCATCGTCTGCGACAAACTCGGCCAGATGCCGCCGGAGAGCCTGAATGTGCTGGTGGCGTCTGCGGAGCGGGGCTCCTTAACCCTCGAGGAGGTAGCACAGGCGATGCAACGCCTGAAGGAGCGGATAGAGAAGCGGGAGGGCGAGCTTCTGTCGCGCTGGGGTTTCGCCGTACCCGCCGATTTCTTCAAGCAGTTCCAGCGGTTGAGCGGGATCGTGGTGTGGCAGCGTGAGGAGCATGCGATGGGAGAGGGCAAGGGCCTGTGGGTCAATCCCCAGGCCCGGCGGCCTCTCCCCACGGAAATCGTTGCCCTATTAAAGGCGTAATCTCCGGATCTCCTAGGCTCCCTCGTATCGGTCGTGGTGCCGGACCCAGACCTGGGTCCACTCCAGCCTCTCCTCATCGCGCCCCTTAGGGGCCAGATCGAGATAGTTGTAGGCGGTGTTCAGCATATCAATTCCCCGCGCATAGGCCGAGTAGGTATGATAAACTGCGCCGCTCGCGTCTTTGTAGAACACACTGACGCCCTCGCGATCCGCTTCGCCGGGATCCCGCTGCACATAGTTGTAGTTCGCCGTTCCGTTCCGGAGGTCTTCCGGGGTGAACGACACATGATAGTCGTAATTGAAATCGTTCCGGAACGCAGAGACCCACTTAAAGCTCCATCCCATCCTCTGCTTGAACGCCTCGATCTTTTCTATCGGTGCGCGCGAGACGGCGATAAAGGTCACATCACGCTGGTTCAGGTGAACGACGATGCCGTTGAAATTGTCGGCCCAGAAGGAGCAACTCGGGCATCCCTCGTCCCACTCGGGGCTGAACATAAAGTGATAGACGACGAGCTGGCTCCGGTTGTCGAAGAGCTCGGCCAGCGTCTCGTTGCCGTTCGGCCCCTCGAACACATACGGCTTGTCCACCCGCTCCCATGGGAGTTCCCGCCGCTGCCGGCTTAGCTGATCGCGCAGCCGGGTAAACTCCTTCTCCTTCGCCAGCAAGTCTTTGCGCGCTTCTATCCACGCTTCCCGCGAAACCACCGGATGGTCGGTGATCGCGGCAGATTGTATCTCAGCCATACTGCTCTCCTTCTTTGTAGGGGCAACCCCCTGTGGTTGCCCAATGTAGGGGCGCTGCTTGCTGCGCCCTGGGCAGGCACAGGGGCCTGCCCCTACATCCAACTTATGACGGGTCCGTCTTCCTTACAGCCCCGTCAACCGTGTCAGACGGTAGGCGTCGCCAGGGGATCGGGACCGGGGTCTTCCCCAATGGCGATGGCGCGGAGGCGCGAAAGGTAGTGCTCCCAACCCTGGAGATGCATCGCGTTGGCTTTTGTCGGCAGCCCGGAGTGTCTCAGCCGGAGCAGGGCGCCCTCCCCATCGGGGGTCAAGGTGATCTCTACCGTGGAGGAGCCCGGAGGTACTCCATGGTCGTCGCCCTCGTAGCCCCACGTAAAGACGATGCGGCTGTACGGCGTTACCTCGACAAACTGGCCGAGCGCGACGACATCGCGTCCATTCATATCAATGCGGAGCACGCCGCCCGGCTTCGCCTCCAGGGTCGCCTCTACCCCGATCCATTGCAGCAGCTTGGCCGGGTCGGTAAAGAAGGCGAAAATCGTCTCGGGTCGGGCCGCGATGTAGATCTCACGCTCGATAAAAGGGGTGTCCGCATCAGTCACGCTCCGCAATTCTCCTCTCTTCGCTCTCAGCAGCCTGTTTCAACCGTGCAAGCCCATCCTCCCAGAACGTCTCCAGAAACTCCCGCAGCTCCATCAGGCCCTCCGGGCGCACGCGATAGAGCCGCCGGGTTCCCTCCCGGCGGTCGCTGACCAGCCCGGCCGCCTTGAGGATCCCGAGATGCTGGGAGATCGCGGGGCGCGTGACCGTAAAATGGGAGGCGACCTCGCCGACGGTCAATTCCCTGCGCTGCAAGAGCAGCAGGATCTCACGTCGCCGGGGTTCGGCTATCGCCTGTAGGACCGCTTGCATACCACTATATTAGCACATACTTACGTAAGTGTCAACTTACGGATTAAAATGTTCCCGAGAACGAGACGCGAGGTGGCGAGAAGGCGAGCGGAAGTCTCAGGATCTCCTTTGTTGAATCTCTTCGCGGATCTGGAGGCCCGCCAGACGCGATTCGATCAGCATCCCATATGCGCCGGAAAACATCAGGATCATCCCGATGATGGTCAGGCTGACCGGCAGCCAGGTGAGCACATTGCGACAGGCATGGTCCACGGCAATGGAGAGGCAATCCAATACAAAGATGCCGACGGCGGCGAAGAAGGCCGACACGACCCGCTCCCCAAGCAGGGACCGCTTTGTATACCGATCCAGCCAGCGGTTTAACATCTCATCGCGCCTTTCCGGTTTTTGGGCGTCCTGCTCCCATATCTGCAGAAGCGCCCGTGCCCGATCTACGGTGCGCGCCAGCCTCTGAAGCGCGGTGGCTACCAGAGAGGCAGAGCCGAGGATCAACAGTGCGGGAGTAATCATCGCGGAGATGATCATGAGCGCCGGGGAGGTCGTGTTGCCCAAAAGCGTTTCCTCTCTAAAATGAGGCTGCCCGGCCATTGAGATCGGGCGGCCCATCTATGCGGATTGAGCGACGCGGGAGTAGACGACGGCTTGTGGGGTGAAGGTGACGCCCTCGTCGAGCGGGAAGATGGGCCGCGCACAGAGAGTGTGGCCCAGCGTCGGGAGGTTGGCGGAGGTCGCGCCGGGGATGTCGATATTGAAGTTCTTCTCCACCCAGGCGTCGTACATGTGGTATTCGGTATGCGGGGATTTCACCACGATGAGGTTGAAGTCGCGCGGGTCCAGCCCATTGGCGTAGTACATCGCCCGGTCGAACAGGCTGAGCGTGCGGCTGAAGACGACGACGGTGAAGTTCTCGAAGGTGAGCACCGCCGTCGGCCCGGCGTCGAGGCCCAGCTTCATGGTCTCCAGGCGGGCGCGCCCGTCCGAGAGCGAGCGCACCCGCGCCAGGACCGGCATTGGCGAGAAGCGCTTCTTGTCGAGCGCGCCGCCGAGCGTAACCTCCACCTCCGCGCCGACGCCGGCCTTATGGGCGGCAGCGGCGGCGACCGGGTCCACGATCTGCGCCAGCACCTGTTTCCGATAGTCGTTCTTTCGCAACCCCTGGAGGATGATATTGGAGTCGCCGGTAGCGCCGGAGGAGGTGGCATCGGCGGCGTCGGTAAAGACGACCGGCCCCTGTATGGTCATCGCCTGCGCGATGGCGCGCTCCAGGGAGATAAACTTGCCCTGCATCCGATGCCGTAGCGGCCAGAACTCCTCGGCCAGGCGGGCCGCCTCGGAGGCGGCTGTCGCCTCCTGGCCGTCTGTCGCCACCAGGACCTGGCAGCAGAGTTCCGGCACGTCGGTAAACGGGTTGCCGATCATGATCCCGGCGGCGAGCGCCGTGCCGTCCCGCTCGATCCGCTGCGCCTCGCGGATGAGGTCTCCATAGCAGCCGGACTTGGTCACCAACTCGTCGCCACGCACCAGGGCGGGGATGACGACGCGCGCGATGACAGGTTGCAGTTCTTCTCGGAGCAGGCGCACCAGATACTCTGCTGCGCGGCGGCCCGTATCTGCGAAATCCACATGCGGGTAGGTGTGGTAGATCGCCAGCCCATCTATCTGGCGCAGCATGTGGTCGGTGAGGATGCCGTGCAGGTCGAGCGAGATCACGATGGGGGTCTGTGGGCCGACGCGGCGTCGCGTCTCCGCAAGCAGATAACCCTCCGGATCGAGCTCGCCCTCCGCACCCATCGCGCCATGCAGCGAGAAGTAGATGCCATCGATCCCGGATTCCACGCCCGCCGACACGGCGGCGAGGACCTCCGTCGAGAGGCGCTCCCAGCCCTCGGCGGAGAGCAGCCCTGCCGACCCCGCCCGTGCGGAGATCGCAAACACAGGCTCCATCCCGGCGGCATGAAGCACCGGCAACGCGCCGCCCAGGGCCGTGTTCAGCCCCTCCTGCGCCCGCATCGCATCGCCGCGTTCGATACGGAAATTCTCGTATTGCGACGGGACCGGGTTGAAAGAGGAGATCTCCTGCATGCATTCGACGATCAGGATGCGCGGGCGGCTGGACATGGTCTGTTCCTTATAAAATGGCAGGGATCACCTCTCTGCCAAACGATAGCGGTCTATTTGCGAGATGCCTGGTAGCGTTCCAGGAGCACAATGATCTCCTTGCGCTGAAAATGCCGGGCCCAACCGAGAGGAGTGGAATGAAACTCCGTGTCCTGGATTTCCAGGTCGGGTTTGGCCGTAAGCAGCAGGCGGGCAAGAGTAGGATCATTCCGATAAACCGCTTCATGCAGCGGCGTGATCTGCCATGCTCCCGTTCTGCGGTTGGCGAGTTCCGGGCGGGCCGCCAACAGACGGCGGGCACGCCCTCTCCAGCCCAGGTCCCACGCGTGCAGAATGTCCAGGGTTGCCCCGTGTGCGATGAGCCATTCGGCAGAGGCAGCCTTGCGGGCGGAAATTGCCAACGCCATGGGCGTCATGCCATTGGGCAGCGGTGTATCGAGGTTTTCCGGAAGGGAGGAGCGCTCCAGTCGATCCAGCGCGGCAATGTCGCCCCGCCCAATCGCTTCGGCAAAGGCGATCTGCACCGAGGTCGGAGGGGGAGCGGCCAGCGTGGGCGCATGGATCCACCAGGTCTGACCATAGCCCAGCGATTGGAAGCCGATCCGGGCATAGAGCGAATCGGCGGCGGAGTTGAGCAGCGCGTAGTGACACCCCAATGCCTGTGCAAACCGGCAGGGAGCCAGAGAGATCGCTGTGCCAATGCCCTGAAAGCGCGCCGACGGCACAACCCCCACGTTATAGACGCCCGCGACGCCATAAGGTCCCGTCGTCAGGTAGAGGACGCTGTGCCCGACGATCTTGTCCTCCAGCCACGCTCCGAAATGCCACATCCGGCGCGGTTGCGCCTGCGCAAGCGCCTGCAGTTTGCCGGCCTCCTCCCGACGATAGTAGGGTAAGTCGCCCACATCCCACTCCGATACGTCGTCTACGGTAAGGCGCAGCCCTGTCGGCAGGGGGAAATCGGTACGTAGGTTGCCCAGATCCAGCGCCATCCAATGGGGGCGCCACCCCCACTCGAAACCGCGCGCTGCGATCTTCGCGCCCAGATCGCGCGGGTGCGTCGGGGTCAGAGACCAACAAGACGCGCTCTTCAGTTTCCGCCGGTAACACTCCCCGACAAGCATATCGAGCGTCGTGGTCGCGGTGGCTTGCGTAAGGCGTGGAAACGCAATGGTCATTTCGGTGGGCGTAATCGCACAGGCGACCCCGTCCCTTCGGGAGACCTCTCCA
>DATGIG010000790.1:0-6555 GCA_035295825.1 Chthonomonadaceae bacterium | reverse complement strand
GGCTTCCTGGCGCAGCTCTTTATCGAGAGCGGCCTGGAAGTCGTGTTCGTGGATGTGGCGGACGCGGTCGTTGAGGCGCTGAACGCGCGGCATGAGTACGCCATTCAGATCGTCGGGCCGGGCGCGGAGACCGTGCGGGTGTCGGGCGTACGTGCGGTTTCCGGGCGGGACCGGGAGCGGGTCGCGGCGGAGGTCGCGCGGGCGGAGATCGTCTGCACGGCAGTCGGGGCGAACGCGTTGCCCTATGTCGCGCCCGCGCTGGCAGCGGGATTGCTGGAACGTTTCCGCACTTCCGAACGTCCGCTCGATGTGCTGCTCTGCGAGAACCTGCACGACGCGGCGAGCGTGCTCCGCTCCGCCGTCGCTGCGCACCTGCCGGAAGAGGTGCGCGCAGAGGTGTTGGCACGGACGGGGTTTGTGCAGGCGGTCGTCAGCCGCATGGTTCCCATGCAGACGGAGGCGGAACGCCAGGCCGACGTGCTCGGTATCCGCGTGGAAGCCTACAAGCGGCTACCGGTGGACGGGCGGGCCTTTGTCGCGCCGCGGCTCCCTATTGTCGGCATGGAGCCGGTAGACAACTTCGAGGCTTACGTCGAACGCAAACTCTATGCGCACAACTGCGCCCACGCCGTTCTGGGCTATCTGGGCTATGCGGCGGGCCATGCGTATGGCTATGAGGCGCTGAGCGACACACGGATCGCGCCCCTGGTGCATGCTGCACTGGAGGAGACAGGGCAGGCGCTCGTGGCGAAGCATGGGTTTTCGCCGGAGGCGCATCGGGACTATGTGGAGGATTTGATGGCCCGCTTCCAGAACAAGTACCTGGGCGATACGTGCCGCCGTCTGGCCCGCGACCCGATCCGGAAGCTCGCCCCGGAGGATCGCCTGGTCGGGGCGGCGCGGCTCTGCGAATCCCAGGGTGTCGCGCCCAGAGCCCTCTCGTGGGGAATCGCCGGAGCTCTGCGCTATGACGATGCGGACGATCCTTCCGCACCGGAACTGCAGCGGATGCTCCGCGAGCAGGGGCGCGCAGCAACGCTGCGGCAGGTGTGCCATATCGCGCCGGGAGAGCTGCTGGCCGCGCTCATTCACGAGGCGCTGGAGACGTCCGCGACCGGGAGCGCCCGATGAGCATCGAGTTTCGCGACCTCGCGGAGGCGGAGCGCGAGGCGTGCCTGGATCTCTGGTGTACGGTCTGGCCGGGCGAGAACAGCCGGGCCTACTTCCGCCGCTATTTCTATGGCGACGTGGAGTGGCTGCCCTACTACACGCAGGTCGCCGCGGTGGATGGCAAACTCGTCAGTGCGGTGCAGATCTGCAAGCGGACGGTGGCCTGCGGCGAGTTTCAACTGACGATGGGCGGGATCGCCAACGTCGCCACGCTGCCGGAGTTTCGGGGGCAGGGTTATAATACGGAGTGCCTGAAGCGGGCCATCGCCGTGATGGAAGCCGATGCGATGGACTTCTCACTGCTCTTTACGGGCATACAGGACTACTATGCCCGCCTGGGTTATGAGGTGCTGCCGCGCCGCCAGATCTCCGGCACGATCCGGGCGGAATATACGCCGCGTCCTTCGGCTTATACGGTGCGTCCGGCGACGGAGGCGGATCTGCCGTCCATCCATGCCGTTTATGAAGCCTACAACGCGCACCGCCCCATCGCGGTGCAGCGCTCCGGGGCCTACTGGCGAGACTGGCTTCGCATCGCACCGGGGAGTGTTCCCAACACGCTGCTGGTAGCGACCAAATCCGATGGCCAGGCATACGGTTACGTACAGACCGGGGTATTCAACTCCGCCGCGCCCTACAGTGCGGACGAGGTGGGCCTGCGGGTCATTGAGTTGGGCATGCGCGTGCAGGGGCCGGGGGTGGAGCAGGAGGTCACCCAGGCGCTGCTGGAGGCGCTGGGGGAGCGCATGATCGCCTCCGGAATGCGCAGGATGCGGCTCGATATCGCGCTGGAGCAGGCCGTTCTGGATGCGTTGGATCCGATCCTGGAGGACCGGCAGGAGCACTTTGCGCGGTCGGGAATGGTACGGCTGCTGCATCGGGAGAACCTTCTGAAGAGCTTTACGATCCCGCTCAATGGACGCTGGATCGCAGCGGGGCGGCCACCCGGAGAGATCGCGTTCGGCACGCCTTATGGCTCGATCCGCCTCGATGCCAACGGCCCATTTTTGCGGGTAACGCCGGAGGACCCGAAGCTGGACGATGCGCCGCAGTCGGCGCTGTTCGGGTTGCTGTTCGGGGCCATTTCTCTGGAGCAGACCGCTCTTCTGCGGTCCCTGTTCCCACCGCAAGCCTGGGTCTACTGGGGCGCGGATGGTTTCTAACTCGTCTATGATTATGGAGAGAGAAGGTCGCAACCGTGTCGTTGATGTGGGATGAGATCTATGAGCAGCCGCAGGCGGTAGCGCGCGCCGTCGAACAGGAGTATGCGAACGTCGCCGCGCTGGTCAGCGAACTGCGAGACCGCGAGATACGCCATGTCGTCATCGCGGCGCGCGGGACCTCGGACAATGCCGCCACCTACGCCAAGTACCTGCTGGAGATCGTGGTCGGGGTCCCGGTCGCGCTGGCGGCTCCCTCGGTCTATACGCTCTACGACGCGGATGTGCACCTGTCCGGCAGCCTGGTATTGGGGATCTCGCAGTCCGGACAGGCGACCGATGTGGTCCAAACCCTCTCCACCGCGCGCGCCGGAGGGGCCTTGACCGCCTGTATCACCAATGTCGCCGGTTCGCCCATCTGCGATGTCAGCGATGGAGTGTTTCTCTGCCATGCCGGGGAGGAGAAGGCGGTCGCCGCGACCAAGACCTACACCACGTCGTTGGCTATCGTGGCCCTGCTGGCCGGATTGTGGGCCGGCCGGCACGCCGTGCTGGAGGGTCTGCGCGCCGTGCCGGAACAGATGCGCGCTACTCTGGAACTCGATGAGGCCATCCAACAATCGGTAGAGCGGTATCGCTATATCCATGAGTGCGCTGTGCTGGCGCGGGGGTTGAACCAGGCCACGGCGTTGGAAGCCGCGCTGAAGCTGACCGAAACCAGTTATCTGGTCGCCAAGCCCTACTCCGGGGCCGATTTCCTGCACGGCCCGATTGCCATGGTATCGGAAGGCTTTCCGTGCTTCCTGTTCGCACCGGCGGGCCGCGCCTATCCCTCGATGGTGGAGTTGGCGCTGAAGCTGCGGGAGCGGGCGGCGGAGATGGTGATTGTCGCGCATTCGCCGGAGATTCTGGAGCTTGCCGCCAAGCCGCTGGCCATGCCGGTCTCGCCGGAGGAGTTGCTCAGCCCGTTGCTCTATATCCTGCCCGGACAACTGTGGGCCTATCACCTTGCGCGCACGCGTGGCCAGAACCCGGACCGACCGCGTGGCCTCTCCAAGGTGACTCTGACGCGCTAATCGGAACGTTTATTCGGTATTGTTAATCCTGCCTGGAAAGCGAGTATGGATGAATCGGCGTATCGCTGGTATCGTTGAAACTATTCTTACGGAACGCCCGCACTATCAGGAAGTCTCTGTTCGCCTCGATGCCGCGGAGGGTGAGCTGGGCCGCACACGCTGGACCGCTCACAACCTGATTGCCCTGACCGGGCCTGTGACTGTGGGGAACCGGGTCCTGCTCCATATCGTCGCCCTCGAGGGAGACGGTGCGGAGCCGCGCGCCTTCGTCGTCGCCGGGGATGCCTATCGTACCGCGATGGGAGAGGAGGGCGAGCGGATCCTGAAGCTGCGCTCTACGCCCATGGAACTGCCGGTGGCCGTCGTCGGCCTGCCCGACGGACCACACTACGACGCCCTGCGCCTGTTCGCTTCCCTGGATGACATGCCGGTCGTCTGTTCGGAACTGCACCTGCAGTTGCCCGCCATCTGCGCCGCCGCCCACTGGTCGCTGGCATATCATAAGTGGCCCCGCCCGCCCCGCATCGCCTATATCATGACGGATAGCGCCGGCCTGGCGCTCGCCCTCAGCCCGCTGATCGAACCGCTCAAGGCGGAGGGCTTGCTTATGGCGACCATTACGGCGGGGCAGGCTTTTGGAGGCGACTTCGAGGCGGTCAATCTGTACTCGGCGCTGGCGTTCGCACGGGAGGTCGTCGAAGCCGATATGGTGGTGGTCTCTCAGGGGCCGGGGCATGTCGGGACGGGAACGCCCCTGGGCTTTACCGGTATCGACCAGGGATTGGCCGTCAATGCCACCGCTTCGCTCGGCGGTGTCGCCCTCGTCGTGCCGCGCATCAGTTTCGAGGACAACCGCACCCGGCATCGTGGCCTCAGCCATCATACGGTAACGATCCTCAATCGGATTGCCCGCGCCAATACCCTCGTTCCCATTCCGCGCCTGTCGGATCGGCAGGCGAAACTGCTCGCCGCCGCATTTGAGACGACCGGCATTACCGAGGCGCACGAAGTGATTACCATGGAGGCGGAATTGGGCCTCGCCGCCCTGACTTCACATCCGGTTCTTGCCGACTTACAGGCGGAACACATCGCAGCGGAACGCCCCCTCTACCAGTCCGCCGCCGCCGCTGGAATGCTCGCCGCCCAGCTTATCGAAGTGCGTAAGCTGTAGCGGGAGCCGTTCAGAACCTTTTCGGGCCTCCCTCTATCCAAAAATAGACCTGCGTAGGGACCAATATATCGAAAATAAGGCAAAAATGCAGGGTCGTCTGGGAACTCCTCGACGATCGATAGGGTATTCTATTAGATCTTCTCCGTTCCTGTCTGTCCTGAACACGTTCTCTACTTTTCTCGTCTATCCTGAATACACTCTCTAGCCGCCTGATTCTATAGCACCAAAACAGTCCTACTATCAAAAGACCGTGGTTCCAACCCATAGAGTATGCCGAACCTATCCCGTATGTATATCGGAAGCAACTGTGTCGTCCCTATGGAGACACACAGGGGAGCTGGCATGAAGCGCACTATTCTGTCCTTATTTCTGAGCGGCGTCACCTTAATGATCTCCGCCGGTTTCGCACAGGCCGACGACCTCGGGGTCGCGAACAATTACAATGTTTTTGTCCTGGGGAACGATATTCAGAGCAACAACACCGCGCAAGGCAAAGTCGCTATCGGCGGCAATGGGATCTTTTCGAGCGGTACCGGTGGATCCAATGTCAACTACGCCCATCCGGGTTCCACCGCCAATGCCCTGATCATCATGGGCGACTATATCAGCAACCGGGTCGGAACATATGGTTCGGTGGACGGCACGGTCTATGTGGGGGGGAATGCAACCATTGACAACCCCAAGATCAGCGGCAGCCTCTATGTCAATGGCAATACGAAATTACAAGGCGGCGGGACGATCCACGGCAGCATCCATCTGGTTACCGGCAAGACCTACACCCATACGCAATCCTACGCCCCTTTTAATTCGCCCCTGTTCTCCTCTACGCCCTACACCCTTCCCGTGAACTTCGGCGCTGCGGGAACCTACCTGACGAACCACGCGACCGGTTGGGGCAGCCTTGCAGCGAATGGCGCCACGTCGGTCCCCGTGGGCGGAACCACGATCACGCTGACCCATGGCAACAATCTCCCCAACAACACGCCGGATATTTTTTTCATAGATGGCGATACGCTGGCCGCCAACACGGGGATCAATATCTTTGCGCGCAATAATGCCACGGTTCTGATCAACATTTCCAAGCGCACCGACGGCTCGGACGCCCTGCCCAATACGCTCATCACCCTCCACGGTACGACACAGAATCACGTGCTGTTCAACTTTTTCGACGCGAACACCGTCTCGCTCAATAACAGTGGGATCACGGGCAGCGTCCTGGCGCCTTATGCCGCTGTAGATTTCGGCCAGGGACGCATTGAAGGGACGCTCGTCGCCGGCTCCCTCACCGGAAGCGGCGAAGCGCTCGATTTTCCGTTTGCCGGTTTTCTGCCCAGCGTCAGCGTACTCGTCTCCACCACGCCGGAACCCGGTCTCTTTGCGCTGCTCGGTGCAGGGTGCCTCGGAAGCGCCCTCCTCCTGCGTCGCCGCAGGAGGAGGGAATGAGCTCTAGGTAGGCAGTTTCCAGGGAGCGCGATAGGGACGGCTCAGCATTTTGGCGGCCTCCGGGTCGCCCAGGATATGCTCTTTGTCCGGGTCCCATTTCAGCGTGTTGCGGCCCAGGCGCATCGCGATATTGCCCAGATGGCAGATCGTGATGGAGCGATGCGCGATCTCGACCGGGGCAATCGGCTCCTGGCGTGAGAGGACGCAGTCGATGAAGTTGCGATAGTGGTGGTCGCTCTTGTAGAGATGGATCTCGTTCGGCCCGATCTCCGAATTGAGGATCTCCTTCGACGAGGCGTCGTGTCGCCCGCGATCCGCCCAGACCCAGCCGTCCGTCCCCTCCCAGGTCACCCCGCTCCGCTCCTTGTTCGAGATGATCAGTTTGACGCCGTTCTTATAGATCGCCTCGAAGTAGTACTCGGTCGCCGTATTCCAGAGCTCGTCCGGCGGGAATTCGGCCTTTGGATTGCGGATCTCGATAGGTCCGGTAAGCTCCGTGCCCATGCCCCACTGCGCGCAATCGGGATGGTGCCCG
>DATGIG010000789.1:0-8336 GCA_035295825.1 Chthonomonadaceae bacterium | reverse complement strand
GCGGGAGCGGGGAATGATTGCGGCAGCCAGCGCATTGGGCGCTACCTACTGCCGCGTCCTATCCGGCCAGCGCCGACCGGAAGTCAGCCGGGAGCAGGGCATTGCCTGGGTGGTGGAGTGCATCACCCAACTGCTGCCCTTCGCCGCCGACCACAATGTGGTCCTGATTATCGAGAACCACTTCAAGGACAACTACTGGCAGTTCCCCGAGTTCGCCCAGAAGATGGACATTTTCTGCGAGCTTGTGAACCGGATCGAAAGCCCCTGGTTCGGCGTCAACTTCGACCCCTCCAATACGCTCCTCGCCAACGAAGACCCACTCGAACTGCTGCGCCGGGTTGCGCCCCGCGTGGTGACGATGCACGCCTCCGACCGTAGGCCCAGGCCGGGTGTCGAGATCGGTCCGGAGGGCATCGTGGACTACACCCAGCTTATCCACGGCGAAGTCGGCACCGGCATCATCGACTACGACGCCATCTTCTCCATTCTTAACTCCGTTGGCTTCGACGGCTGGGTTTCCATCGAGGATGGCGTCAACGGCATTGAGGAACTCAAGCGCTCGGCGCAGTTCCTGGTGGGAAAGATGGGGCTATGACCCCATGCGCGTTGCGATATCGAGGGGTGGGGCTGTGCTCCTTATCGTCTACGATTTTTGGACGGTCTACTTTGCGGCAGGCTGCCATAATATCGAATTTTCCCCGGACAGGCTCACTCTCTCCTCAAAGCTCCTTTCCATCGCCTCCAACAGGGTGTCGGCATCGCCGAAATCGTCATGGCGAACGCCGTTGATGTAGAAGGTCGGGGTACTGCTGACGCCACTGCGCAGGCCGCTCTCAAAGTCCTCGCGCACCCGTTCGGCATAGACATGCTGATTCAGGTCGCTGAGGAAACGAGGCATGTCCAGCCTCAGAGTGGCGGCGCAGAAGACAAGGATCGCGTCCTCCAGGTGATGCGTGTACCCGAACAGCAACCGATGCATCTCCCAGAACTTCCCCTGGGCGCCAGCCGCCTCTGCAGCCTCCGCCGCACGCTGGGCGCTGCTAAAGAAGCGCGTGGGTGGAAAGTGGCGGTAGACAAAGCGCAGTTCCCCATCCAGCCGCCGCTGCTGCTGCATGACGGTGCGCTCTATGCTCGCGCAGTGCGAACATGCATAGTGGCCGTATTCCACCAATGTGAAGGGGGCATTTTTCGCTCCCAGCATATGATCCCGTGTACTGACGGGCAGGAAAAGGCGTGTCATCAGAAATCTCCTTGTACTATCGTGTAGAAGTTCTGTTATGTCGAAACTAAGTGCATAACGTTCCCCAATAGGAAGGAAAAACGTTCCCATTCTCGAACTATTCCCCGTCAGAATTCTCTCTTGTCTTGCGTGTCCCGCCCAGGAAGGAAGCGACACAACCATGATCCCCTCTGAGACTTCTGAGGCTCAACTCACTCTCACGCTCTTCGGCCCGATGCTGGCGCTGGTGCAAGGTCAACCTTTGTCCCCCATGCACTCACGCAAGGGGTTATGGCTGCTAGCCTTGCTGGCCCTGCGCTACGACAGGCCGGTGGAACGCGAGTGGCTGGCTGCAACCCTCTGGCCCGACAGCGACCAGGCCGTGGCGTCCACCAGCCTGCGTAAGATATTGAGCGAGTTACGCAGCCGACTGGGCGATCAGAGCGAGCGGCTGCAGGCGCCCAGCCGTCACACCTTACGGTTGGATTTGGCGGGGGCGGATGTGGACGTGATCCAGTTTGATGCGGCGATAAAGAGTGGAAAACTCTCCGATTTGGAACGGGCGGTGGCGTTATATCGCGGCCCGCTACTGGAGGGCTGTTTCGAGGAGTGGATGTTTCAAGAGCGTGCTGCGCGCGAACACCACTGCCTGCAGGCGCTTCAGAAGCTGGGGGATGCGGCTCTGAGTGAGAGAGACTACGCGCAAGCGGTCGGTTATTACCAACGCGCGGTGGACATGGATCCCTGGCAGGAGGCGGCGCGAAGAGGATGGATGGAGGCACTCGCCAGGAGGGGCGACACCAATGCCGCCTTGCAGGTCTACCGAGAGTTTGTCGAGGTGCTCAAAGCCGATCCGAAAGCGATTCCTGATGTGCAGACGAGCACGCTCTACCAGCGCCTGCGTTCCCAGGCACATCTGCGGACCGGCACGCAGGCGGTAGTCACAGCGGAAGTCGTCGCGGCCCCAAAGGTCAAAGGCTACCTTCCCCATCCCTTAACCGATCTGGTGGGAAGGGAGGACGAGCGCCTGGAGGTGGCGCTCCAACTGCGGCGTTCCCGATTGGTGACCCTGAGGGGATGGGAGGCATCGGCAAGACCAGGCTGGCGCGGGAGGTTGCCAGCGAGGTCGTTGGAGAGTATCCTGATGGCGTGTGGTTGGTGGGTCTGGAGGCGCTCTCGGAGGGCAGGTTGGTGGTACAGCAGGTAGCCTCTGTGTTGGGCCTGAGAGAGGAGCGAGGCAGAACTCCCTTGCAGATTGTGACAGAGCATCTTCGCCTGAAGCGTCTGCTGTTGGTGCTGGACAACTGTGAGCATCTGCTGGAGTCCAGCGCTCAAGTGGCAGCCCATCTGTTGCAGGAGTGTGGGGAGGTGCGGATCCTGGCAACGAGTCGGGAGGCATTGGGCATCACGGGCGAGGCCGTCTGGAACGTGCCTGTCTTAGCCGTACCGGATCCGGAGCGACTGCCGCAGGGGCCGACCACTTTGCTTCGGGTGCTGATGGGCTATGAGGGCGTACAACTGTTTGTGGAACGGGCGCAGGCGGTGCAGAAGAGCTTTGCGCTGAGTGGGAGCAATGCGCGAACCGTGGCGCAGGTGTGTCGAAGCCTGGAGGGGATCCCTCTCGCCATTGAACTCGCGGCGGCGCGGGTCAAAGCGTTGACTATCAATCAGGTCGCCTCGCGTCTGCAGGACCATCTGAGTTTGCTGACAGTCGGGAACCGCACGGCGCAGTTGCGTCAGCAGACATTGCGGGGCACACTCGACTGGTCGTATGGTCTGCTCAGCGAACCGGAACGGGCGCTGCTGAGGCGGCTCTCTGTGTTTATTGGAGGGTGGAGACTGGAAGCGGCGGAGCAGGTATGTGCCGGCGGCAGGGTTACAGCAGAGCATGTGCTGAACCTGCTGACCTCGCTGGTGGACAAGTCCCTTGTTATGTTCGAGGAACGGCAGCCGGCAGATGGGCGTTACCGTCTGTTGGAGATGGTACGCCAGTATGCGGCGGAGAGATTGCAAGCAAGCGGCGAAAAGGAGCAGGTACAACTCAGACATAGGGACTGGTTTCTGGCCCTGGCAGAAGAAGCGGGGCCGCAGTTGCGCGGAGCCGAGCAGGGAAACAGGCTGCGACGGCTGGAGAGGGAACACGATAACCTGCGCACCGCGCTGGCCTGGAGTGAGACGCAAGACCAGGGAGCGGAGACGGGTTTACGGCTGGCTGGAGCGTTGTACCTGTTTTGGGATATGCGCGGCGACTTTAGCGAAGGGCGCGGCTATCTGAGGAGAGCGCTGGATCGGGAGGGAGCGCAGGAGGCGACGGCGGTGCGGGCGAAGGCGTTGAGTGGAGCAGGCGCTCTGGCTCAGCGGCAGGGAGATTATGCCTCCGCCAGGGCGCTCCACGAAGAGAGCCTGACGATCCGGCGAGAGTTGGGAGATCAGGGGGGCATCGCAACCTCCCTCACCCAACTGGGGACTGTGGCTCATGACCACGGCGAATATGATACAGCCCGAACGCTGTTTGAGGAGAGCCTGGCGATCCGACGGGAGTTGGGAGATAAGAGGAGCCTCGCCAACTCTCTCAACAATCTGGGGAATGTGGCCCACGCTCAGGGCGACTACAAGGCGGCTAGAACGCTGTATGAGGAGAGCCTGGCGCTCTTTCGTGAGGTGGAAGACTCCCGGTCCTGCACCCTCTGCCTCAACAATCTGGGGACTGTGGCTCTTGACCAGGGCGAATATGATACGGCCCGAACGCTGTTTGAGGAGAGCCTGGCGATCCGACGGGTGCTGGGAGATAAGGGGAGTATCGCCAACTCTCTCAACAATCTGGGGAATGCAGTTTTCTGTCAGAATGACTATGAGGCGGCAAAAACGCTGTATGAAGAGAGCCTGGCAATAAGTCGGGAACTGGGGGACCGGTGGAGCAGCGCCCACTCTCTCAACAATCTGGGGAATGTGGCCCACGCTCAGGGCGACTACAAGGCGGCTAGAACGCTGTTTGAGGAGAGCTTAGCGATCCGACGGGAGTTAGGAGATAAGGGGAGTATCGCCAACTCACTCACCAACCTTGGGCGTGTAGCCTTCTCTCAGGGGGACAATGATACGGCTCGAACGCTGTTTGAGGAGAGCCTGGCATTATGCAGAGAGACCGGGCATTACTGGATCCTACAAGTACTCAGCACTCTGGGGAGTGTGGAGCGCGAGGTGGGAGATTATGTTCGTGCCGCTACTCTCTATCAAGAGCGCCTTCTGCTGGGCCGAGAAAGGAAAGATGCGTTGGCCACTGCCTGGTCGCTGGAGGATTTCGCGGGGCTGGCGGGACGGCAAGGGCAGTGGGAGCGCGCGGTATGCCTGTTCGGCGCTGCAGAGGCGTTATGTGCGATGTTGAACTGCACCTTTCCCCTGACCGGTGTGGAGGAGTATGAGCGCACAGCCGCCGCCTCCCGGGCTGCCCTGGGCACAGAGGCTTTTTCGGCAGCCTGGGAAGCAGGGCGAGCCATGACGCTAGAACAGGCTATCGCCTTTGCCCTGGAAGCATCATCGGAAATAGGTCTCCCTATCATCCGAATCCAGAAATAACGCGGCCTGTGTCACGAATGAATCGTGGAACTGAAATAGCGAGCCGTGTCCGGCGTCGGGGTAGGTCATTAACATTGCGTGTGGCAGGTGTTCGGCCAGCATGTAGGAATTTCGAACCGGGATCAATTTGTCGAACACGCCATTTACAACGAGACATGGCTGATGTATTTCGCCGAGTTGTTGAAAGCGAGGGCCGCTGAACCGTTCCCAGGCCCGGAAAGCATTTCTCTGGGCCAATGCAACATTCGGGCCTGATATGGGCTCACGATCCTCCTTCCGCTCTGCAAGCCTCGCTACAAACGCCTCGCCTGCCGCCTGACTCGACGCGGTCGGTGTGAAGAAGAGTTTCACCAACCTTTGAAATCCTGAGAGATTTGGATCGTCGAAGATCTTTTTCAGTTCCGGTGTCTCCAGGTGCATGATGTCCTCACCGCCCTCCGGAGCCGTTGCTACCAAGAGCATCTTGCGGACGAGCGAAGGGCGGTCCAATGCAATCTGCTGCGCTACCATGCCGCCAAGCGAGAAACCAAGCAAGTCTACCTGTGTGAGACCGAGAGCCTCCGCGAATGCCATCGCATGCGCCGCCATTCCACTCACGTTTTCGGGTACCTCACCCGAGGAACGCCCGAGACCGGCGCTTTCAAAAAGTATTACTTCACGCTCCAACGCCAGGGGATCCGTCACGGCGGGGTCCCAGTTATCCAGGGTTCCGGAAAAGTGCTGAAGACATAAGAGCGGTGGGCCTGCTCCCCTTCCGAAGCGGCGATACGCATACTTCTCCAGCCGCGTCTCGATGAATTGTGTCGGTGCTGTGATGTTGCTTCCATCCGTGATCACTTCGTTTGATTTCGGATTCATGTTTTGCTCCTTCTCTCAAGTCTCCTATGGCCTGCCATATCGCATCGTCCAGATCGGTATCTGACCGGGTACGTACTCATTCCCGATCCACGGCGTACCGCAGATGTGCAAATAGGCGTAAGGAGTGCCATCGAACATAACCCATGCGCCTGCGTCTCTCACGGTGTTGGGCAGCCCGCAGCTCTTTGCATCGAACGGCCAAAGAATCATCCAGTGTGGTCCAATGGGGATCGCCGGGCTTGTTTTGTCGCTCGGATCCGTATTGCTGTGCTGCGTAGCGCCGCACAGCATATAGATAAGTCCCGGAGCCGAATTCGTAGGCCTGGGCTTCTTGGCCATGATGTCCATCATCCATTGCAGCCCCATGGGATCGGCACACATCGGGACATTGCCGATCACATTCTCATTTCCGGGAAAGCAGACCCAGTCGTTGGTGCCCTGGCGCAAAATGATGAGATTTCCGTCGGCGCCCATTTCCGCAACGGTCGCATCTTTAGTGATTTGATGCGGGCCGGACAACATGGCTCTTGCGATCTTAACAGCGAGAACTCGCTCCTGCAGTGACGCAGGCTGCGCTTCTCCCGGCGGCATCATTGCGATCGCACTGTTGCTATAGGCGCCCGAAGCCCCTGCCTGCTCGGGGCATACGGGCGTGGAATCAAAACCAGCTTCACGTTCAATCTGAGACATCTTAAACCCCTTTACTTATCACCGTGTTAGGCCATTGCGGCCTTCGCGATGATGCGATCGAGCTTTCCATCACTCTGGACAGCTCCGGCGGTGACTTCATTTCGTCCGAACTGACCGAAAAGCGTTGAAGGCTGATCGAATTCGACGACCGTGCGACCAGGCTCGGACTCGAAGACGAGCACTCGCAGCGGGGCATAAAGTGCCGCACGGATGTCATAGCGAGTTATCTGGATCGCCACGAGTGGATTGCCGATCAGGTACTGCTTGGCCTTCCGGCGCTGGCCGACCATCAGGAGGTCCGCACCATGGTCGAAGATATTGATAATCATAAACCCCTGCTCGCCCTCCATTGATTTCAGCACCTCCATGGCGCCATCGGGTGTCAGGCCTTTCAGCTTTGATGCGACGAACCGCCCGAGAATCTGCTCAAGCCGCCCGGTGAATTCCTCGTAACCACGCTCGATCAAGAGCGAGCGATGCTAAACCTTCACCTCGGAAGCTGAACTGGCGATAGATGTCATCGCATGCCTCCCTTGGGATCCCGCATCGGCCCCAGGGTTCTGGAGATGGGAAAGCGACTGGCTCTGATCAACTCCATCTGTGACCTCCTCTTCAAATGGTCTGCACGAAGCAACGCTGAATCGCTGGACCGGGACCGTGGTACGGTCCTCTTGTGAGGACTGCTCGGTACCTGAAACGTGCCGCGCACCGCGCTCGTGAACGTGTGCGGCGGGGGTGCGGTCAATCAGGAGGCTGAGCAATTCGGGCCGGCTGTAGTGGCCGCGCGAGTCCATCATCTGCTTGCGCTTGTCGATCAGCGTAAAGTCGAGGTCGGCGATGACGACGCCTTCGCCCGAGCGGATAGGCTCGCACAGCAGGGTTCCATCGGGCGCCACGATTGCGGTGAAGCAACCGCCGGAGATCGGCCCGATGCGGCAGCCGGTGTCCTTCATGATTTGCGCTTGCTGATCGGCATCCAACCAGGCGCTCGCGCAGACGACAAAGCATGCAGACTCCAGCGCATGCTGCCTGATGTTGACCTCTGTCTGCTGGGAAAACAGGTCGCCGAAGATGGAGCCCGGATACATCGCAGAATGGATCTGCTCTCCATCGGCCATCATCGCGTACCGCGCCAGAGGGTTGTAATGCTCCCAGCATGCCAGTTGACCGATGCGACCAACCCTGCTGTCAACGGCGCACAGGCCCGAGCCGTCTCCCTGGCCCCAGATCATGCGCTCGTGATAGGTGGGCGATATCTTGCGGCGCCACTGGATCAAGGCGCCATCGGCATCGAAGAGAAGCTGCGCGTTGTACAGAGTTCCGCCGTCACGCTCGTTGACGCCGATGGACACGACTACTCCCGCCTGCCTGGCAGCTTCGCTAATGGCGTCCGTGGCCGGGGACGGCACCGTCACTGCCTGGTCGAGCAGTTTTCGCTGCTCGGGTCCGACGATGTTCTGTACAGGCGGTTGGACGAACGAAAAGTAAGGGTAGTAAGGAACCACGGTCTCTGGGAACGTGGCGAACTCCACTCCCTGCCGGCCAAGCTCGTGGATCGTCCGCACGACCTTTTCGATAGTTCCTTCGCGGCTGTAGAGGACGGGACTCAGTTGAACCGCCGCCGCTTTCACAACGTTCATATCAATCTCCTTAGGAACCCCGCAGTTTCACCTGGTCAGCCATGCGTGCTTCTCGTGATACGCTTCTGACCGGTTTGCTTTTGCGGGGTTCCTTAGCGGATGGCGCTGCATTCCGCATCGTCGAAACGTCCGCTTCAGGACTCCCTGGTGATAAAGTATCTGGCAAGAGGAGTGCCCGCGTACTTCTCGCCCATCAAGCGGGCGAAGAGCATCACCGAACTGCGGGGCCGATGGTTCACCACGAGGTGCTGGGCTTTCCCGGCGGCGTTTCGGGTAACCGTGACGACAACGCGAGTGGGCTCACCCTTGATCAGGCAGGTGTACTCCTCAATGAATCCATTCTCTCCGTAGTCGCC
>DATGIG010000788.1:0-5191 GCA_035295825.1 Chthonomonadaceae bacterium | reverse complement strand
TTGATCTCCGGCCAGGTGAGTTCGTCGTAGTAGAATTTGTCCAGCGAGTCCATCGTGTCTCCTTTCGTGAACAGGAAGAATCGGCGCGGCAGCGGAGCCGAGGAAGAGGCGCTCCGTATCAGGGCTTCTTCGCGGGGGCCGCGCCGCTGTCCGGCGGAGAGTCTCCCGTAGCCTTCGGCGGGGCCTGTTCCTTCTGCTTTTCCCGTTCCATTCTGGCGCGCAGTTCCGGTGGGAACCATCCGCCCGACGGATAGTCGAGCCCATGGGCATCGGCCATCCGGTTCAGAAAAGAGAAGATCCCGACTTCAAAGGCGGTTTCCCAGATCTGTTCGTCGGTCCAGCCCGCATCGCGCATCGTCTGGACATCGGCGTCCCGGGTATGCGCCGAGTTGAGCGTCAGCAGTTTGACGAAGGTGAGAAGCGCCTGGTCTTTCGGCGTCAGCTTCACTTTGCTCAGGTCCCCGGTGCCGATGGCATCCACGATGTCCTGGTCCACTCCTTGCCTCCGCAACGCGGAAGCGTGTGAGCCCACTCAAAACTTGCACTTGTTGAGTGAGGAGACATAGGCGGCGATCATCTCGTGCTCACGCCGCTTGAGAAAGCCGTCGCTGAAGTGCATCTCGGACATGATATTGAACATCTTGAAGGCTTCCGGCCGGAGCGCCATGGTCTTCACGATGCCCGGCAGTCCGCGTTTCAACGCCTCCGGCGGCGCGCCATAGACGTTCGGCGCTCTGGGGTCGTCCTCGTCGATCCACTGGATGCGCGCCATCAGTTGGCCTTTGCGGACCGCAGCCTGGATCTCCTCCGGCTGCGAGGTGCGCGCGATCTCCCGGCCGAAACGATCGTAGATGACGGCTGTCGGCGTGGCCTGGATCTTGTACTGCTGCGCCGCGGGGGCCGAGAGATCCTTCAGGCGCACCAGATCCAGCACGACCTTCTCGCTTTTCGGCATCTGCTTCTCCAGGTCGGTAAGAAACTGCTGCTCGATCACGCTGGTGTCTTGAAGGAAAAGCACGATGGTGGTGCTCTCCTCTTTCAGGATCGTCTTGACCTCGAAGCGCGCGCCTCTGGAGACGACTTCCGCCCTGTTCTGGGCCAGAACCGCGCCCGGCAGGCACAGCGCGCACGCCGCCAGGCCGATGACAAAAGATTTCATTCCGAGACCACTCCTTCATTTTGATATGAGGCCCATTGTATCCCACGCAGCTTAAGAGGGGCTTAAAAATTCCTTAAACCGTTTTTATCATTTTAACGCACCCCCTCTCAGGATGCCGTATCCAGTGTAGATCCGCCGAGTCTAGCCGACCAGGAGAGGCGGGCGTGAGAAGGGTGGTTTCAGGCGCGGCGCGACATGCGGGCCAGCGCGTCCGCATCCAGTGCGATCCCCAGCCCAGGGCCGGTCGGAATGGAGAGCATGCCCTCGGCATCCAGCGCAAAGGGGTGCGTTACCAGATCGTCGATATAGGGCGCTGGCGTGATGTACTCCACGTAGCGCGCCACCGGCATGGCGGCGGCCAGATGGAGATCGGCCGCCAGCCCGATCGCCGTGTTCCAACCGTGCGAGACGAACTGGATGTTGTGGTCGTAGGCGTGCCAGGCGATACGGCGCGCTTCGGAGAGCCCTCCGCACTTGGTCGAGTCGGGCTGGATAATATCGACCGCGCCCTGTTCGATCCAGGGAAGAAACGCCTGCCGGCGGGTAAGCACTTCGCCGGTCGAGATAGGGAGGGGCGCCTGTTCGCGCAGCTTCTTGTAGCCTTCGATGTCGTCCGGCGGCAGGGCCTCCTCGAACCAGGTGACCGCATAGTCCGCCAGCATGTGCGCCGTTTCGACGGCCCACTTGTAGCCATGTGGCCAGAACTGCTCGGAGCCGCCCGCATCCACCATGATCTCCACATCGCTGCCGACCGTGTCGCGCGCCGTCTTGACCAGCAGTTCGTCGAACTTCCGATCCACGCGCCCGAAGCCGGCCCAGCCCAGCTTGAGCGCCTTGAACCCCCGCGCGGTCGCCTGCTCCAGTTTGCGCCGCAGCGCGTCGGGCTCATCGAAGAGCAGGGAGCCGTAGGGCTTGATCCGATCCCGGTAGCAGCCTCCGAGGAGGCGACCGACGGGCTGCCCCGTCGCCATGCCGAGAAGATCCCAGAGCGCGATATCCACGCCGCTAATGGCGTGGGCCACCGCCCCGCCCCGCCCCTGCCAGAAAGTCATCTGGAGCAGTTGCTCCGAGACCCGCTCCGGCTCCAGGGCGCACTCGCCGATCAGATGCGGGCGCAGCAGTTGCAGCGAGCCTTCCACCAGCGCCTGACTGGTGTAGCAGCTTCCCCTGCCGATGAGCCCGGCGTCGGTATGGACCTCTACCAGAGTATGCAGGTTTTCGTTGGGATCGAACCCCTGCGCCCAGCCGCCGTCCGGCGTCTCGCCGATCAAGGGGATCGTTTTCACTTGGGTGATCTTCAGCGCTTTGCCCTCCTTCGTGGCAGATTTCAGCGAACGTAGATCCCGGTCGGGGTGTCGAACTGGCCCTCCCCGTTGCCGGAGACGCCGAACGCGACCCAGTTCTTACCGGTCATGTCGTCCACACGGACGATGCGGTTGTTGAGGGAGTCGGCGATGTAGATGCGCTCGCTGCTGTCTACAAAGACGCCCGTCGGCTGATTGAACTGTCCGGGACCGCCGCCCGCTTTGCCGCCCAGCGTCACCCAGTTCTTGCCTTCGATGTTATCCATCCGCACGATCCGATGATTGAAGGTATCGGCGATATAGATACTCCCTTTGCCATCCATATAGATCCCGGAGGGGTTGTTGAACTGATTGGGGCCATTCCCCGTCCCTTCGCCCAGGCTGCGCCAGTTGGAGCCGTCCATATCGTCTATGCGGACCATCCGGTTATTCAAGAGATTGGCGACCACATTGATCGAGTCGGTGATATAGATTTTCTCATTGCTATCCACATAGACGCCGGTGGGATAGCTGAACTGATTGACCGCTTTGCCGTGCGCGCCGAAGGCGATCCAGTGGCTCGCGTTCATATCCTCCATGCGCGTGATACGGTCGTTGTTGCGGTCCGCGGTGTAGATGCGGTTCTCCCGATCCACAAAAACTCCGACCGGTTGCGTAAACTGTGCGTTCCCCACGCCCTTATGTCCCAGGGTCGTCCAGTCCTTGCCGGTCATGTCCTCCACCCGCACGATGCGGTTATTCCCGGTATCCGCGATATAGAGATGCTTTTCCGGGTCCACAAAGATCCCTTGCGGTGAATCCAACTGTCCGACGGCGTCTCCCTTCGGACCGCCCAGGGTCGTCCAACCCCGGCCATCCATATCGTCGATACGGACGATGCGATGGTTGCCGCTGTCTGCGATATAGAGATGCAGCTTGGGGGTGACGCTGGTCGGATCGGGGATGATGGCGCATCCGCCCAGCATGTACAGCAGGCAGAGGATCAGCCCTCCCCTCCCGTTTCGCATGGCGCTCTCCTGACTTTGATAGGGCGCCTGGCGTGTGGATCGTCCGAACAGGCGTGGTTTGTTTCTCTCTGTGGAGAGTCTAGCAGATTATGTCGGCGCGTTGCAAGCGAGCACCGTTTCTGAAAAAAACCGGTATGGCGTTGTCCTGACAAAATAATGCGTATGGTACAATGTAGGTGTAATTGCTCCGGGATGGCCGTCGGCAGAGGCGCTGGCGGGTTACGAGAGCCGGATACGGTTCTCCCATTTACCGGGCCCCTGCATACAATGGTTCGAGGAGGAATCGATGAGTATCTCACCGCCGCTACCCGGCGCCGGGCGTATGCGTCGCCCACAGTTACCGGAGGCCACTCTGCGTGAAGGAATGCCGCGCGAAAGCGCGAACCCATATGTCAATGCGCTCCAGCAATTGGAAACCGCGGCTTGTCACCTGGAACTCGATCCGGGGCTACACGAAGTTCTCAAATATCCGCAACGGGAACTGACCGTTCATTTCCCCGTCAAAATGGAAGACGGACACACCCATGTTTTCACCGGGTATCGTGTCCAGCACAATGTCTCTCGCGGCCCCAGCAAAGGCGGCCTGCGCTATAGTCCCCACACCGATCTGGATGAAGTGCGTGCGCTGGCCATGTGGATGACCTGGAAGTGCGCGATCGTAGATATTCCCTTCGGCGGCGCAAAAGGCGGCGTCGTCTGCGACCCCAAGGCCCTCACCCTCTTAGAACTGGAGCGTCTCACCCGGCGCTATACCTCCGAGATCAGCATCGTCATCGGCCCCAACACCGACATTCCCGCTCCCGATATGGGCACCAACGCTCAGACCATGGCCTGGGTGATGGACACCTATTCGATGGCAGCAGGACGGACGGTTCCCGCCGTGGTGACCGGCAAACCGATCCCCATCGGCGGCTCGCTGGGCCGCTATGACGCGACGGGCCGCGGCATCGTCTGCATTGCGCGGGAGGCTATCAAGGAGTTCGGGCTGAAGCTGGAGGGCCTGCGTGTGGCCGTGCAGGGCTTCGGCAACGTGGGCGGCGTGGCGGCGCGGATCTTCCATGAAGAGGGCGCGAAGGTCGTCGCCGTCAGCGATGCGCTGGGCGGCCTGTACAATCCGAACGGGCTGGACATTCCCGCCCTGCTGGAGTGCTCCAACCGCGACGGCACCCTGACCACCCACCCCGGCGGGGAGGCGATCGATACCCGGCAGCTCCTGGAACTGGATGTGGATGTCCTGGTGCCCGCCGCCATCGAGAACCAGATCACGACGGAGAACGCCGACCGGATCCGGGCGCGGATCGTTATCGAGGGCGCCAACGGCCCGACGACCCCCGCCGCTGACCGAATCCTGCGGGATAAGGGCGTCTTCCTGGTGCCGGATGTGCTGGCGAACGCGGGCGGCGTGGTGGTCTCCTACTTCGAGTGGGTGCAGGACCTGCAGTTCTTCTTCTGGCATGAGGACGAGGTGAACACCCGGATGGAGGCGATTATGCAGCGCGCGTACCGTTCGGTGCGCGACATGGCGAAGCGGGAAGAGGTGGATATGCGCCTGGCGGCCTATCTGATCGGCGTCAAGCGCGTCGCCGACGCCACCACCCTGCGCGGTATCTATCCGTGACCTAACCCCCCGCCCCCCTTCCCTACAGACCTTGCCCTGAGAGGCAAGGAAGGGAAGGGGGTGACACATTTCAGTGCGTTGAACCTACATGAGTCACGTCAAG
>DATGIG010000787.1:0-7538 GCA_035295825.1 Chthonomonadaceae bacterium | reverse complement strand
CCCCAGCCCGAAACGGATATCGGCAACCGATCCCTCCCGAACGAGTTCCGCCTTTGTCGAACCGCTCCAATGTACAACCGAACCGCCTTCCTGTGGTACTGATCGGCCTGCTCTGCCTGCTGGCCGTCTTCTTTGTGCTGCGCGCCCGCTTCATGCATCCTACCCTCATCGGCCAGGCGCACGCCCCGGTGAAGGAGGCGATGAGGAGCGGGGGGAGTTGGTACTGGCTCGAAGGCGTCGGCAAACCCGGCGCGCGGTTGATGCGCGCGAGCGCCTCGAGCCTTCAGCCGATAGCGGCCTCGGACGGCCTCGGCTCTTATGCCGTTGCGGAGGGGAAGGTCGTCTGGGCGGCGCGAGAGGGCGACCACTGGAGCCTGACGCTGGCATCCGCCGATGGCTCCGGGCAGCAAAAGGTCTGGAGCGGCCCACGCGAACCGCATGGGCTCTACCTCACTGTAGATCATATCTACTGGTTGGATCAGCTCCCTCCGACGGTCCCCGACAGCGGGCCGCTGCCTCCGCTTGGGCCGACGCTGCAGCTCGTCGCCGTACCGGTGTCGGGGGGGGCCTCTACCATCATCGCAACGCTGCTGGAACCGCTCGCGGGGCGAGTGATCGGCATCCACGGGGATCAGATCTATGTCTCCGCGATGCGCCCCGGCGCTCCTGGGGTCACGACCCTCTACCGTATCGCCCTCCTCCACGGCGCCCCAAAACGCGTCGCCGGCGAGACGGGGCTCCAGTCTAGTATCCTGACGCAGGACGGCGCGCTCTACTGGAGTGCGCCCAGTCGGGAATCCAGTCAATTCGATAGAGTGGTCTGTATCCGCCGATTGGGCAAAGACGATCAGCCGGAGACGCTTACCGACTGGATGGAGGGACGGGGGCGGCTGTACGAAACCGAGCGTGGGGTCTGCTACGTAGATGGCGACGTCTCCCCGAAAGCCTGGCTGCTGACCGTCCGGAAGGAGTTGCCGCGCGCGCTACCCCTGCCCGAAAACTATGCCGTGCTTGCTGCAGGCGACAGAGAACTGCTGCTGGTCGCTCTGGGTACCGATTCTATCATGGTCTACCAGGTGGGAATGCCATGAAGCGATTTCAAAAACATATTCATCCCGGTGTGGCGGCGATCCTGGTGATTATCGTGTTGGGCATTGTGCAGGCCATCTGGTGGCGTGGGTTGGTCTATAAAGAGGTGGCAAAGCCGGGAAGAGGCGGCGGCGGCGGCGGCGGCGCCGGCCCGATGCATGTGGATCTGCTTGGCAGCACTCAGGTGAAGGTAGATACATTTGCCGGAGACCTGGAGCCGGGGGATGCGGATGGGATCGGCTATGTCGCCCGTTTTGATCGCCCTACCGGGCTGGCGCTGGATACGCAGGGCAACCTGTATGTGGCCGATACCGGCAACAACCGCATCCGCAAGGTCACGCCGGACGGCCAGGTCACAACCTTTGCAGGCAGCGAGGAGGGCTTAACCGACGGCTCGGCGCTGCAAGCGCGCTTCCACGCCCCATGTGGCGTCTGCGTCGCGCCGGATGGCGCGGTCTATGTGGCGGATACAGGCAATCACTGCGTCCGGCGTATCCAGAATGGGGAGGTGACGACCCTGAAAGGCGCTCAGGCGACGGCGCTGCCCGCAAGCGTCGCCTTCCTGCCGGAGGCGACGCCGGCCCTGCTCGTCGCGGATGCAGGCGATAAACGCCTGCATCGGATTGGCCCCGATGGAACCCTCCAGAACGCCGTGGAGGTGCCCGGACCCCCGACCTCCGTGGTCGCCGCCTCGCAGACGGCGGTCGCGATCCCACAGACGGGCACGCTGCTGCTAAAAGGGCAGACACTCCATAATGTGTTCGTGGCGGGTGGGGAAGAGATAACGGACCCGAATACGCGCCCTGCTCTGCGCCACCCGGGGGCGCTCTGCCCCTTCGGCGACGACTGGCTGGTGACGGATAACGATGCCGGGGCGGTGTTTCTGCTTCGTAACGGGAAGGCGGAGGTGCTGGCGGGCTACTGCTCTTCCGGCGGCCCGATGCGCGGCGCGCAGGATGGAGATGGGGCGCACGCCCGGTTCAATACCTTGAGCGGCGTCGTTACCGACGGTAAGCGCGTCATCTATGTCGCAGACCCGGCGAATAACAACATTCGCCGCATCAACATTTCCGCCTTTGTCGGCCACTAAGGAGAAACGGCCCTGAAAGTCGAGATCCAGAATTTAAGGAAGGAGTACGAGGGCGGGGTCGTGGGGTTGCAGGAGATGAACCTGACCATCACCGACGGCATTTTCGCACTCCTCGGCCCCAATGGCGCGGGCAAAAGCACGCTGATGTCGATCCTGGCGACCCTGTTGGACCCTACCGAGGGAACCGCCTTTGTAGATGGACACAATGTGCGACGGGAGAAGGAGGCGATCCGGCAGATCCTGGGCTACCTGCCGCAGGATTTCGGCCTCTATCCCGTCTTATCGGCCTATGAGACGCTGGACTACATGGCGCTGCTCTGCAATATCCACGATCCGAAGCAACGCCGTGCGACCATCGAAGGGCTGCTGGAGAGGATGAACCTGACCAGCGTGCGCGACCGCGCCGTGGGCGGGTTCTCCGGAGGGATGCGCCAGCGGGTGGGATTGGCGCAGGCGCTGCTCAATTCCCCCAAGCTCCTCATTGTGGATGAGCCGACGGCAGGGTTGGATCCCGAAGAGCGTATCCGGGTCCGCTCTCTGCTGGCGGAGCTGAGCGGCGAGCGGGTGATCCTGCTCTCGACGCATCTCATCGAGGATGTGGAGGCCGTCGCGGATCGCGTCGCGATCCTGCATCGGGGCCGCGTGCGCTATGTTGGGGATGTCGCCGGAATGCTGGAGGAGGTGCGCGGCAAGGTGTGGGCGCTGGATGTCACGCAGGAGGAGTTGCCCGGTACTCGGGGCAAGTACCTGGAGACCGGATTGCTCCGCGAAGGCGGTCGCCTCCACATCCGCGTCGTCTCCGAGACCATGGAGGGGATCCGCTGCCGGCAGGTCGAGCCGACGTTGGAAGATGCCTATATCTGGCTGATGCGCGAGGGACAGAATGGCGCCCGCTAATCCTACTAGGACAGCAATAGGATCGCTTCTGGCCCTGGTGGGTATGGAGTGGCGGATCGGCTGGCGTACCGCAGGGTTCCGGTTTGTGGTCCTGCTCTCCTTTCTCTTCGGCTTTACGGTGGGCGGTACGCTGGGGCGCGGTGTGGGGCTGTCCGCCTACGAAGCTGCGGAGGCTGGATGGCAGGTGCTGGGTTTCCTCGGCATTGTCTGGGTCTCTCTGGCCGCCGTGCGCGAGACCAGCCTGCGTACCGGCATCCTGGTCTTTTCCAAGCCCCAACCGATGGAACGGCTGGCGTTCGCCAAGTTCGTGGGAGCGCTGCTGCAGTTGTATGCGTTCCTGTTCGCCCTGTTTCTGGGCTGCATGGTGGGGAGGGTGTATACCGGCGGGGGGCTGATGGGTGCGGATGCCTATCTCCTGCAGTATCTGCGAGCGGCGGGCGTCCTCTTCTTCGCCGCCAGCGCGAGCTTTACCCTGGCGCTGCTCTTCGACAACGCCATTGCCGGCGCCCTCGTCGGCCTCTACTGGGTCTTGACCCTGGCCGGGAAGTCCTTCCTGGGCAAGTTCTACTTCCCCGCTTATATCCAGAACTTGAGCGCCTTTCTGGCCTTGGGGGCGACGCTGCTCTGTCTGACCCTCCTGTTGTATCGTCGCTCTCAGCGTGGGGATAAGCCCGCATCCCTGTCGGTGCGCCTCGGTCTGCCTCTTGGTCTGCTCCTTACCGGCTGGCTCTTCTGGTCCCTCATCCAGGAGGGGAACGATCCGCACCTGCGGCTGGCGCCCGCGCTGGAACGCATGGGCGAACAAGATACCGTGGTCGGGCAACGCGCCCCCGGATTTCTGCTTCCGGATCAGGACGGCAAGCTGATCGGGCTGTCGGACTATGCGGGCAAGATCCTGCTTGTGGTGATCTGGTCGCCGCAGGATTCCGATTCGGTGCTGCTGCTGGATCGTCTCAACGATCTGCAGGAGCGCTACGGCCCGAAAGGGGTTCAGGTGGTGGCTATCACTGTGAACGAAGACAACAGCGCGGCGACCACGTTTGCCAAAGGCGAACGACTGAACTTTCCCATGGTGATGGATTGGGGCACAGGCAGCAATCCGGATAAGGCCGAAGCCTCGCCGCTCTCCAGCGCCTATCGCGCCAATCCCAAGCCCAAGCTGATTATCACCGACCGACGGCGGCGCGTGCAGATGGAGCTGAGCGGTGTGGATTCCTACGACCTGTTCAGTCTGGAGAGCATCATTCAGGAGCGGCTGGCTGCGGAGCCCCGCTGACCCCCATGCGTTTCTATCCGAGCGACCTTAAGAGGAGCATATGTCCCAGTCCACGCTGTTTCGTTACAATTTTCGCGTGTTGATGTTTCATAACTGGCTCCTGTTGGCGTTTCCGGTGGCCGTCAGCCAGTTGACCGTCTTCTGGTTTATTCTGACGACAAGCCTCCTTACGCCCGACCTGCCCGCCCGGAGCGTGGAGATGGTGACGCCCCTGCTGGCGGCCTTCCTGGGGGCGCATCTGCTGTCGGCGGAGTATCGCTCCCGCATCGGGGCGGTGCTGGCCTCCCGCCCGGTGAATATCGGCAGGATCGTGGTGATGCGCCTGTTGGTGATGCTGGCCTTAGTATGGGTATTGGCCCTGATTTCATTGGGCGCGTTCTATGCCGGGCTGAAACCCTATGATCTGGCGCCGGACATCCTGGCCTGCATCCCCTCGACGCTCTTTCTCACCATGCTGGCGTTGACGTTTGCCACGTTGTATCGCCATCCACTGGTGGGTTTCGGCGTCGCCGCGCTCTACTGGGCAATGGATCTGGTGCCGGGCGCGCCGCTTCAGCCCTACCTATCGCTCCGTTCGCTGAGCTCCTACTACGCTTCAATGAACAATCCCTACCACCTGACGTTCCTCGAATCCTGGTGGATTGCCAAGGGGATCCTGCTGGCGGCGGCGCTGCTCCTCTATATGTACCACTCGCGACTGGTCTTTACGTTGGGGACGCCTCTCACGCTTCGGACGCGCCGCCGGGCGTCGCTGGCGGTCGCCGGGATCCTCGCCTTCTATCTCATCTCGGGCGCGGTCCTGAAGGTGGGGTATGGCTATCAGCATCGGGGGACGCTGCCCAATAATGACCTGATCTGGTTCCGGTATCAGTTCGCCTCGTATGGCCCGCTGCCGGTCGCGCCGCTGTTCGGTCCCGCTTTTACCCGCTATCTGGGGGAGATTAACAATCCCTGGCGCCTGACGGCGGAGGAAGGGGATGCGATGGGCGACAACGTAAAGCACTACCAGGGGCTGGATGAGGTCGTGAGCCGGATGCCCAAGAGCATCTGGGCGGCGAGTGCAGCGGAGGCGCGCGCCAGGCTGGAGGGGCATCGGCAGAAGACGACCGAGGAGACGATCACGTACTATCAACTGATCGTGGATCGCTATTCGCAAAGTCCCTATTTGGACTATGCGCTTCGGATGATCGCGCGTACCTATGCGGATGCCAACCGGACGGCGGATGCGCAAGCCGGCTATGAGAACCTGCTGAAGCGGATACCGGGCACCGTCTACCGGTCGGAGGCCCTGCGCTTCCTCACGGAGACGGAACTGAAGGCCGGCCATCTGCCGCAAGCCGGGCAATGGGCCGAGCAGTGGGCCGAGGTCGCCCCGCTTTACGAGCGGTTTGAAGCCTGGGTAGATCTGGCGCAGATCCGGAAGGCGCAGGGCGATGTCGCCGGGGCAAAGCAGGCGGCGCAAACGGTGCTGACCGCCGTGCGCGAATTTCGCAAGCAGGTGAATATGCACACGCTGGACCTGACACCCACACAGGAGAACCTGCGCAAAGCCGCTGCCAACAAAGCCGAACAGGTCGCACAATCTCTGTTGTAATTACGCCCCTCTCCCCGTGCGGGGAGAGGGGGAGAAGAGAGGAATTAAGGCTTTTCCGGCGTCTTGTTGGCCTGAAGCGCAGCCAACTCCTTCTCCGTGGTCTCCAGTACCTCCTTCAGTTGTCCGGCGCGCGGCCCATCGGTCGTCTTTGCCAGAAGGTGTTTGAGCGCCGCGACCTGGGCCGTTTTGAGGGCCTGTTCGGCAGGCGCCGCGACGTCCGGGGTCACTCCGGTTCCCTCCCAGTTCGTCTTGGTGATCGGGTTGATGGCCCGCCCGCTCGGCACGAAGATGGCGAAGTGGTCGTTGATCCGCGCCATGTCGCCGGGGTGCGCCCCGCCGCCCGTCGTCTCACCGATCAGCGTGGCCCGCTTCAAGTTCTTCATATTATAGGAGAACTCTTCCGCCCCCGAGAAGGTGCGATGGCTGGTGAGGATATAGACCTCTTTGCCCACATAGCGCTTGCCGGGGACATGCGGCAGGGTCCAATATTGGCGTGTGGTGTCGCTGGGCCGAAAATAGAGATCGTTGAGATGGACCGGCTCGCCCTCAAAGAAGTAGGAGCAGATCAACTGGACCATCTCCGGGCTGCCCCCGCCGTTCTGGCGCAGGTCGATGATGAGGGCGTCGGTATTCGCCAACAGCGTCATCGCTCCGGCGACGGTATCGCCGCCCATCTCCGGGTCAAAAAAGCCGCGCAGGTCGAGATAGCCGATATTCCCGTTCAGCCGCTCCACCTTCTCGAAGCCAAAGTTCACCTGCTGGTTCCAGGTACGATACTGCTCTATCTCCGCCGCCGAAGGCTGGTCATCCTCTTTGCGTGTCGGCAGCATCTCGTAACTGAACCGGACCCGGAGATGTCCGTCGTGGCTCACCTCCTGGAGGTGCTTGGTGAGCAGCTCCGCAAACGATTTGGCGCTGGTGACTTTGTCGTACTCCTTGTTCTCCAGGCGCTTGTGGAGCGCGGCGTCCATCTTTTTGGCAACATCCGGAAAGACGTAGTTGGCATCCAGCTTACCCAACAGGTTCGCGATGATCTGCGTACGGGTTTCTGCGGTCAGGACCATGTCGGGCTGATCCGGGCCGGAGGGCTGGGCTTTCGCCCCTTGTAACGGCATGCACGCCGTGGTCGCCAGAACGGCGGTGAGTATTCCCATCGAAATTCGCATTCCTCTCTCCTTGGTTTTTGTAACGATTCCGCCTTGTTCAGGCTCATTGGAAGTTAACCGGTCTGCAACCCGCGCAGCATCAGGTCTGCGACAGAACGGACTTTCGCCTCGACGACTTCCCGCGCGCCCAACTCCCGCGCGCTCAGGCTGAAGGGCAGCAGCGCATTGGTTGCCAGCAGCAGCGTGTGTGCTGTGGCGTGTGCGCTCTCGAACGTGAAAACGCCTTCTTTATTGCCCTGCTCCAACACGCCGGCAAACACCGCTGCCTCCGCCGCGAAATAGCGTTCGCGGCGCGCCAGATAGATCGGGCGGATCGCAGCGAACATCTCGGTGAAGCTCTGATAGTAGTCCCGAACGCTGTCGAAGCGGAAGAGTACGCGCCATACCAGCATGGCGTGCAGCCGCTCGGTGGGAGGCGTCGTCTCC
>DATGIG010000786.1:0-6186 GCA_035295825.1 Chthonomonadaceae bacterium | reverse complement strand
ACGCGAAGATGATGGGCGGCATGATCTTCGGCGCCTTCACGACCCTGTTCCTGTCGGCCCTGCGCTCGCGGTTTGCCGGCTTTCCGCTGCATCCGGCGGCCTACGCCATGAACATGAGCTTTGCCAACGATTTCTTCTGGTTCGACATGATCGTGGCCTGGCTCATCAAGTCGCTGCTTTTGCGCTACGGCGGCATGAAAGCCTACCGGCAAGGGCTGCCGTTCTTCCTGGGGCTGATCCTGGGCGACTTCGTGACCGGTTCTATCTGGAGCATCGTCGGCGCTCTCTTCCACTTGGAGATGTTCCGAACGTTCGCCACGTGATGCCCTGTTGGGAGTATCAGTCAGTTTGTATGCCATTGACATTTTTCTGGCGGTTTCATACTTATTCGGAGTAGACGATGATACTAAAGAAACTATTAAGTCTATATAAATTTGACGTCAAAGATGATCAATTAAACGAGTTTGCGGCCTATTGCTTTGAAACCTATGTTGGGTGGTTTGGTCCTCAACAAGGTCCTCAATGGCCCTACGAGATCGTCTTTGGTCCTTCCAATATGTGTTTGAGAAATTGTATACTCCGTCGTTATGAAATCGTAATAATGAAATCATATGAAACTAACAAGCAAAAGTTTGCTTCCATTGCCCACGAGATGTACCATTGTGTAACTAAAAATCGGTCCAGCCTAATTCGATTTCTGTGGGTGGATGAAATGATGGCATTTGTCACCTCTCAGCGAATTTTACGCCAGCGAGGATATCACGACTATGCGGATTTACGATTGAAGGTGGCTATAGAAAGCCCAGATTGCATGGACATTTTGGCTCTCAAGAAGGCTAAAGCTCGAAAAACGATGTTTCAAATCATTTATCCTGATGGCTTTGCCGCTGGAGTGAATACATTGGGAGCAGAATTGGAAAAGCTGGTAGGATGGGAGGCAATGACCAGGTTAATTCAATGTATTAGCTGGAAAGAATGGCTGTATGCTTTATCAGCAGATGTACGCCCGCCTGTTTGCCAACTGCTCGCGCTCTCCGAGCAGGAGTTGGGGTAAGTACTTGAAATCGCGGCGGTGGAAGATGCCAAAAAGAACAGGAGCGGCGTTCCGGCGCCGCTCCTGGGTTGCTGCAGAGGGCTGCAGAAGGTTTTCTACCCAGCGCGTTTGCGCAGGAGCAGGCCCAGCGGCGCCAGTCCCGGCAGCAAGAGCGCCAGAGCGCCCGGCTCGGGAACGGAAGGCACCGGCACACCGATCGAGCCGATGTTGTCCACCGGCCTGCCGTTGCCCGGCTTGCCCGGCGCGTACTTGATCGCCTCGGCGGCAAAATTGCCCAACTGCGCTCTGCCGGAATTGCTGTCGGCTCCGAACAGGCCCAGATCCAGCGGTCCCGGACCGAGTCGTGTTTTGCCCGTGTAGGTCCAGCTCAGGTTGGGGATGTTGGGGTTGTCTACCGGCGCCACCCGCAAAGGCGTATTGCCCAGCATGGAGCTGGAGAAAACCCATCCCGACGGCTGGAAGTTGGTGCCGGGCACGAAGCCGGCGAAGTCGTAGATGGTGAAGAAGGTGCCCTTTTTGACGACCTCATCATTGGTCAGGTCTACATTGTAGCTCCAGGTAAAGTGCCCGGAGCCATTGGGAGCGACCGACTGCAGCTCGGGAATGAGGTCGGCCCGGCTGGCGCCTGCCGCCAGCAGCAGACCCAGCCCGGCGCCTGCCAGGATCATGTTTTTGCGCGTGTTGCCTACCATCGCATATCCTCTCTACTTTTCTAGCTTTCAGGAAAGTAGCGGGGATGAAACTCTGCCAGACGCCTTTCGGGCGCATAAGGGCCTGGAGACTGCAGCTTATCCCCGCCCGCCCGGCAAAAGCCGGCGCGGCCGGTAACGGTACAGATTGATTACATAATAAACCAAAGAGGCTTAAGATTTGCTTAGAACGCCAGGAGGATTCTTAAGTTTTGCTTAAGATGGCGCCGATTCGGCAAAAAACCGGTATTTCTGACGGTATGAAACAGGTTTTCCCGGTAGTTTTCGGGGAGGCGTCCGGTCTGTAGGCAGGCTCGCAGAGTCTAAACGTCCGTCAGACGGAACCGATAGCCGATTCCGGGGACGGCTAGAATGTGGCGTGGAGAGGTAGGGCCTTGCTCGAGTTTCCGGCGCAGATTGCAGATATGCACGTGGATCGGGCGGGTATCGGACGCGCCGGCCCCCCAGATCGCCTCCAGCAGATATTCGTAGGTGAGCACCTTGCCGGCATGGCTGACCAGTTCCCAGAGCAGATCGAATTCCGTTTTCGTCAGATGCAGCAGCTCGTCCTGGCGGCGGACTTCCCGGCGCCCGGCGTCAATGCGCAGGCCATCCACCTGCACGATCGGGGGCGTGGAGACGCGCTCTCCATTCGTGCGGCGCAGCACCGCGCGAATGCGGGCGGCCAGCTCCCCCATGTGAAACGGCTTGGTCAGATAGTCGTCCGCGCCGTATTCCAGGCCCTTGATCTTGGCTTCGGGGGAGTCGGTGGCCGTGACCAGGATGATGGGGACGGTAGACCACTCACGCAGCGAGCGGCAGACCTCCAGGCCATCGAGGGTCGCCAGACCGATATCCAGCAGAACAAGGTCAGGCTCCGAGTCCGCAACAGCGGCCAGGGCGGCCGGCCCATCATCCACGACCTGGACTGGATAGCCGCGCATCTCCAGTTGCGAGCGCAGCAGTTTCTGCATGCGCGGATCGTCTTCTACTACCAGGATCTTGCTTGGGCTCATGCGCTTGCCTCACTCAGCGCGGGGGCTGCCGGTAGGGAGAACCAGAACGCGACGCCGCCCGGCATGTTCTGCACGCTGATCTCTCCGCCGTGGGCATGGATAATCGCTTTGCAGATCGCCAGGCCCAATCCTGTGCCTCCGATCGCGGAGGACGGCGAGGCACGATAGAACTTCTCGAACAGACGCGCCTGCGCTTCCGCCGCGATGCCCGCTCCTTCGTTGACGACCGTAAGACGCACCGTGTTCACATCTCTCCGGCCGTTGAGGGCGATAGACGTGGCTGCCGGAGAGTACTTGATGGCGTTCTCGACCAGGTTGACGATCACCGTCTCGATCTGCGCGGAATCGCATTCGGCCAGCAGCGGCTCCGAAGGGAAATCGGCGTATATCGGCCTGCCGCGTAGCAGGGAGCGCAGCCGCTCCAGGGCCGAGCCGACGATGTCGGTCAGGTCATTCGGCTCTTTCTGGAGCGCATTGGCGTGCGCCTCGATGCGAGACATATCGAGCAGGTTCCGGATGCGGGCGATCAGCAAATCCAGTTCTTCGCTCGCCAACTGCAGGCATTCCTGCGCCTGCTCCTTCTCCCAGAGGAGATCGGGGTCCAGCAGGCCGGAGAGCGTAATCTGGATATTGGCCAGCGGCGTGCGCAGCTCGTGGGACATATTGGCGAGGAAGTCGGATTTGGCGCGGTCGGCGGCGCGCAACCGCTCATTCTGAGCTGTGAGCTGGCGGGCCATCTGCTCGCGGCGCTGAAAGAGGTTAATGAGCATCCAGCCGGCCGCCAGCAACAGGGCGAGCAGGGGGATCAGGAGCAGCGATAACCGGCGGAAAAGATAGTTTGTCGGCGTCAGAGCGGTCTCTTCGTTCTGCAGGACCAGCACCATCCATCGCGGCTGCGCCGCGGAGGCAAAGCCCACCAGCATCCTGTCCCCGTTCGCGTTATGCGCAACCAGCGTTCCACGACCCCGCTGCCCGGCAAGGTGAGAAGGCAGATCGGGCTGCAGGCTGTCCAGGCGATTGTGGGCGCTGCCGGTCATGGACACGACGCGCCCCGTGACATCGAGGATATAGAGGGTGCCTTCGCTGATGTGGAGCTGCTGCATCCACTGATTGACTCGGCCGAGCCGGTAGTAGGCAAGAATAAAGCCTCCTGGATGCGACGGAGGCCCCCATGGGCGCGCGGCGACCATCACCTCCGTCTTCGGATCGTCTGGCAGGGTGATCACTTTGCCGATGTAGAGGGTCCTGCCGGGACGGAAATAGTCCGCCCATTCCGTATGCGCCACTGTCGCCGGCGCGGCCGGCGCGGCGGGGTATTGCTCTATCAGGCGCCCATCGGGGCCGTACAGAGCCAGAAAGAGCAGCTCCGGCACCAGGTCGACGTCGAAGCGCAGATTGCCCCGCAGCTTGGTCCGGTTGCCGGAAGCCAGCATGGAATGCAGGGGAGCGGACTGCGCCAGCTCGTTGAGGACCGTGACCACGTCCTCACATTGCTCATCCAGCAGACGGGCGCTCAATTGCGCAGTCGTCAGATTCCGGTCCAGCGCGCTCTGGATACGCATCTCCCGGGTCGTGCCTACCGAGATCCATGCATACGCCAATGAGATCCCTATGATCGCAACGAGCAGGCTCGGCACGAGCACGCGCGTGCGCTGGTAGCCCGGGTCTTTCTCTGGCAAATTCTCGGTTTCCATGCTCTGGTATCCATGGTAGCGCCCGCAAGCCCGGCGGATAGCGCCCTGGAGAGGACGAGCTTTCAGGCGTTGCTATTCTAGCACACAATGCGCTTTCTCTGTTTTTCCATACTGAACATGCAAACGAAAATGCGGGTACACTTTATAGGGAGGAAGGAGCCTGCAAAAAATGCGGCGCGCGTGGATGGCGATCCTGATCTGCGGCTGTCTGCTGGCGAACGGGATTCCGTTTGCGCCCAGGATCTTGTCTGTCTCGCCTGCCAGCAACAGTTCTCTTCCGACGCAAACGCCTTCTTGCTGCTGCCGGCCGGAGACGTGCCGCATGGCCGCCTGTCCCGGCCATGCCGGCGCTTCCCTCCCAGGGCTGCGCTTCGCGGCCTGCGCGCAGAGCGCCTGCAGTGCTCCCATGCCTCTGCCGCCCCCGCGCGCCGGGCTGGTCTTTATGCTCCCTGCGCCGGTGACACTATGCTTCGCGACGGGTTCCTCGCTGCGTTTCCGCCCCCTCCGCGCGGCTCTGCGCTTCCTGCCCGTCCCGCCTCTCGATCAGCCTCCTCGCGGCTGCGGATCGCCGTTTCCAGACGGCCGGGCGTAACTATCCGACGCAACCATTCCGCACCCTTCAGGAGGCAAAACAATGTCCGCGGCATCCCTCACGCGCCGATGCGGGCGCGCGTTCACCTTGATCGAGCTTCTTGTGGTCATCGCCATCATAGCGATTCTGGCCGCCATTCTCTTTCCCGTTTTCGCTCAGGCCCGCGAAAAGGCACGCGCCATCTCCTGCCTGTCCAACGGACGGCAGACTGGCCTGGCGCTCATGCTCTATCTGCAGGATTACGATGAGAAATACCCGCAGGAGCATCCTTCCTCCAGCAATCCGGCGGTTGACGACAGCAACGGGCAACTGGAAAACATAGATTACGGCTCGCCGTTCGATAAGATCCTGCCCTATGTCGCCAGCAAAGACAGCAGCGAGACCCAGCTCTATATCTGCCCATCCGACCCCGACCCGCATGGTCTGCATCTGCTCGATAGCCGCGGGGCCTGTATCGGATCGAACCCGCCTGCGCCGCCGCCCGGCCCGCTGAGCAGTTATCTTCTCAACGCCTATTATCTCTTTGGGGCTACGCTGGCGCAGATCACGACTCCGGCGCAGTCCATCTACATCGCCGAGCGGAAAGATTCGTTCTGCGATGTGCATTATCATCCCTGGCTTGATGAAGCACAACTGCCCACCGGTCCGTCCGACACCTCCGATCCGCTCGCCATCGCCAGCCTGCGGCACAGTGGCGGCAGCAACTACGTCTATGCCGACGGCCACGCGAAGTGGCGGCGCTTCGAGGCGACCCGGCTTCCCTTCGAGGGGCATACGCTCTTCGGCGAGCATCAGGCGTTCTAAACGATGAACCCTGTCATGCTGCAGCTAGAATCGGATGGGCAGCCTGAAAAATTCAGTACGGTACGGCCCCGTTTGGGAACTTTACCCTTCCCGGCAACGTCCTTCAGCCAACCTGCACTTTCGAGGTGGATGCATGACGGCCTTCTACCGGTTTATGAGCGTGATGGTATTATTGTGCGTTCTGTTTGCGGCCGGAATCTGCATGGGGCTCCTGCAGAGGTTCGTTTCCGGGCTGCTGGGCGCGGCTTGACATCCTCCCTGCAAAACATTCTTACGGCAGCCTGACCCTCAGCGAGCCGCTGAAGCTTCCTCCGGTAAAGGTGGCTGAGACTTTCAA
>DATGIG010000785.1:0-9453 GCA_035295825.1 Chthonomonadaceae bacterium | reverse complement strand
AAGCGGGCGACAGATCAGGCAAGGATTTCCATCGTACAAACGGGTGCAAGCCTGCTGGCATGGAAGGCAAAACACGGCGCCTTCCCCAATCGCCTGGAGGAGGCGCTCCCAACGATTCCCACCGACCCGTTCGATGGCAAGCCGCTCCGCTATCGCCGCGAAAGCAATGGCTTCGTCGTCTATAGCATCGGCGTCACTGGGAATTTCGACGGTGGGTCGCCGGATGAAAAGCCGGATGCGAAAGAGTCCCTCTTCCGCTATCCCAGACCCTCCTATCTTCAATAGCAGCAGGCCGTAACGGAGGACAATGCCGATAAGCTCCGTTGACAAGGCTCGCGGCATGCTGTCATACTAGGCGCATGGCGAATCAGGGAGTTAACCGCAGACCGGCTGCTGCACCGCCCCAGGAGCGCAACCGAGAGCCGGGGGGGGTCCTGGCGGTACTGGTCCGGGGCCTGGCCTTCCTCGGGGAATCGGCGCTGCTGGCATGGCAGATACTGCTCTCGGTCGTAACCGGCAGCTTATCTGTGCGCGACCTGGTGAACCAGATGGCTTCCATCGGGGCCGACTCGCTCGGCATTGTGGTCCTCATTACCACAGCGACCGGAGCCGTCTTCGCCCTCTACACCGCCAACCTGGCCGTCCAGCGCGGCTTCACGCAGTTTGTCGGCGGCGCCATCGCCTACACCATTTTGAACGAACTGGGGCCGGTTCTGGGCGGGGTGGCGCTGGCCTCGCGCGCCGGAGCCGCCATCGCCGCCGAGATCGGCTCGATGGTCGTGACCGAGCAGGTAGACGCACTGCGGGCGATGGCCGTCTCCCCCATCCGCTACCTGGTCGCGCCCCGTGTCCTCGCCGCCGTCCTGATGCTTCCCCTGCTCACCGTGATCGCGGACATCACCGGCATCATGGGGGCGCTCTATACGGCGGTTCAGAAAGGCGTGCCTCAAGCCGCCTTCTGGGAGTCGGTCCGCATCTATGCGAGACCCTCCGATATGATCCATGGGTTGGTCAAGGCGCTGGTCTTCGGCTTTCTGGTCGGCCTCATCGCCTGCCAACAGGGACTGCGTACCAAGGGCGGAGCGACCGGAGTCGGGCGGGCCACCACCACCTCCGTCGTCGTCTGCGTCGTGCTGATCTTTCTGGCGGACTACATGCTGACGCAGATACTCTCCGGAAAAGCCCTCAGCCAGTAGCTAGGAGGATCATGAGCGCCATCTCCGTTCGCGACCTCATCTATGATGTGCCGCAGAAGCGCGTGCTGAACAACATCAACCTGGAGATAGAACAGGGCCAGATCGTCTCCATTATGGGCCAATCCGGGAGCGGCAAGACAACGCTGCTCAAACTCCTCACCGGTCTGCTCAAGCCCACCTCCGGGCAGATCCTCATCGATGGCACAAACATCGTCGGCCTGTCGGAAGCGGAACTGGACAAGGTCCGGCTGAAGATGGGGTTGGTTTTCCAGTACGCGGCCCTGTTCGATTCCCTCAATGTCTACGATAATATCGTGTTCGGCGTGGTGCGGCATCGCAAGGGCGTTAAGAAGAGCGAACTGGACCAGATGGTAAAGGACCTGCTGGAGGAGGTGGAGTTGCCAGGCATCGAAAAGCAGTTCCCTTCCGAACTCTCCGGCGGCATGCAGAAGCGTGTGGGATTGGCCCGCGCCCTGGCGATGAAACCCGCCATCGTCTACTACGACGAGCCGACGAGCGGCCTCGATCCGATCACCGTCAATACCATTGACGAACTCATTATGGAGACACGGCGGCGCACCGGGGTCACCTCCGTCGTCGTCTCCCACCACCTGCCTTCGATTTTCCGCATCTCCGACCAGGTTGCGATGCTGCACCAGGGCGAGATCATCATCTATGGAACGCCTGCGGAGGTGCAGGCTTCCCAGAACCCCATTGTGCAGAATTTTATCCAGCCGGAACGTAAAACGAAGTGAGAGCGAGCCTGCGAGGAGAGAAAGATGGAAGCGAAGTCCGCCGTGCGTGTCGGCATTGTGGTACTGGCAGCCCTGGCGCTGGGCATCGGGCTACTGTTGTATCTCAATCATACCACCCTCAACACCTATACGATCCGTGTCAACTTCACCGATACGGAGGGCCTCCAGGCGCAGAGCGTCGTGCGCATGCGCGGCGTCCCCATCGGGGAAGTCGCCAAGGTGGAACTGGACCCGGCAACGCTGAAACCCTACGCACTGGTCTCCATCAAAAAAACTATCCGGATCCCGAACAATTATAAGTTCTCTGTCGCTTCCGGCCTCCTGATCACCACGGCGCAACTGCAGGTCAGCCCTCCCAGTGAGCCCGATACGGAGGTCCATCCCCCCTATCCGGACGACAATACCGCTGTAGTGACGGCAGAATCGCCGGCGGGGACGCTCGCTTCCCTCAGCCCGGAACTGAGCGAACTCCTTAAGAACCTGAACAAGTCCGTCAAGGAGCTGGATACCAAGGAGCTCTCCCGGAAGCTGGATAAAGCCTATAATAAAGTAGATGGGGTGCTCGATCAGACCAAGATATTGATGGAGACGGCTACTAAGACGGCGACCGCCGCAAATGCCGTGATCGCCGACCCGAAGCTGAAGCAGACGCTGGTATTGACCCTGGAGAACCTGAAGGACACCTCCTCCAACGCGAAGTTGATGACCGCCGAACTCCGGAGCGATCTGGACGACCTGGTAGCCAGCAATAAGGACAACATCACCAACTTCGGCAAGAAATTGAACGACCTGCTCTCGCACGTGGATTCGACGCTGGTGGATGCGGACGCCGTTGTACAGAAGCTGACCGAGCAGGTGAGCGACCCGCGCTTCCAGCAATCGCTTCAGGAGACGGCGGACCTGGCCCGCACGACCCTCTCGCGTTTCAATCAGATCGCTTCCGATCTGCACGAACTGACGGGCGATCCGGAACTCCGCAACGACTTGCGCCAGACCGTCGCCAACCTGCGCAGCGCCACGGACCAGGGCCAGGAAGCTATCCAGAAGGTGAATGCACTGCTGGGCAATTTGACGGGCACCGCGGGCAAAGTCAAAGCCCCGCGCCTGCCGAAAGTGGAATTGGTCAGTAATATCTCCGAACAGCTCTCTCCGTCCCGGCTGCGCCTCGATGTGGATGGGCGGTTCCATTTCGGCAAGAGCGACCTGGTCGATATCGGCCTCTACGATCTGGGCCAGAATACGCGCCTCAATCTGCAGGCAGGAAACCAACTGACCGATTCGCTGCTCGTCCGCTATGGGCTGTATGCCTCCAAGATCGGGGTAGGCACGGAGTATCAGGTAACCCCGGAATTCGGTTTAAGGGGCGATCTTTGGGATACAAGCCGTCCACGCCTTGACGTAAAGGGCCTTCTTAGGGTAAATAAGAGCGCTTCCATCTGGTTCGGGTCGGATAGCCTGTTTGACCACCCGATTCCCATCATTGGAGTTCAAATTAACCATTAGGCCATTTTTACGGTATCCACCCCGTGGTTGCCCGCATTCCGGTAAGGGTAAACCCTCCGATGGCCCTCATTTTGGTAGGGGCAACCCCCTGTGGTTGCCCGCATCTCTATCCGGTGCTTGGCGTGTTCAGTCTGTTCCGCGCTTTCCGGGCGCGTTGCGATCCCTGATCCCCGGCCCCTGTTTTTCGAGGAGAAAAAGCGAATGAAAGTGATCCTGACGCGCGACGTGCCCAAGGTCGGCAAGGACGGTGAAATCGTCCAGGTCGCCAATGGGTATGCGCGGAACTACCTGTTCCCTCGCCAGTTGGCGGTTGTCGCCAAGGGAACCGCGATGAAACAGCATACCGACCGCCTCCAGCGTGAAATCGCCAAGAGCACGAACCTGCTCACCACGGCGCAGAAGAGCGCGGAGCAGTTGAACGGCCAGCAGTTCCAGATCCTGGCGAAGGCCAACCCCAAGTCCACCCGCCTGTTCGGCGCGGTCACCGAGGCCGATGTGGTGGACGTGATCCAGAAGTCGCTGGGCCTCGAAGTGGACAAGCGCAAGATCAGCCTGATCGACCCCATCAAATTGACCGGCACGTATGAACTGACTGCCCGGCTGCATCCCGACGTCACCGCCTCCTTCACCATCGAAGTGGTGACCGCCGAAGTGCTGGAAGCCCGTGAGAGGGCCCGTGTTCTGGCGGAAGAGAAGGCCGCCAAGGAGGCCGCAAAAGCCGCTGCCGAGGCCGCGGCGGCGGAGGCTGCCGCGCAGGAAGCCGCAGCGAAAGCCGCCGCCCAGGCGGCGCCTGCCGCAGAGATCACGTCGGCTCTGGACGAAGCGCCCGACGCGGAAGCCTGATTTAGCCGGGAGGGAGCGCTTTGTCTCAGGATCGTTTTGGCCCGATGGATCGCATCCCTCCCCAGAACCTGGAAGCGGAACAGGCCGTTCTGGGTTCCATGATGATCGAACGTCCCGCCGTCGAAAAGGCGGCGGAGATCCTCAAGCCGGAGGATTTCTATCGCGACGCACACCGCTTCATCTTCGAAGCGATCCTGGCGCTTGCCGAACGCGATGAGCCGGTAGACTTAATCACCCTTCCCGACGAACTCAAATCCCGCAATCTCTTCGATACCGTGGGCGGCAACATGTACTTGATGAACCTGATGGACGCCCCCTCCACGGCGGCGAACATCGAGTACTATGCCCGCCTGGTCGAAGAGAAATCCATTCTGCGCCGCCTGCTCGACGTCGGCACGCAGATCCAGGGATTGGCCTATTCCGAATTCGACGCGATTGACGATGTGGTGGACCGCGCCGAACGCCTCGTCTTCGAGGTGGGACAGCGGCGCATGGGCCAGTTCTTCTATGCCCTGCGCCCCCTGCTCGATGAAGAGCTGGATCGCATCGAAAAGCGCTACGAAAACAAGGGGATGACGACCGGGCGGCAGACCCCCTTCGACGACCTCAACTTCATGACCGCCGGCCTCCAACCCTCCGACCTCATCATCCTCGCTGCGAGGCCTTCGATGGGAAAAACAAGTCTTGCATTACAATTAGCGCAACACATTGCGTTAGAAGAAAAGATGGCAGTCGCAGTCTTCAGTTTGGAAATGTCCAAGGAGCAGTTGGTCAACCGCATGATCTGCTCCGAAGCGCGGGTGGACGCCCAGAGGCTGCGTACGGGCTTCCTGCAGGGCGATGACTGGCAGCGGGTCGGGGAGGGCATCAGCCGTCTGGCGGAAGCGCCGATCTTCATCGATGACACGCCGGACGTCTCCGCCATGGAGATGCGAGCCAAGTGCCGCCGCCTGCAGGCGGAGCATGGCCTGGGCCTCATCATGATCGACTACCTCCAGCTCATGCGCTCCCACAAGCGCACGGAGAACCGCAACCAGGAGATCTCCGAGATCGCCCGCGCCTGCAAGAGTCTCGCCCGCGAACTCAAAGTCCCGGTCATCGCGCTCTCGCAACTCTCCCGCGCCGTCGAATCCCGCCCCGATAAACGGCCCATGCTTTCAGATTTAAGGGAATCAGGGAGCATTGAAGCAGAAGCCGATATAGTTATGTTTATTTATCGCGATGCGTATTACAAAATGAAAGAATCGGTGGATGCGGACGAGGAGATCCAGCAACAGCAGCAGCGCCACGAACGGGGCGAAGAATTCATTGAAGAGGCGGAAATTATCATCGCCAAACAGCGTAACGGCCCGACGGGAAAGGTTGTGGTTGGCTTTATGAAGCAGTATGCCCGCTTCGCCAACATGGACCGGACCCGCCCCCCGGACAGCGGGGACTGACCACGAGGAGGAGCAAGATGCGCGTTCTGGTGATTGGCGGGGGTGGGCGCGAACACGCGTTGGTGTGGAAAATCGCGCAGAGCCCGCAGGTGGAGAAGATCTACTGTGCGCCCGGCAACGCCGGGATCGCGCAACTGGCGGAGTGCATTCCGCTGAAGGTGAGCGACATCGGCGGTCTGGCGGACTTCGCCGCGCAGAATGCCATCAGCCTGACGGTCGTGGGGCCGGAAGCGCCCCTGATCGCGGGCATCGTGGATGCATTCGAGGCGCGCGGATTGCCCATCTTCGGCCCGTCGGCGGAGCCTGCGCGGATCGAGGGCAGCAAGGTCTTCGCCAAGCAACTGATGCAGGCGGCGGGTATCCCCACCGCCGCCTTCTGGGCCTGCGCCTCCCTCCCGGAGGCGCGCGCTCGTGTTCAGGAGTACTATGCCAATCGCCCCGCCGACGCCAAGGTCGTCATTAAGGCGGACGGCATTGCGGCGGGCAAGGGCGTCATCATCGCCGGAGGCGAGGCCGAAGCGAACGCCGCGCTGGACCGCATCATGGCGGAACGGGTCTTCGGCGCGTCCGGCGATCAGGTCGTCATCGAGGAGTGTCTGGTGGGGGAAGAGGCGTCCATCATGGCGATCACCGACGGCGATACCGTCGTGCCGCTCATCCCCTCGCAGGACCATAAGCGTATCTACGACAACGATCTCGGCCCCAACACGGGTGGCATGGGCGCCTACGCGCCCGTGCCCATCATCTCCCCCGATACCGTCCAACTGGCCGTCGAGCGCATCCTCCAGCCCGCTGTGGACGCCATCTGCGAATACGGCATCCCCTACCGGGGCGTACTCTATGCGGGCATCATGCTCACCGATGAGGGTCCCAAGTGCATCGAATTCAACTGCCGCCTGGGCGATCCCGAAACGCAGGCGATCCTCCCCTTACTGGAGAGCGACCTGGTCCCTCTGCTCTGCAGCGTCCTGGATGGAACGCTGGACAAGCAGGAGATCCACTGGAAGGAGGCCGCCTCGGTCTGCGTTGTTGCCGCCTCCGAAGGCTATCCGGATGCCTTCGACCCCGGTAAGGACGTCTCCGGCCTGCTGGGCAGGCCCATTATCGGCCTGGAGGAGGCTACGCATTCGGACGGTTGCCTCGTTTTTCATGCTGGAACGAGCGTCGCCCACGGGCAGGTTGTCACGTCGGGCGGGCGGGTACTCGCGATTACCGGGCTGGGAACCGACCTGCAGTCCGCCGTTGTCCACGCCTACCATGGCCTGAGCCATATCCACTACGAGGGAATGCACTACCGACGTGATATCGCCGCCCGCGCCCTCCGCTCCTGATCTCCGCGTGCCCTCTCTGCGGCGGACGGTTCGCCGCGAAGAAAGGAGAGGAGAAGCGCTATGCCTCCGGAGAGAGAACGCGCGCTGTGGATTAAGGTATAATGGAAGCGCTTGTGAAATCAGACACAAGCGCAAGTCTGCCCAGGCAGAGCGGGAGCACAACGATGGCTATTGTGGAACGGGAACTGCTGCGCGGCCCTTCGCGCAACATTGACGATATCGCCGATAAGGTATTTGCGGGAGAGCGCCTGACGGCGGAGGATGGGCTGCGGCTATTTCTGCACCCCAACCTGCCGGAGCTTGCGTTCCTCGCCAACCATGTTCGGGAGAAGCTGCACCCGGATACCAATCCCCTCGTCACCTACGTCGTCGGGCGCAACGTCAACTACACCAACGTCTGCTGGGTGCGCTGCAAGTTCTGCGCCTTCTACCGCGTGCCGGGCCACGAAGAGGGCTACACCCTCACCCGCGAACAGATTTTCGAGAAGATCCAGCAGATGGTGGACCTGGGCGGCATCGAGATCCTGATGCAGGGCGGCCTGAACCCAAAGCTTAAGATCGAATGGTACGAGGACCTGCTCTCCGCCATCAAGGCGAAGTTCGGCGCGTATGGAGTCATCAACCACGCCTTCTCGCCCGCAGAGCTTATCTACATCGCCAAGATCAGCAAACTCTCCCTGGCGGAGATGTTTGCGCGGCTCAAGGCGGCGGGCCTGGACAGCGTCCCCGGCGGCGGTGCGGAGATCCTCACCGACCGGGTGCGGGAGACGATCTCGCCCTACAAGGATACGGCGGAGGAGTGGCTGAACTGCATGCGGGAGGCGCATAAGGCCGGGCTGCGCTCTACGGTCACCATGATGTACGGCTCGGCGGACACCATCGAAGACCGGGTCGAGCATCTGGTCAAGTCGCGGGAACTACAAGATGAGACGGGCGGCTTCACGGCCTTTATCCCCTGGTCGTTCCAGCCCGACGGCACGGAGTTGGACTACGAGCGGGCCAGCGCCTTCGACTACCTGCGGACGGTCGCCGTCTCTCGCCTGATGCTGGACAACATTCCCCATATGCAGGCCAGTTGGGTAACTCAGGGACCGAAGGTGGCGCAAATCGCCCTCCGCTACGGCCTCAACGACTTCGGCAGCACGATGATGGAGGAGAACGTCGTCTCCTCCGCCGGTTGCGCCTTCACCATGCCCATCGAGGAGATGGAGCGGCTGATCTGCGAAGCCGGGTATACGCCCATGCGCCGCACCACGCAGTATCAACTGCTGCCCAACGGCGTCCCGGAAGGCTCTCCGCTGCTTACCCACGCCTGAGATTAGCCGCAAAAAAGCGCAAAAGGCGCAAAAGAGAGAGGAGTCTTGGGAATGTTCGTCAAAACGATCCGGGTTGCGCTCTGGACGCTCTTCCTGCTCTTGTCCGCCTTTGCGGTGTCTCCGGCCCACGCGGCGGACACACCGCAGACGGTCTATCTCTATCCGCCCGGTTCTCCCACGTTGAAGGGTGCCGACGAGAAAGAGATCCTCGTTCCGCCCAATCCGAAGCCTGGCGAGCACTACTCCATCAAGAACATCCATAATCCGATGATCGAGGTCCATCTGCCCCCGGCGGATAAGGCAAACGGAACGGCCATTGTGGTCGCACCAGGCGGCGGGCACTCCCAGGTGGTCTGGTTCTCCGAAGGGCTGCAGATCGCGGATTGGCTGAACAGCCAGGGCATCGTCGTCGCTGTCCTCAAATACCGTCTGGCCCAGACGCCGGGCTACCACTATACGGTGGAGGGCGAGGCGCTTCAGGACACTCAGCGCGCCATTCGCATTGTCCGGTCGCGGGCCAAGGAGTGGGGCATCAACCCCAGCCGGGTCGGCATTCTCGGATTCTCTGCCGGAGGCGCGCTGGCGGCGCTGGCAACCATGCGCTACGATAGCGGCAAGCCGGGCGCGACGGACCCGATAGAGCAACAGAGTTGCCGCCCGGATTTCGTCGGGATGGTCTACGCAGGCTGGGGACCGATGAATATCTCCATCCCGAAGGACGCACCGCCTACGTTCCTCACCAGCGCCGGGCTAGACGACGCATTCCATGCCAAGCAGACGGTGGAGTTCTACAATGCCCTCTTTAGCGCAGGCATCCCCGCCGAACTGCACATCTATGGGCATGGCGGACATGGCGGCGGCATCGGCGCGCGCAACGGCATTCCGTTCGGAACCTGGCACAAACGCTTCGAGGAGTGGCTGGCCGATCTGGGCTACCTGAAAAAAGGCGGGCCTGCATAGGGTAAGGGCAAAGCCTTCCAAGCCGGGTAGTGTTAGGATCTCACGTTACGCAGCCGAGCATTTGAACTGCTTTGGAGGTCGGGTACAGAACGTACCCGCCTGGAGAGCCT
>DATGIG010000784.1:0-5297 GCA_035295825.1 Chthonomonadaceae bacterium | reverse complement strand
GAGGCGCCGCCTCCAGGCGTGGGATTGAGCACCTGGACGCTGGCGGAGCCGACGTTGGCGACATCAATGGCAGGCACAGAGGCCGTGACCTGAGTGCTGGAGACATAGGTGGTGGTGAGCGCGTTGCCGTTCCAGGTGACCACCGAACTGGATACGAAGCTGCTGCCGTTGACCGTCAGCGTAAAGGCGCCACTGCCCACATACGTCGAAGAGGGGCTGAGGCTGCTTGCGCTCGGTACCGGATTGTCAATGGTGAAGGTAGCTGAACTTGAGGTTGCGCCACCCGGATTCGTGACGGTGATGTTGGCGGTGCCGGCGGTGGCGATGTCGCTGGCCGGGACGCTGGCGGTAAGCTGATTGCCGGAGACGAATGTGGTCGTCAGGGCGGAGCCGTTCCAGTTGACTGCAGCGCCGCTCAGGTAGTTGTTGCCGTTGACCGTCAGCGTGAAGCCGGAGCCACCCGCTGTAGCAGAGTTGGGACTCAGGCTGGAGATCGCCGGAGCTTCGATGCTGAAGGTAGCGGGACCGGTCTTTGTTCCGTCTGGATTCGTGACGGTGACGAACGCGATGCCAGGACTGGTGATGTCGCTGGCCGGGACGCTGGCGGTAAGCTGATTGCCGGAGACGAATGTGGTCGTCAGGGCGGAGCCGTTCCAGTTGGCCGTGGCCCCACTCTGGAAGTTGTTGCCGTTGACCGTCAGCGTGAAGCCAGGACCGCCGGCGGTGGCAGAGTTGGGACTCAGGCTGGTGATGTAGAAGTTGGAGATTGGGATCAGCGTGAGCCGAACATCCGCGTTGTCGCCGGAATGGCCGGCGCTGGGCAGCCGGTTATCCCCCCAGCTATAGTAGAAGAACGCGTTGTCTGCATCGGCCTTGTCGTAGTCGCCCATGTAGGTGGAATTGACGACCGGGTCCACACCATAGACCGGCGGGAAGGACGCCGTGGTGATGCGGAAGTTGGGCTGGAACGTGACGGTGGATCCGCTGATGACGCCGACGGAGCCAAACGTATCGATCATGTAGTTGCTGGAGTCCAGCCGCCGATCGTAAAAACCGACGAACACCTGCGTGCCGTCCGGAGAGACGGCTATCGCCGGCTGCCACTGGTCGTTGGTGGTGGTATCGTCGTTGACGCGGACCGGCGCGCTCCAGGTGGCCCCGCCGTCGGTGGATTGGGTGAAGAAGATGTCCGCCCGATCGGTGCCGCCCGGAGTGTCGTTATAGGTGACATAGACGTTGCCCGTGACCGGGTTGACGGCGGCGTGGGGAAAGGCGTTGCTGCGGAAGCCTCCCAGGCCCAGGTCCCCGTTCACTCCCGTCGTCTTCAGTGTCGCCACCGTCACCGACGAGCCGAAGGTGTTGCCGCCATCCGTGGATTTGCGCACCAGGATCTGCTGGGAAGCGCTGTTACCGTCCAGCCAGAACACGTAGACGGAGTGGTCGGGGCCAACGACGACGTAGGAGCCTTGCACCGTTCCGGAGGCCAGAGAGACGCCTCCAGAAGGTCCCCAGGTAGCCCCGCCATCGGTGGAGCGGGTCACGCATATTTTCGTGCTGGACCCAAAGTCGGTAAACGTGACGTAGACGGTTCCCTGCCCTGTGCCGGAAGCGTCATCCACGGCGACCCAGGGCTTATCCAGGAAGTCGCTGGAAGAAAAGCCGGGAGCGGCATTGACCGGAGAATGGAAGGTGGCTCCGCCATCGAAGGAGCGGAACGACTGAATGCCGGGCACCCCGAACTCCTCGCCAAAGGCGATGGTGATAAAGTAGATGGTCCCGGCCACGGTATCCGCCGCCAGCGCCGGGTCTCCCAGGTCGCCATTGGTGTCTTGGGGCAGGGTACCTTCATCGGTAAAGGTGTTGCCGCCATCCGTGGAAAGGGAGTAGCCGGTGAAGTGGGCATTTTGGACGAAGCTGGTGTAGGCGGTGGAGTCGTTGTAGCCGACGAGGACGTTGGACCCGAAGACTAAGGTGCAGGTCTCGCTCTGGGTGTCCTGGGCGCTGGACCCATCCGCCGAGGGATTGTTGACCAGGATATTAACCAGGGAACTGGTCATGGGCAGGATGCCGCCGGACGGTTTGTACGGGGGTCTGTCGGACGGATGCACATCGGCACGATACCAGCCGACGAAAGGATTTGCGATATGGGGATCGTTGAGATGCGCCTGCAGGCCGGCAGGCAGGGATTGAGCGCCACCCGGCGGGGCGCAGGCCAGGGCCAGCAAAGCAACACCGGCCAGCCCCAGGCGGATCAGAGGTCGAGAACGCATGGAGTCCTCCTAAACAGGTAGTAGCCGGATCACCGGCTCGTGCGAGGGGGTCAGCAGGATCAGAGCCATCATGCACAGGGAAAGACACCCTCGGGTCCTCCCAGACAATCTGCTTGCCTTTCCGGGGAAACGCTCTGGCGGCGCGATGGACGGTGAACAGTCGCCTGCGTAATGGTTGGCAGATTCATCATGCAAGCCCATTATGCCTGCATGTTTTTCCGGTTCTGCTAAGAAGGGGCAAGTAGAGCATAACAGCCTGATTCTGTAGGTAGGCGCCGCCCTTCCAACGTATCACCTTTAGAGAGTATCGTCACGCAGCTTATCGAGAGGAAACCATTGAACCTGTCACCTGCATCTGCGCGGGCGTTGCTGCTGGCTGCGCAGGGGCTGCAATATCCCCCCACAGCACCATCTCGCAAAGAGGACTGCCTGGCCGCGATCCGGCGCATGGGCCTGCTGCAGATTGATACCATCAGCGTGGTCGCCCGCAGCCCCTATCTGGTGCTCTGGAGCCGGGTGGGGGACTACACGCCCGGCTGGCTGGAGGAGCTGCTGGCCGAAGGCGCGCTGTTCGAATACTGGTCGCACGCGGCCTGCTTCCTGCCGATCGAAGATTACCCCATCTACCGGCGCCGGATGCTGGACTACGGCGGGGACACGGTGTACATGCCCTCCGGCCTCAGCGGCCAGGATGCCTGCCGGCAGGAGGCCATGGCGCGCGTGCTGGCCCATATCCGCGAGCGGGGGGCAGCCCGCTCCATGGACTTTCCTTGCCCTCGCGACAAGGCGCGGACCTGGTGGGATTGGAAGCCGGAGAAGATCGCCCTGGAGCATCTCTTCAATGCCGGGGTGCTGATGATCGCGCGGCGGGAAGGGTTCCAGCGGGTCTACGACCTGCGGGAGCGGGTGCTGCCGGACTGGGACGACGCGCAGGCCCTGTCGCCGGAGGCGGCGCGCCGGGCGTTGGTTTTGAAGGCGGTGCGGGCGCTGGGGCTGGCGCGGGCGCGCTGGCTGGCGGGCTCGACGGGCTATTTCGGCAACTACCTGGGCGCCAAAGACGCTCAGACCCTCCTGAAAGCGGCCGCGCGCCAGGGCGAACTGCTGACCGTGACAACCGAGGGATCGAGCGAGCCGGCCTACGTCCACCCAGACAACCGCGCCTTGTTGGAGCAGGCCGCCGCAGGCGCCTTAACTTCTACGGTGACGATGCTCCTCTCGCCGTTCGATCCGGTGGTCTCTCACCGCGGGCGAGCGCGCGAGTTGTTCCATTTCGACTATCAGATCGAGACTTACACGCCCGCCGAGCGCCGGCGCTACGGCTATTTCAGCCTGCCCATCCTGCACCGGGGCGATCTGGTCGGTCGCCTGGACGCCAAAGCGCACCGGCGCGAGGGGCTCTTTGAGGTCAAATCGCTTCACCTGGAACCATCCACGCCCATCACCGACATGCTGCTCTGCGATCTCTGCGCCACCCTCACGGCGTTCGCGCGCTGGCACAAAACGCCCTCCATCCTGCTGCACCATACCGATCCGCCCGACTTTCGCGCCGCACTCCAGTCTGCCCTGGAGACCGCCTGACGCCCCGATCTTGCCTGGCTCTGCTGCCGTCCAAAATCAAGCCGCCTGTTTGTAGTGCAGGCGGCTGCTTTGCATAGGCTCACTGCGTAAAATACTGAATGCTCCAGTCACTGATATCGAGCGAGGGATCTGCAGAGACATTGCCGGAGGTAAAGACGTCTCCTATTGGCTCACGCACCTGTTGGGGCGCGTTGCCATTGTTGATGCTGCCTCCAGAAGTGAGCGTCTGTCCCAGATCCAGTATCAGGTAATTGGAATTGAATCCTGTGCCGAGCGCATCCGTTGCTTTTGCCGCTCCTGGTGTATTATCCAGGGTGTTGGTGGCGATAAAATTGACCTGCAAAAACTGTATCTGCTGCGCCTGCTGGACCATCTGCGCTTGTGTCTGGTTGATCTGATGTTCCTGATCATATGCCTTGATCAACTGGGTCAGATAGATCGTAAACTGCAGCGTCGTTCCGTTGACGACCGCATACTGCGCCGGCTGGCCGTTGAAGGCTGTCTGGACTTCCTGCAAGTTATTAGGATTTGGATGAACGAAATGGAACAGCCCGAAGCCGCTGCCCTGTGTAAGCGTGTTATTGAATTCCACGTAATCGGAGTATCCAAAGGTGCTGCCGTCCGAGCTGGCGACAAAGCCGGTCGGGCCACCATTCGGCACAAAAACCGCCACAGGGCCTGGCGCCGCCTGCGTTCCCATGGGTGTTGGCTGCTGGTTGGGCAGATTGACGGCGTAGTTGATGACGAAGAAGTAATAGTACACCGGGTTGATCCCTATCCCCGTCAGCGGACTGCCCTGGACCGTCATGCTCACCACCAGGCGCGGACCGGTTAAGCTGCTTTGGGTCCTGTGCGGCTGCATGGCGCAGCCATTCGCCACAACCAACAGCAGCATCGCGCCGAACCCTGTCCATCTTCCCTGCATGCGCATCCTTCGATTCTCCATAAGGCCCCCGCGGCGGCGCCTATCCCCTTCCCCTCCTCGAACCTTCGGAATAACGGGGAGGGGGGACTGTCCCCTCTTGTTGGGCCCCTGCTTAAAGCTCGTATGGCCTGGAGGCAGAGGCGAATGCTCTCGGCCTGGCTCCCCCTCTTCGAAGCTTCGGGCAGCGTGGGAGAGGGAGTCCGCGTTGCGGCGGGTGGGGTGAGGGGGCCTACACCACATACCAGTTAGGGCAGGGCGTGCCTTTCTCTCCCAGGAAGAAGCCGATTTTATCTTTGACGGGGTCTACGACCAGCGCCACCTGCCACTCATGGGAGAACACCTCGCTCTGCGTGTCCCGGTCCGTGGCGGAGAGGAATACGCCGTGGCCGGGGTGGGAGTGATATGATCCGAGGACCGTCCAGGAAGCATCCATCTGCTGCAGTCGAGGGGTGAGCGCCTGCCAGGCATCCGCCGTGTATTCGATGGTCGTTTCCGTCTCGACGGCGCCGTGGGCGGGCAGCGCC